>NZ_KQ959927.1 GCF_001553035.1 Gemella haemolysans
ACGAAATCACGATTTTTGAGTCACTCCCTCTTCTAATGCTGATAATCTTTTAATTGCTTTATTTAAATCATCTTCTAAACTATTAATTTTAGATTTATTCTTTTGATTTTCCGCAATCAAATACCAACATGAGATTAATAACATAACATTTAAACAAATTATTGCAAACATACTATTCTCCTAATGTTTATAATTAAAATTAGAATAACACAGTTTCTCTTTTTTAACAAGTGATGCTCTATTCATTAATAATAGATATAAAAAAACCTCATCTTACGATGAGGTCATTATTTCTAAATAAATCTAAAAGAGGGAAAATTTTTAGATTTTATTAATAAATTGCGTGTTAATTACCAATTATTAATATTTACGTTTTCTAGCCGCTTCAGATTTTTTCTTACGACGAACGCTTGGTTTTTCATAAAACTCACGTTTACGAACTTCTTGGATAGTTCCGTTTTTAGAAACAGCACGTTTGAAACGACGTAGTGCATCTTCTAGTGATTCATTTTTACGAACTACAGTTTTTGACATTGGATTTCCCTCCCTCCGATACTACAAAATCTTAATTTAATACTTAATTAAATGTTTAAGATATAAAATAAATACAAACATTCAATCAATAAGACTGCTCTTTAAGCAATCTACTTACATATTGTATTATATTCTCACGTTCTTGTCAACCTTTAATAGCAATTTATTAACATATTTCTACGAAAATAACCTTTTTATTTATACATTAATGATGCTATTTTTCTGATAACCAATTTTTAAATTCTTCAATAAAATTAGCATAACCATCTTTATTTTTGTGGCTAGGTACTTGTGCTAAGAATACTTGATTTGGCAATTTAGTTTGTTCTTTTTTAGTTATTAAAATAATAGCTTTTTGTTGAGAAGCATTTTTGAACATCTCATCAGGTAAAGTAATTACCGCATTTAGATTAATATCTTCTTCTAAAAATTTCTTGAAATTGTCTTCAAGCTCAAGAACTTTCTTAGGTACTACTAATACCCCTACACCATTATCATTTAAGTAATTAGCAGCTTGTTCGATAAATAGTAAAGCATTTAAACTGTATCCTTCTGCACTGCAAAGTTTATAGTTTAGGCTGTTATCCTCATCTGAATAATAGCCAAAAGGTACATCACTGATGATAACATCTTGCTTCTTAATATTTAATGGTTTAAGAGCATCTTGGTTAATAATTTCAACATTAGTTTCTAATAAATTGAAAATATTTTGTTGTAATCTAGCGTAGTTATTATCAACATCAACAGAAGTTAACTCATAGTCTCCTTTTGATAAAGCTGATAAATTAATTAAAAAGTTTCCACTTCCACTAGCAAAATCAGCTACAGAAATCTTCTCGTTATTGTATAAACACTCTAAAATATGAGATACATACATAGTTATCACTTCTGGTGTAATGTCATAACTAGGGTTATTTAACTCTTTAAGAGCTTTTAATAGTAAAAACTGATAAGCTTTTTTAATATCCTCTTTAGAGAAATTGTCGACAATATCAAAATAATCCTCATCATTCTCCAAAGTTAAGTAATTCACTAAAGAATCAAAATACAACCCTTCACCTTTGTTCTCTTCTACCTGTTTATCTATCTTAAAAAATAATTTTTCTAAATCTGACATGGTTCCTCCTATATCAATATCTATTTATAATTCTAACACCTTACTATTATAACCTAATATTACAAAAGAGGAAACATTTTGTAATTAAAACCTTCATAATTTTTATAAAGCTTCATCTCTAATAAAATTCTCATGCAAATTCATGTGGAGTTAGTGCGGAATTTTACATCTATCTATTTTCTCTATAAACCGAAAACAAACGAAAAAGATTTACATAATTAAACACTTTACATGTAATTATATAAATCTTTTTAAATTCTATAAAAGTGAGTTAAACTGTCAAACTTCTGTTTCAACATCCTTACTCAAATACCTTTATAAACCTTTTTTGAACTTTATCACAGGTATAACCAATATGTTCATAGAAATTATGCGCATCTTCACGTTTCAAGGCAGAATTTAATCTAATAAAACTAATATTATTGTCTACGGCATAGTTTTCTAACTTACTCATAAGTTTTTTACCTATTCCTTTACCTTTAAAATCAGGATTAACAGCAAGTCCTAGAATATTTAAACCAAGATCACTATAAAAACTTTCATACATTTGGGCATGAACAAATCCTATAATCTTTCTTGTATTTTCGTCTTCATAGCCTATAATAATATGCTGTTTCTTGTCATTAGTTAGTTTCTCTATTTGTCTTTTCACGTTTTCAACATCTACATCATAGTCTAATGCTACTTTACAGATTTCTGCAACTTCTTGTGCATCTTCTATATTTATTTCTCTAAACATATACTCACCTTCTGATTTTATCAAATATTATTTAACGTGCAACTTACTGCAACTTAAATTCTATCTTTACTTCACAACTTCTATTAATGCTTGTTTTACTAAATCAAATTCTCTAGTACGAAGAGTTCTCATATCAAAGATAAGCTCGTTATCTTTGATACGTGTAATAATTGGAATTTCTACTTCTAATAATCGACGTTCAATATCTGTCGCACTTAGTCTTGGATGCTCTAATTTAACTACAACACTATCTAAATAACTTGCTGGATAACTTCCACCACCTACTTCTGCTTTATCTTCAGCTATTGTAATCTTGAAGTCTAAGTCGCTAAGTCTTGTTTTCAGTACTTCTGCTTTTTCAAATAAACGTTCTTTTGATAATGAAATCATGTGTAATGTAGGAATGTGTTCCAACGCTTCTTTTTCATCTAGATATAATTTCAATGTAGCTTCTAGAGCTGCTAGAGTCATCTTATCTACACGTAATGTACGAGTAAGTTGGTTCTTCTTCATTTGTTCGATATATTCTTTCTTACCAACAATAATACCTGCCTGTGGACCTCCAAGAAGTTTATCTCCACTAAATGTTACAATATCAATACCACTATTCAGAACCTCTTTTACAGTTGGTTCATATGGTAAGCCAAATTTAGAGAAATCAACAAATTGACCGCCTCCTAAGTCATTTATAGATACCAGTTCATTCTCACGAGCAAGATATGATATTTCTTCATTTGATACTTCTTTAGTGAATCCTACAATCTTATAGTTACTAGTATGAACTTTTAGTAACGCCCCTGTATTGTCAGTAATCGCGTTCTTATAGTCTTTTAAGTGTGTTTTATTCGTAGTACCTACTTCTACAGGAGTACCTCCACTTAATTTAATAATCTCAGGAATTCTAAATGCTCCACCGATTTCTACCAGTTCTCCACGAGAGACTACTATTTCTTTATCTTTAACTAGAGTATTCAATGTTAATAATACCGCCGCCGCGTTGTTGTTAACTACAAGTACGTCTTCTGCTCCTGTTAATTTTTTGATAATATCAATAAGATGAACATAACGACTACCGCGTTTTTTATTATCAATATCAAACTCAAGGTTAGAATAGTTAAAAGCTACACTTTCAATGTTTTCTTTAATCTTCTGGCTTAGCAAACTACGTCCTAAATTTGTATGTAAAATTGTTCCAGTTGCATTAATAACTCGACGTAAAGAATTTTTATCTTCACTTTTCACTATTTGTGTAACTTCTTCTACAATATTCTCTAAACTTGGAACTTCATGTAGTTCTTCGTTTAATATTTCTTGTTTGATTTCATTAATATAGTTTTTTATCGCTGATTTTACTCCTACTTCTGTATACTCTTGAATTAATGATTTCACTTCATCTAATAATAAAATCTTATTTATTGCAGGAATTTGTGATAATAATTGTTTTGACATAATATTTCTCCTAAATTTCTTTTGCTAATGTTTTTATAGCGTTAATAGCGTAGTCTACTTCCTCATCTGTATTCATACTTGAAAATGAGAACCTTACTATCCCTTGTTCTTTTGTTCCCAATACTTCATGCATTAAAGGTGCACAATGTGCTCCAGGCCTAACTGCAATATCGTATTCTTCAGCAAGAACATCTGCAACGTCTGAGGCTGATATTCCTTTGAAGTTTAATGCTACTACCGCAGTACGATCTTTTGTAAAATCTCCATAGAACTCTAAACACTCTAAGTCTTTTAATTCATTATAGAATCTATTCGCAAAGTCGACTTGTTTTTTATAAAGATTTTCAATGCCATGCTTATTTATATATTTTATTCCCTCATGTAAACCTAGGATTCCAGAAGTATTCAAAGTACCCGCTTCTAAGCGCAGTGGATATTCCCCAGGGTGTTTCTCATCAAATGTTCTAACACCACTTCCACCTACTTTAAATCTCTTAATCTCTGGTTCTTTAAGTCTCACACATAGACCACCTATTCCCTGCGGCCCATATAAACTTTTGTGTCCAGTAAAGCATAATACATCTATTCCCAATTCATCCATATTAATAGGTACTACTCCTGCTGTTTGCGAAGCATCTACAACTGAAATAATATTATGTCTTTTACAAATATCCGCAACTTTTTCTAGATCCACTATACTTCCTGTTATGTTAGAACTATGTGTAATAGCAATCATCTTCGTATTAGGTTTAATAGCTTTTTCTAGTTCATCATAATCGATTAATCCTGTTTTACCAGCTTTAACAATAGTATATTCACAACCTATTGTTTCATGCGCTAAATATATCGGTCTTAAAACTGAATTATGCTCCATAGAAGTCGTAATAACGTGATCTTCTTTTTCCAATAATCCTAAAATCGCAATATTTAAGCTTTCCGTAGAATTACTAGTAAAGACAACCCTATCTTCTTCCTTAATACCGAAAAATTTTGCAACATCACTTCTCGCTTCAAAAACTTCGCGGAATGCATTATTTGCTTCATAATAACTACCTCTTGAAGCATTGGCATACTTTGCCGATGACAATACCTCATAGACTTTATCAGCTACTTCTTTTGGTTTTTTTAGTGACGTTGCACCGTAATCAAAATAATAACTCATATTACTTACCCTGTCTAAGTTATAAACAACCTAGCTCCCTTCAATATTTATTTCTTAACTAAAACTCTATAATTTTCTAAGCGTCTAGTTATGCCAATTTTATCCATATACTCTAAAATGGCCATAGAGTACTTTCTACTAGAACCTGTCATATCTCTAAATTCTGCTAGTCCTATTTGATCATTAGTTTTAAAATGATCTTCTACTTTTTGAACAGCATCTTTAAATACTTTTTCATGTAAAACTAAATCAGCATCTAGTCTTACTACCGTATTATCTATAAGAGATTCTAACAACTCAACATTTGCTTTTTCTCCATTTGTTAGTTCTTTAACACTTGGAGGTGTGAAGCCACCATCTAGTAATGCTTTTTCAATTCTTTCTTTTTCTGCCAGTTGTTTTTTATCATAATTAACTACGAAATCTTTTTCTGCAACTAAATTACCTTCTAAGCGAATTTCGTTATTTAGTATGAATAAGTCTAATAACTCTAACATTTCTTTTTGAGAGATTTTAAACTTAGAAAGTACTTCAATCTTAGGAATTCCTACTTTTAATTTATATCTATTGTGGTAGTCACTTAATAGTTTCTTAAGTTTTTCTAACACTTCATCATATTTTTTCTTATGAATATAGCCTAATTTTGTTTCATAGATTGTAGTGTTTTCTACTAATTGTGTTAGTGACTCCTCAACCTCTTCTTTAGGAAGTTGAAGTTCTTTTAAAATATTCTCTTTAGAATTTAAGTAGTCAGTATGCGATAATAAATAGTTGGCAATTAAATCAGTTGTATTACCTTCAAGCTGAACTTTCAGTTTTTCTAAGACTTCTTCATTAAATCTACTGTGTTTTTTAGGATTAGCATCTAATATTACTCCTCCACCTATTGTGATCATAGGTGAATATGTACGTATAATAAATTTATCATAGTTTTTAACCGCAATTTCTTCTTCAAGTCGAAGCTGCGCAAAACTACTTTCTCCAGCTTTTAATAAATCTGTTCCAAGTGGTACAACACGTGCCATTACTTCCTCAGTACCGATATAAACACGTACTCTATCCCATAATTCAAGATTTGCTCTCTCATCATTTATTAGTTTGATTTCAGTATCAAGCATATATGTTTTTGTTAATGAACCTGCAGTGGCTAATGTATCACCACGTTTCACATCATCAAACTTAATATTCGCTAAGTTTATAGCTGTTCTTTGCCCTGCATAGGCAGTTTCTACATCCTTCGAGTGAACTTGAATATTTCTAACTTTTGCTTTTACTTCTTTTGGATAAATTACTAATTCATCTCCTACATTTATAACACCTTCTGTAAGAGTTCCTGTTACAACTGTTCCAAATCCTTTTACTTGGAATGAACGGTCAATGTTAATTCTAGCATTTTTCTCAACATTTTTTGCTGCGATATCTTCTGTTTTCTTATCGATTGTAGCTAATAATGTATCAAGTCCTTTTTTGCTAATTGAATCAACTTCAATTATTGGAGAATTTTCAAGAACTGTACCTGAAATAAATTCTTGGATATCTTCTTTTACTAATTCTCTATATTCTTCTTCAACTAAATCTATTTTCGTCATTACGATAATATAATTTTCTATCCCTAATAACGTTAAAATATCAATATGTTCTTTAGTCTGTGGCATGATTCCTTCTCTAGAATCAACTAGTAGTAAAACTAAGTTTATACCACTAACCCCAGCAAGCATATTTTTAATAAACCTCTCATGGCCAGGAACATCAACAACTCCACATCTTTTTCCACTCGGTAGATCAAAATATGCGAACCCAAGGTTAATAGACATCCCCCTATCTTTTTCTTCTTGAGTAGTATCTGTCTCAATTCCGCTCAGAGCCTTAATCAACGTAGTCTTACCGTGATCGATGTGCCCTGCCGTACCAATAATTACATTGTTATTCATATATTTCACCTTTACACTATATTAAGAATAGAGATTATTTAAGAAAATTAAATCAAACATTTTAATCTTTCTCTATGTTAATCTCTATTCAAAATTTTATTTAATTTTATAATCTTCTAATTCTTTTATTACTCTCTTGATTCCAGTTTTTTTAGAATAGTATAGTCCACGATATTCAATATTTTCCTCTTGTAACATTCTTACAATGTTATCAAAATTATCCCATGCTGTTTTTAGCATAAAACCACATCCTATACTTATTGATGGGTGAGTAGGGATTAATGATGCTGCAAGTTTTCTTTCTAAACAAATGTTATCAGCCTTTATCGAATCATGCGTACTATTAAAAACAATTAAACCTTCTTCCACGCTATTTCCTCCTATGGTTGAATTACTTTGTTCGCTTTTCTCATATCTTCTACGATGAAGTACATGTTTGTTGGATTACCAACTGCTAAGTCAATCTTATGATAGTCAATACATGCTCCACAACAAACTATTTCTACACCAGCATCTTCTAGTGTTTTTAATTCTTCAATTACATGACTACGAGTTTTATCTACTAAAACTCCTCCATTATTGTAGAAAATAATTTTTTTAGGTAATACTTCTTGTTCCCCTAAAGCGTATAGATAAGCTTTTATTAATCTTTTACCTAGCTCTTCACTACCATGCCCCATTTGATCTTTGTTAATTACAACAATGTAGCTATCATCTTTAACAACTGGAGCAACTTCTAATTGCGGTGCTTCTTCTTTAGTAATTTCTACTTTAAAGCCACCTTCAATATCAGAAACTTTAAATTCATAACTATTTTTATCGGCAAATTTTCTAAGACTTTCAACACTGTCTTCAGTTTTTACTAATAACGTGACTTTTGTTTCTTCTTCTAATACACGTATAGCTTGAGTTACAGGTACAACACATGTATCACATAATGTATCAACAACTACACCTTCAGTAACCTCTCCTTTAGAGATTGTAACGATGTATTTATCTTTTGCTTCCTCTTTTACCGCAAAGTTATATCCTAATTGAGTTGCCATTTTTTCTAAATTTTGTGTAGCAATAACGTTATCTACAATTGTTTCGACTACATCATTATCCACTAATAATTTTTTTGTTTGAATAACTGGCATTGGACAAACTAAACCTTGTGCGTCTAGAATTTCTTTTTTCATACTTATATTCTCCTTTTATAACAGTTCTATTTAACGATAACTGCTTTTTCTTGTTTTTCTATAACTTTTCCTACGATAGCACTCTTAATTTCAAGAGTATTAAGTTTTTCTAATAATTCATGTGCTTCATCCTCTGGTAAGCTTATTAATAACCCACCTGAAGTTTGTGGATCATACATGATTTCTTCTAATGCAAAGTCTTTAACCTGATATTCTACATTCGGCTCAACAAACGTTCTGTTTAATTGTCCACCGGCAGTAATAACAAATTCATTAGCACATTTATATGCTTCTTCAATATATGGAATATCTTTTGTATATACTTCTGCAGAATATTTGCCATCTAGCATCTCTACAAGATGTCCTAGGAAACCAAATCCTGTGATATCTGTACAACTATTTACGTTGAAATCTTTCATCATTTGAGCAGAGTATTTATTAAGTGTTGTCATTTGTTTAACGCTTTGAGCAAATGCTTCTTCAGAACACTCTTTAACCATATGGGCTGTATTAATAATACTTACACCTAAAGGTTTTGTTACTATTAGTAAATCCCCTACTTTACAATTGTTATTTTGTAATATTTTATCAGGATGAACAATTCCTGTTACTGATAAACCATATTTTGGTGTAGCATCATGAATAGAGTGCCCTCCAGCAAGCACTCCCCCTGCTTCATGAACTTTCTCAGCTCCACCTTTTAATATTTGATGTAATATTTCTAAGTCCATATTTTCTGGGAAGGCAACGATATTCAATGCTGAAATAACTTCCCCACCCATTGCATACACATCACTTAGTGCATTAGTAGCTGCTATTTGACCATATAAATATGGATCATTAATCATCGTTGTGAAGAAATCTAAAGTTTGAATAATCGCCTTATCTTCAGATATTTTATAAACGGCTGCATCATCTGAAGATTCATATCCTACTATTAAGTTTTTATCTTCTTTTTTAGGAAGATCTCTTAAGATATCTGACAAGGCCCCTGGCCCTATTTTCGAGTTTCACCCTCCGCAAACTATCATGTTCATTTTTTTCTCTGACATATTTACCTCCAATTTATACTACTACTTAACTATAATTATACTACTTCAAAACATTTTTTAAAAGTATTATTTAGTTTTTTAATGTAAATTATCCTTGTTCTATTAGATATCTAGCAACCTGCTCTCCGTTAACTCTCCGACTTTTAAATACTCATGAATTTATAGAATTTTTCTGTAGTTTCTTTACTTTTTTCATCTGTAATATGAGTGTATGTATTCAATGTAGTTGTTATATCTTTGTGACCTAATCTATTTTGAATTTCTTTCGCACTCAAGTCACTTTCAAATAATAAAGTTGCGTGAGTATGGCGGAAACCGTGCGGGGTTATCTGTTTTAGTTTTGGAAAATCTCTGTATATCCTTAGTAACATACCATTAAAATAGTGTCTTGAGTTTTTTATAAATACTCCATTATTAATACTTATAAAGTTATCTAGTTCTCTATAACTCTTCAATTCTTTAATGGTTTCATCATCAAGAAATATAATTCTTTCACTTGATTTTGTTTTAGTCGTTGAGATTTTCGACTTACTTCCGATATTCATCATATTTTTACTAATAGTTAATGTTTTTTTCTTAAAATTAATATCTTTCCATGTTAAAGCCCTCAACTCTCCTAAACGAATACCAGTAAAAGCTAGTATGCGAAAAGCTATATAAGTTTCACTTGAATAATTTTCCTTAACTATTTTTAAAAACTGTAACAATTCTTTTTTAGTGTAATAATTCTTTTTCTTTTCTTCTATCTTCTTAGGTACTTTAGTTAATTTCATATAGTTGGTAGGTATTATCTCCATCTTAACAGCATAATCTAAAATTTGAACTATAGTACCTTTTATTAAAGTTACATAGCCTTTTTTATAAGTTTTTGAAACCTCATTTATAAAGTTTTGGCAATATGGCAACTTAATATTAATGATTTTTAACTCTTTAAAAACTGGTAGTATCCTTTTATCTAGAATAGTTTTTATAGTATGATAGCTACTTTCTTTTACTTGTGTTTTGTGTTGTTCTTCCCAAAGTTTGTACACATCACCAAAAGTAATATTTTCACTTCGTAGAAAGTTACTACCATTTAAAAACTCGTTCTTAGCCTTAACTATATAATTTTGTGCTTCTCTCTTTGTTCTAAACCCTTTTTTAGAAATTCTTTTTTCTTTTCCTGTGTAAACATTTTTACCAAGGTATTCATTTTTTACCTCGTAGTATTTTTTATTTTCTTTACTGTTAATGTATTCTTTTATCATTTTCTCTCATTCCTCTCACTAGTGCCAGTAGTTTTATAAATAAATGAAAATGTTAGCTACATTATGTAAGATATGATATAATGAAGTTATCTTTATTAGATGCATTCAAAATATCATTTTCGATTAAAATCACTGGTTTAAGTCAGTGATTTTTTTATTTTGTCAAATAAAGTTAGCTTTCTCATAAAAAACACCTCATATTTTAAATGATACAGCCTTTAAAAAGATTTTTAGGGTTATTACTCCAAAAGATAAAGAAACCTTTTAGAAGCTGTTTAAATAGCTAATATAAGAATGCAGTTTACATAACTATATAAATTTATGTTTATATGCTATTTTTTCTTAAATCAAGTAGCAAAATGAAAGAATACCGCATCTTTCTCCAGTTAAGCAACACATTTACTAAAAATTCAAGTGGTTGTAAATTATTAGTTGATAACCATTAGAGATATTGATAATGGAAAAAACCTCTAGATTTTCCATTTTGAGTTACTAAATTATTTCCATAATGGAAAAATCACCTGTATTTTCCATTTTGAACTGTAAGCTATTGATTGACTGTTCAAACTCAATTTTAACAATCCATCATACTAATGTATTTTTCAAGTTCTTCAATTTCATAATTCGCTATTAAGTCAGTAAGGTAATCAGCATTGTTATTAATATGATATTCATCAAAACTATTGTAGTACTTTTCTCTATCTGTAAATTTAATATTTACTGGTAGCAATCCATGTTTTATTAATTCAAAATTAAGAAGTAGTCTTCCTGTTCTTCCGTTTCCATCAATAAATGGATGTATACTTTCAAATTCTAAGTGTAATAGAGCTATTGCCTTTAATATATGATGATGTTGTTTCCACTCCTCATATTTAACTAGCAATTCATCAATATTTCTTTCTATTTCTTGCGGTTCGCTAGTCTTATGACTTGAACCTAATATTTGAACGTTAACTTGTCTAAATACTCCTTTATTCTCTCTATCATTCATTAAAACTAAGCTGTGTATATCTTTTATAACTTGTTTTGTCAATGGCTCGTTAACAATATCTAGAATATAATAAAAAGCGTCCTTATATCCTATTACCTCTAAATGTTCACGTACCTTTTTACCTTGAATGGTAATTCCTTGTTGCAATATTAAAGCCGTTTCCCTTAAAGTAAGAGTGTTCCCCTCAATAGCGTTAGAGTTATACGTATTCTCTATAATAAAATTTTCTCTTAGCTTTTCAAGTTCAGTCTTGTTTAAAGGTCTAAGCTTTGCTATTTTCTCTTGTAACTTATCAATCTTATCAAACATTGTTTCACTTCCTTTAAAAATCTGTGGTTAGTTTCACTTCATATTACTATAATCAGATACTAATATCATTGTATCTACTCCATTTTACCTAATATAGGGGCTAGATATTTACAATCAGGCTTTTCAGTTATCTTTGTTATAAAGTAAGAATTATCATGATTTAATATGAAGTATTGTACTTCTGTATTTAGTGGTACGTCTTCTATATAATCATAATCGGCTAGATAATAGAGTACATTGTTTTTCTCAATTATCAGCCCCAGTATTTTTTTATAATTATCTAGACCGTATTTATTAGTATTTAAAAAATAACCGCTAGATTTTAAATAAAATGTATTTTTTTTAAAAATAACTTCCATATCATTTTCACACAGTTTAATCAGTGTTTCATAATTCATATATTCTATATGTTTTTTTGTAAGCATACCAAAAGACTGTTTATAATCTAGTTCATGAATAATGTATGAAAAGAATACATAAATAGAAATTTTATTTTCTATATTACTTTTTGATAATAAGAGTAATGAAGTATATGTATCAAAATTAGCAATTATATATTTTTTTGTTTTATTAGAAATTCTAGAATTATGAACAATTAAATTTCTTAAGTAAGACAAGTACTCATAATCGTATGATTTTGAAATACAATATATAGCTTGAATTAAAACTTCATTTTTTAAAATAGAACGTACTTCATTTTCAAAAATCTCTATAGATGATGTTTGACTATCGATAAAATCAAGTATTTCAATAACTTTATTTTCTAATAAAGAATTAAACGCTTGCTCTATACTTTTTATATCATTTACAGAAATTTCAATTATTTTACTTGAGCAAATTTTCTCTATATATTCTATACAAAGTTCTACTAAATTATAAGTGTATAAAAGGCTTTTATACGGATATTTACTATTCATTAATAATACTTCAATATTATTTTCTAAAAACTCGTTAATAGAACCGTACAACAATTCATTAACGGTAATACCTGCCATTTCACTAATATTAGCTAATCTTTCTTTATTAGGTAATGTAAAACCAGTTTCCCACTTTTGTGCATTACTTTTGGTAGCACTAAATACTTTTCCAAAACTTTCTAAAGTATACCCCTTACTAATTCTAATTTCTTTTATTCTAAAGCCTACTTGTTGTTTATCTATCTTTATTTTCATTGAATATATCACCTCAAATACTAATACATATTTTCATTATACATTATCTTTATAAAAAAAGAAACAAGAAAGTATAAAAATGAACTCAAAAAATAGTTGACATTACTTTTTTAGTATGTTATTATGTTTATAGAGTATAAAACTGTACTCAAGAAAAAAAGAAGGTGGTGAATATTATGGAAAAACCTAAAATTAATAAAATACGTGCATATCGTGAAGCATTAAATTTATCACAAAAAGAAATGGGAAAATTAATAAATGTACATCATGTTGTATACAGTCGTAAAGAAAGAAAAATAGTTAATTTTACAGATAAAGAAAAAATAACTTTACTCACTTATTTTAAGAAGTTTTTTCCAGATGAAACTATTGATACTTTATTTTTTTAAATCTAAAGTATCAAAAAGGAACCAAAAAACTTTGCATTAAATTAAAATGCGAGCCAGTCTAATAAAAAAAATTCTCTTTATACCTTTTGTTGAATTATGAAAATGCATTTGCTAAAAATTAATCAATCAGAAATGTTAAAAATTAACAAATGGATTTGTCAAAAACTAACAAATGTAATCAAAAGAAAAATAAAAGATTAAATAAAGAGAATGTATATATAATCATTCATCATTATATATATTATATATAGGGTGGGAAGAATTGGGAATATCGAAGTAGACAAAATGACCATATCTGAAATGGTCAAAATGACCACTTCTCAAGTAGACAAAATGACCACACCTATACCAAATAATAAAAAATAATAACAATGATTTATATTATATCATCATTCATCATATATATATTATATATAGGGGGTGATTTGACTGAATGAGAGATAAAAAAAGAACCTTTATACCGTTATCAGTTCGCCAAAACAATCTAACGTTATAAGGTTTGAAAACCGCTATTTACTAAAAAATAACTTACTTTTATTATATCGTAAGAACCCTTATTAGTAAATAGCAAAGCACAAAATAAATATAACTATCTAAATTTGTTGAATAGATTTTCTAATGTGTTTAAACCTACTCTATAGATTTAATGAACACTTTAGAACCTATATAAACCTTTATTTAGTCAGCAGTATTTATTTTGAAAGAATAGAATTACTATACTCTATTCTTCTATTTAATTTAATAAGGGCTTTTTGTCACGCCCTAGAAATGAGGTGAAAGACAATGACAAACACAAATATAATAAAAATTGATGGCAATACAGTAGAGGTAATAAGTGAAACATTACATATTACTGATATTAATAATAAAACAGAGTGGACTAGCGTCGAACTTGTAGACGTTATAAACCATTTTAGAACTCTAGACGGGAAAAAAACTCAATTAAGACATGATACACTTTTAAATATCTTACGTGATGAATTTAGCGAAGAAATCTCACTCCAAAATATTTTGGAACGAACTTACACTAATTCACGTGGTCAAACATATCCAATGTATAAACTTTCAAATTCACAAGCTAAACAAATATTAGTAAGAGAAAGTAAAGCTGTAAGGCGTGCGGTTATCAAACTACTAGAGTACCTAGAGCAACATAACAAGCATAATCTTAATATTTTAAATGAGCGTGAAGCTTTTCTATATGAGCAAGGCTTAATTATTGATACTGTTGATAAAATGGCGGACTTGATAAAGAAAACTAAAGAACTTAGCAATAAAAAAGATATTTGCCAAAGAATTATCAATCTTATCAACGCTAGTCAAAGTAGTGTACCGTTGCCAACTAGAACAGCTTACACTACTACTTATAATTAAAAGGCGGTAAAGTATTATGAAACAAACAAAAATGAATAACGAGCACAAAGAAATGTACATTAATACTTTATGTTTAGCGTTAGTAGGGTTTCCGTTAGTGTATGCTTTTACCTACATTATAGCCCGATTTATGGACGTATTTTATTAAAGAAAGGTAACAATAGATTATGGAAGTTGTTTTAACTGAAAATCAAAGTTTGAAGATTAAAGAGCAAATTACTAATTTAATTAATGAGGTGATAAAAGAAAGACTGAACACTATTAACCCCGAAAAAAGGTATTTTACACGTACTGAATTACAAAAGTACCTAAATATAGGGGCTAGTAGCATGGAGCAACTACAAGCGTTAGGGCTTCATTATGTAAAGGTTGGTAATAGACATTTATTTGATATTCAAGAAGTATATGATATTTTTGAAAATCACAAAGTAAGATAGTTATGAGGTAATAAAAATGGAACTAAACGAGATTATAGAAGATAAAAAAGAATTAACCGAAGTTATAAAGGATATTGAGGAAATAGCCCAAAGATTAGCAAGCTTGCATGTTTCAATGCGAATATTAGCTACACATTGCTTGGTTATTAACACACTCTCAACAGATGAGTTTAAAACCTTAAAAATAACGGAAGAAGAATTGTGGAAGTATTGGGACAAAGTGCAAAACGGTAGAAACTTACATACGTTAACAGAAGAAACCGCTCTTCAGTTATCAGAAGAGTTAAGCTTTTTAATATATGTATCTCTAGAAGAAGTAAAAGAAGCACTACAAAATATTAATAAAGTATCAAACGATATTATTTAATAGATGTAGAGCAATTACAAAATAGAACAATTTTAAAAAATATAAATCTAGTGCCAGTAGTTTTATAAGTGAATGAGAATGTAGCTGTTTAAAGCACATATGAGCCTTTTAAAGTATTTCTTAGGTGAAATCATATCAAAGGAAAATAAACGGCTTGTATGTGCCTTTATTTTAATCTACAAAAGCGTTTATTTACTAAAAATACTGTTGTTAGGCATAGCACTAGTTATTTTTATAAAATCAAAAAACTAATTTTAAACAAGAGGTAAAACCATGGAAATAAAAGACTTTAAAGAACACGTACTTAAAACTTTGTTAGAGTATGAACAGCTAAACAAAGAATTACAAACAGTTAGAGAAACTTATATTACAGCCCTATCTAATTTTTACAAAGATAATAGAGTATTTTTTTGTACAGATAAAGAGGAACTTGTAAGAGAATTTTTTAACAGTGAAATTTTTAATCAAGCCCACTTTTTAACAATTCATAAATCACTAATTAATGAAGTTGAAACAAATGTGAAAATTAAACACACTGAACTTGTAGAAGCGTTCAACATGTTAGATAAGTTATGGGAGAGAAAAGAAAACTAGCTTGTATTAGCTAATATTTTGCTTGTTAAAGCTCAAGAATAAATAAAATGGTATATTTTTATCAAAAAAGAAAATAAACAGCTTAGAAGTCGTTTAAATAATTCTGAATTTTACGTACAGGAAATTTATTTCTTGTGTACAAGTTGAGATTAGATAACTTAAACGATATTGTAAGCTAGAAAGGAACAAATACAATGTATTATGTAGAACCGTTAAAGAACAAGGAAGACATAAAAATCCTTGATAGTTATTTTAAACAGCAAAATTCTAGAAATCACTTGTTATTCAACTTAGGTATTAATACACCTATGCGAGTAAATCAATTAGTAAAATTAAAAGTACGTGATGTGCTAGATAAGGAAGAAATAACAGTAATAGTTGGTAGAAAGGTTATATCATTTCCATTAGGTAAAAAACTACAGAAATTGATAAAAGATTATTGTATAGATAAGGAAACTAATGACTTTCTTTTTAAATCTTTGAGACTAAAAAGAGGTTATAAACCACTAACAGAAAACTATGTAAATAAAATTATAAAAAATGCAAGTCAAAAATGTAATCTAAATAATATTGGTGCTAGTTCACTTAGAAAGACATTCGCATATTTCTATTATGAGCGAACTAAAAATATACGTAGTTTAATGAAACTACTAAACCACCATGACCAATATTTTACTTTGCAATACATAGGGAAAAATGAGAATTTCTATAATGATAATTTCATAGAATGGGAAGAACTTTAACTATGAAAATAAAAAATATTTTTGTTCATTCCTCTTGTAGGTGATATGCGGAATAAAAATAAGTGAAAGTTGTTGAATATCTTGAAGAGAAAAGAAAAAACTCTATATATAGATACGTAACAAACTATAAGATATGATACATAGTCAATGACTAAAATATATATTTTTAATATTTGTCAGTCAGTCAATCAACAGTCAGTCAATCAATAATAATGTTAGCTAAACTTTGTTACATTGAATGCTTTAACTAGACTTACATTTCTATATAGAGCAAATAAAATAAACTTAGAAAGGAGTTGTTAGTTTGATTTATAAACAAATTGGAACAACTACAAATAAACTTACTAAAGTACACCATAAACTATCACCTTTTGAAACCATAGCAATAACGCCGATAGACATCATAGAAGATACGGAAAACAAAGAGAATTATAAACGTTATAAAGCTATTCAATTCGTAAGTGGTGAATTTAGCGAGGAAGAGAAAAAGCCAATCATTAGGAATAACGAGAATTTATATTATAGAGATTTAATTATAATTGATATTGATGAAATAGAACTCAACAGTAATCAAGCAATTAATTTAATTAAATGTGAACTACAGGAATTTAAATATTTATTGTATGCTACTCTTAACCATACGGAAGATAAACCACGTTTTAGGCTTGTTTTAGAGCCAACAAAGAAAATGAATGAGAATGAGTATAAAGCTACTATAATTCATGTTATGGCTTTGTTAAATATGAATTTTGATGAACATAGCTTCACATGGTCACAACCTCAAGGAGCACCAATAACCACTAAAAGTAATAGTAATAACTATGTTTTCATCAAAAAATTACAAGGAAATAAATTTCCAGTACAACAGCCAAAACAAGAATATTTTCAATACTCTAATACTTATGAAAACTATTCAATTTCTCATGATGAAGCTATACAAAGAGTAAAAGAATACACTGAAAGAGAAAGTAAAAATCTAGAGAAAAGAAGTAATTTTATTTCTTGTATTATGGTACTTTGTAAAGCAGTTACAACAGGTGAAATAGAATATGTTACGGGGCTTGAATGTAGTAGACTATTAGCAAATATTCCTAACAGTTTCCCAAAATGGGAACAAGAAAATCAACAAATGTTTAATGAAGAGCTAAAACGCTCTAGAGGTAACGTAAATTATTTTAAAACAAAATATAGTTTTAAAGAAAAATTTTCACATAAAAATAAAAAAACTAAGAAGCAAGATAAAAAGAAAGGTGGAACAATTTTGATAGAATTAACAAACTCAATCAAACAAATAAGAAATATTAAGTACAATGAAATGACAAATCTAATTGAAATAGAGAAAGACGGTTGTTTTAAAACTCTAGAAAATAGAGATATACAACTATTAAGATTGAATTTATCTGAAAAAAAAAACACAACATTTTCTACAGATGATATTAAAACCTCTATATATGGAATTAGCGAACTAAATAGATACCATCCTATTAAAGAACTTATAGAAGCTGTTCAATGGGATGGAGTAAAAAGAGCGGAAAAATTCTTTATTGATTGTTTAGGGGTTGAAGATAACGAACTTAATAGAGAAGTTACAAGAAAATGGTTATTAGCTTGTATTACTAGACTATATGAAAAAGGGCGTAAATTTGATGAAATGTTAATATTGTTCGGTGGTCAAGGTATTGGGAAAAGTACCACTCTTGAACGCTTGGCATTAGATACATTTTATACAAAAGTAACTGGTAAATTGAGTAATGAAACTATTCTACAAACTTCAAAAACATGGCTAGTTGAATTGGACGAACTAAGCACTTTATTAAGAACACCAAGTGAAGAGTTTAAAGCGTGGTTATCTTCAAGAAAAGATACTACTAGAGTACCTTACGAAGCCCAACCGCTAGACTTTGAAAGAGGGTTTATAGTATTGGGAACAACTAACAACAAGAAGATATTGAAAGATAATACAGGAAATCGTAGATTTTGGATATTAGACTGTAATAAAGATAATATCAAGACATCTATTTTTAGCTTAACTAAACAAGATATACTTCAAGTATGGGCGGAAGTTAGAACATGGTATCTTAAAAATGAAAGTCTTTTGTTAAGTCAAACAGCTAGAAAGATGATGGAAGAAAAAACAGAAAACTATGTTATACCTATTCCATTTACTGATGAAATAAAGAATATTACTAATATGAAATTTCCTCGTAACTGGAAAGAAATTATACACGGTAAACACAAGTATAGGTTACATAGATACGTTACTGATATGTTAAACGCTGGAACAAGTACAGAAGATATTTCACAAGATGTATTGTTAGATGATATTACTACACAAGAACTTTTCTTCTTACTAACTGGTAATTATAGAACCTTTCTAAATGGTTTAAAAGCTACTAAAGATTTTAGTAACGTTTTTAATATGTTAGATAATTGGAAATCTTCCAAAGCCATTTCACGTGGTGAAAAAAGAGATTTGAGGGGCTATAAAAAAATCAATTAAAGATGGCGTTAAAGAACATTTCAAAGTTAGTAAACGCCACCTATAAAATGTTATAACATCAGTATTTAGGACGTATTGGACGTTTAAGGCATTTTTTCATATATTATATATAATAATAAATATATATAATATAGTATATATTATATTCCTACTAATACGAACCAAAAAAACGTCCTAAAACGCTGTAACGTCCTAAGCCTTTCATATCAAGGATGAATAAGAGCCGTTTAGATGAAAATCAAATGGAGTTTTAAACGCCCACTACAAATAGTTTGAGGATTGTTATGTAATAATTAGAAAATATTACACATCAACTTTATTGAATAAAGAAAGATATTACATAATTAATAAAAATAGCTTTTCAAGAATGTTTTTCAAAAATTTACAATAATATATTTAGAAAGAAAACTAATCAAGTTAAGATAACAAGATTAGTTTTCTTTATTTTACTATTATTTCAAATGCTAACAGCTTTTAAGAGGTTGAAAGGTATTAATTTTATCAAAATAAAATTAGAATGCTTATACACCTTTTAAATGGCTCTTAATTTTAAGAAAAGAACTTGAAACAGAAAAATATATAGTATATCATTGAATTTCAATATTAAAACAAAGAGGTTAACTCATTATGAATGAAAACTCACCAAAGCAATATGATATTGAATGTTTAGAAGATATACACGATTTAATAATAATGAATGAGTATGAAGAAAGAAAAGCAAATAATGAAGTTGAATATATAACTTTTGAAGAGATGAAAGAAGTACTTGATATATAGAGTTTATTGCTAAGAACAAGTACTGATTTAAGTTTATATTTCTTACTACATTTAACTAAAAATTTCTTGTAATTACATAAAATATTATTTACAATAAAGGTATAAGATAACATTTTTAAAAGGGAGTAGATTTATATGTTAGAATTAAAGATATTTTATAAAACTGGTGTAGAAACGTTTTATTGTACAAATTATAACGCTATGTTAGATACAATATCAGATGAAGTAAGTAACAATATTATAGATGACTTGCTAGCATACATTGAAGATATTACTTTACTTGAGAATAAGGGAGTTATGAACGAACAACTATTTAACAAGTATTTACGTAGACTGAAAGAACAGCAATACAAAGAAATAATATTACTACATCTTGAGAAATTAGGGTTAGATTATGAGATTAATAAATTAAAACGTTCTGAATATAGATAATAAAATTTTAGTAACGGCTATTTGAGATAATTTAAAATTATTAGAAATGAAAACTTGTGAAGATTAAAAAAATTCTAGTAATTAAGATTAAGTCAAATAGCCCCTTTTTTATCATCTTTAAATACGGTATTTAATTTTTAAGTACTCTAGAGCCTTGATATACTTGACTTTTTAAAAATACTCTCCGAAAACTCTCCGAAGTTAGACGAAAAAAACTATTTTTTGTTAAAAATCATTTTAGAAACTGAAAAGCAAAATAGAAATATTTTAAGATAAACAGATTTAATTGCTAGTAAAAATATACACATTCAAAAGCTAGATATTTTAAATACTGGTATGTGCATTTTTTACACATACCATACTACATTATTTATTTTAGTGAATTAAAAGAGATTAATATAAATCGTATAGAGCTAAGTTAATATAGGTTGGTGCATTTTGCACTAACTTTATTTTTTAGTTTGTATATTTTTATAAAGAAATTAAATATTAAACCCTCTGTATATCTTTTGTATGCTCTCTACTCTAGATACAAACCTAGTAATCATACAAGGTACATTGATTATACTGGAGTATACAAGAGCTTGTTTATTTTATGTAGTTCTCTATAAAAGGTATTTATCTTAAAAGAATATCTAACAAAGAATTACAAGAGTATTGATATTCAAGAGAAGTAATATTATATGGTGATAATTGCTTCGCTACATTAATGCAAGAGGTAGCTAAGTATATATACTAATCATATACAAGTAATTAAGATTATGTATAGATATCTAAATAAGTTGATTAATGGTATCAGATACTAGAGGATAAGCAACACTAATATATATTCATTCGGTTATATCATATCATTATATATTCATAGATAGCTAACTAATGTAGATTGATATGTACTATATACTGTTGGGCTTATTCCAGTTACCTAATCACCTTATACCATATGGCTATATACTTGATACAAGTATCATGATTGAATAGGTTTGTTGTAAGTGATAGATAGATACATCAAGTAATTAGTAACAATGAACTAAGATGTAAAGATAATATGAAAGTAGATTAGATTAATATGTTATCAATGAATGTAATATGATTATGAAAAGAATATGTAAAAGATTAAATAATTTAAACAAAAGAATAAATATTAATTTGTTTAATTGTATTTAACATTAAAGATGAAAGATAGAAAGATACAAAGATACAAAGGTATGAGCCAAGCCAAGGGCTAAGGATAGCATAAGGATATATTACTATAAAAGGTATGAGGTATACTTCCCTTAATTGAGAAGACCGCCCCCCCTATTAAAAATCTCAAAAAATAAAAAAACTTAAAGACCAACCTGCCCTCATTCATTCACAATGGCACAACCTCGCTAACCATTATTGGAAAAATAAAGACAAAAAAAAGAACCTCTCATTTAATTTTGAGAAGTCTTCTAATATTTGCTAAACTTATTTCTACAGTAATTATAAACCATTAAAAATAAAAAATCAATAGGTTTATTTCTTGAAATTCATCAATGATAAAATGTAGTTAAAAATACTTGCTGTAAATTTAATAAAAAGAAAAACGCTAAGGGCTGCAACCCAAAGCGTAAAAAATAAACATATATCTGCAAAGATAGGTAACCTGTACCGCCTATCTTCCTTAAAATTATTATAACATATACTTCTAAAGAATGAAAGTTATAATGTAGTTACAAAAAATAAAAAAAGCCTAGTGCCGAACACACTAAGCAAAAATAGAATTCATTCTTTAAGTGGGCGTGTTCCCGCATGCTCCACCTTTTAAAAATATCATATCATATACTCTTAAAGAATAAAAGTTATGATATAGTTAAGCCTAGTGCCACAAACACTAAGCTAAAATAACATAATTTACTTTAAAGTGGACGTGTTCCCTCACGTTCCACCTTTTCAATTATTATATCATAGCAATACATAGCAAGTAAAACGATATACTAGAAATAATCAAAATTCTTGTTAAACTACTTTAATTTAACAAGAAAAAACAGATAGCAAAATACTACCTGTTATCTCATTTATTTATAGAACTACTGGCACTTATTTTATGTGTTTTTGTTTCCGAAAACTCTCCGAACTCTCTCCGAAAAGTCTTGAAATTTGATATTGTATAGAAATCTATTTCTTTAATATATCGTTATTATATCAACGGTTAGAAGTATTTTATATTAAAGTGAAATAGTATCATTATCAAAAGTATTATTTAGTTTTTTAATGTAAAAATAGACAACTAACTTAGAATCAATTTCATCTGTTAGTTGTCTATAATTTTTTATATTTTATTTTACGAAACTCACGTGTACGTGATCATAGTGATTAGCAGTTGCACCACCACAATCCGGCATTAAATTCCATGTGTTCGCTGGATCATAAATGTTATATTGTGGCATATAGAATCTTTGTTTCCAAATAATATAATATACACCTAATTCATTCATATTTTTAGTCAGATATTCTGCAAGTTGATCTCCTTGTGCCGAATCTACTGGAACCATAAAATCGACTGACATACCTGTTCCATGCCCAGTTCCATCATCACCCTCTCGATACATTGAGAAACTAGTTATTCCAAATTTCTTAAATTATTTACTTAACAAAATTCTCATCATAATGCTATTAATAAAAACAACAAACTTGTAACATAAAAACAGCTAACTAAGATTACTTAATTAGCTGTTAATAAATATTCAAATTAATTATTAAATGTAAGAATTACCGTCTAAGAATTTTCCAGGAGTTGGAGTTGAACCATTATACCCTCCTGTGTTATCTTGATGTTGTACTAAGAATACTTGACCATTAACTATTTTAACTCCCACACCTACTAATGATGAAGTATCTGAAAGAAGTGTATTTCTGTGTCCGTATTTATGAGCTGGTGTTAGGTTATGCTCTTCAGTGAATAATTCTTTTAATAAATTATAAGCAATTTCATCAATCGTTCCAGAATCTCCTACTTGAACTACATTGTACAAGATATTATCCGCACCTGGGAAACCTGCATTTCTAGCAGCCTCTTTTTCTAGGTTAGTTGCTGTTCCATGCACTCCAGCATGCACTCCACCATTATTTGCCACGTAGTTAGCACGAGCTGCCGTTGCTGTATTTAATGCTACGTTTTCTGCTAACTGTTTTTTATTGTTATTACCACGTAATTGATTTAATTGTCTAATAAACGATTGTTTAATTTGTTCTTCTTTAGTTCCAGCAACTGGTGTTGTAGCTGTTGCTTGATTAGTTTGTTTAGTCACTTCAGTTTTAACTTCAGTTTTTGTTTCAGTTTTCGGTGTATTTGTCATCACCGTGTTTACCGAAGTTACTGGTGCAGTTGCTACAGGTGTAGCCACTAAATTCGTCAGGTTAGCCGATGGTTTTGTACCTTCAGGTGTACTAGGTGTAGTTGATGGGGCTAGATCTCCTGTACTTGGTTTAGGTGTTGCAGCTGGTTTTGCAGTATCTGCAGGTTTAGTAGTTTCAGCTGGCTTTTTAGTTTCTGTAGCTGGTGCTGAAGGTTTTGGTTGTTCCGTTTTAGAATTCTGATCTTTTTTCAAATCTTCAATACTTGGAACGTTTGTTGGTTTATCATATTTTTCTACTATTATTCTTTTTTTAATGTCATCATTAGCTTTTTGTTGAGCTTTTACTTCGTCTGTTGCTACTTCATAACTAACTGAAATTTTGAATGTGTGTCCTGCTAACTCAGTTACAGTGTTAAATGATTCTTTTTTAACACCAGTGTGAGGCAATTTTCTTGTAGGAGCTTGTGCATTTAAATCTAATTCTACTACAACCTCTTCTCCTGCTTTAATGATGTCTCTTTTAATTAAGAATTCAGCTTTAGTTTCAGTTGTAATACGAGCTACTACATTAGCTACCTCTTTGTCTGCTACTAACTTAGCATAGAAGTGTCCTTCTTTTTCATAAACACTAGCTTTTACATTCTTCACATTTACATCTACAGCTGCAGGTTTAACGTCGATAGCCTTAGTTGGAAATGCAGTCACACCTGATAATAATACTAGACCCGTTAGTACCTTACCAGTTAATTTTAATCCCTGTTTTTTCATTTGATATCTTTCTCCTTATCAATATTCTTTAATAATTATTTCTCCTATATTATAATTCATTTTCTTCCTCACAATCAATAGATTTCTGATTTTGTAATACAAAATACATTTTGTAACAATTTAGAAATATTAAAGAATCTTCAATTACTTTATTTTTATTATTTACTTAAAATGCTTACTTCAAACTAAAAATAATTTAAACTTCTATAATCATTATTAAAACAGCTTTTTATATTTAAATTTTAAATATACTTTAAAACTAAATTTAAAGTATATTTAAGGTTTAGTCAGTATAATTATCACATAACTAGTAAATAGTTATAAACTTCATAAACTTTCCTTTTCTATAAGAGACCGAGACAAATGTGCTCGGTTTTTTTTTTGACTAAACTAAAAAGATGAACAGATATAGATTCTACCTATACCTGCTCATCTTTTATTTTTTATAAATATCTTCTTTTAATATAGCGCTTTGTTTTACCGTTAAACTACTTCCATCTATTACTACTATGTTTAACTTTCCTCCATATACACAGCCACCATCTATATTAAATCTATTTTCTTTTTCATCATAATATGGTTCTTGTTTTACTGGACTGTGTCCATGGAATACAATTTTATTGTATTTGACATTACTGCTTAAAAATGGTTCTCTTATCCAAATCATATCTCTGTGTGTTTGATTCCAAAAATTCTTCGTAAAATCTACACCGGCATGAACGAAATAATAATCTGAATTTTCGTATCTTGTTGGAAGGTTCTTTATCCACTTTCTCAAATGCTTATGTTCAGTAGCAAATTTCTTAAAATAAATACCTCTAGTTTCAACTGTAGCTTCTGGGTAAAATGATTGTAGTGTTGTTAAACCACTATTTCTAAAATAATGATCCTGTCTTACAGAAAGATTACTACCATATCTCGCTTCTTTTATGGCCAAATTAAACATATCTTCATGATTTCCTAATAGAACTACATGATGAGGAAATTCTTGTTGCAAGTTATAGAAAAATTCCCAAACTAACTTTGTGTTCTTTCCTCTATCACACATATCTCCCAGACAGATTAACTTATCATGCTCTCTATTAAATTCTACCTCGTCTAATAATTTTTTCATTGTATAAAAACTTCCATGAATATCTGAAATCACTATTGTTCTCATAAAAACACCTACTTTATTAATCTCTTGTTTCTATAATAAATCAAAATAAAGAACTTGTAAATAGCAATACTCTAACATCACTAATGATATAGTAATGTTTTTTATACTATATTTAGATAGTTGTTTCGGTTATCATTTTTAATCAAGCATCTCACATGATATAATGTTAGTAAATTATCCAAAAAGGAGCAGCATATGGAAAGTAACTTACTTTGTTTTAAACGTACACCTATTCTTACTGCTCTCTCTTTACCTAAAATTTATAAAGAGGGCTTCTTTACAGAAAGTGGAGTTTGGACAAAATTAATTATTATAAAAGGTAAAATGAAATTTGCTTTTCTTAATTTAGAAAACAAAATTATTAGACGATATTCACTAAATTCCAAAAGTGAAGTTGAACTTATTAAACCTCTCAGTGTTTTTAAAATTACACCTAACTCTACGGATTTACAATTCAATCTAGAATTTTATTGTTCGCGTGAAGACTATTTCTATAATAAATATAATTTTAATTATCCTCATCTTGAGGTTGTTAAAGCAACAAAATTTATAGAGCCATGTAAAACATTAGATCTTGGTGCTGGTAAAGGGCGAAATTCTCTATATCTTTCATCATTAAACTTTAATGTTACGGCAATAGATTATAATGCTGAGTTTTTACACGAATTAACAGATATTTCTATTAAAGAACAACTAGATATAAATGTAATTGACCATGATATTTCAAAAGCTAATATTAAGGGGAGTTATGACTTTATTTTCTCTACAGATGTTTTCATGTATTTGAACCCAACAAGAATTCAAAGTATTATTACTAACATAAAACAACAAACACACCTTAACGGTTACAACCTAATTGTCAGTGCATTAAATGCGACAAGACACGGTCGCCCTCTAATGCCTCTTCCTTTCACTTTTATTGAAGGAGAACTTAAGGAATATTATAAAGATTGGAAAATCATCAGTTATTCTGAGAATATTACAGCTTCTCCTTATCCATATGCTATGATACTTGCTCAAAAAGTGTCAGAATAAAAACTAAACCCCACAAGACTTTTCATTTTCTTGTGGGGCTTTCTTCTATTCAATATTTTCTCTAATATCTTTTTGATACCAAACTACATCATACCAACGATTAAATTTATAACCTACTTTCTCAAAGTGAGCTACTTTTCTAAATCCTCTTTTTTCATGGAAAGAAATACTTCCTTCATCTGGATAGGCAATACATGACGTCAATCTACATATCCCTCTGTCATAAAGTTGTTTTTCAAGTTCAGAATATAACTTCTCTCCAACACCTTTACCACGAGCTTTTTCATCTAGATAGATTGTAATCTCAGCTGTCCATTTATATGCATCTTTCGGATAAAACTCACTAGCATAAGCATATCCTAGTATATCATTTCCTTCTGTTGCTACTAAAAACGGATATCTTTGTATAGCTTTCGAAATTTTCTCTTCAAACTCATGCACACTCGGTACTGTATAATCAAAGGTAATGGCTGTATGTTCTACATATGGTTTATAAATATTTACCAACTTCTCAGCATCTTCTAGTTCAACCGTTCTAATATTTATCATGATTTTCTCCTTAAATATTTTCTCTTACGAAATCAATAATTGCCTTAGTAGCTTCTTCTTGTTGAGCTCTTCAAAACTTTTCCTACTCCAATTCCTCCTTGCGTGTAATTTAATATTAGTACTTATCCTATTTTGTCTCATTAAAGATTATCTTTCTTAATTTTATCTAATAAAGCCGTACATCCTTTAGTTACATCATTGAATGTTGTTTTGAAATCTCCTGTATACCACGGATCATCAATAATTCTATCTTCTCCGGCGTATTCTAATAATTTTTTAACCTCTCCTGTTTCTCTACCTGCAATAAATTTTTTAATATTTTCTATATTGCTGTCATCCATTCCTACGATATAATCTGCATCTAGGTCATTATCGTTTAAAATACGAGAATACATCCCTTCTACACCGATACCAATTTTAGCAAGTTCTTTTCTAGTTCCACTGTGAACTGGATTACCGTGTTCCCAACTACTTGTTGCAGCTGAATCAATCAGGATTTTTTCACTTAAACCTTCTTTTTCAACCATATCTCTAAATATCGCTTCTGCCATAGGTGAACGACAAATATTTCCTAAACAAACGAATAACACTTTTACCATTTTTTCAATACCTCACTTATATTTATTATCTATCTTATTATAACACAAAGAGATTAATTCAACATAATAAAGACACAGGTGCTAAACTCCCCTACTATTTTATTTTTATATTTTAAATGATATAATTAAATTAAACTTAACAACCAATAAGGAGATTAGTATGACAAAAAACTTAGTATGCTATAAACGATTACCACTTTGGACAGCCGAAACACTTCCTAAACCATTTAGGCAAAAACACAACACTAGAAAAGACGTCTGGGCTAAATTAACTATTCTTAAAGGAAAACTCCAATTTACAGAATTAACTGAAGATAATGAAGTTGTGAAGGAGCATATATTTACACCCGAGAGTAATATTCCATTCGTGGAACCACAGGCATGGCATCGTGTCTCACCTTTATCAGATGATTTAGAATGTTTCTTAGAGTTTTACTGCGAACCAAAAAATTATTTCAAAAACAAATACGATATTAACCCTGCTCACTCTGAAGTAGTAGAAGCCCTGAAGACTATTAAACCTTGTAAAACATTGGACTTAGGATCTGGACAAGGTCGAAATTCTTTATTCCTTTCTAAACTTGGTTTTGAAGTGACTGCAGTAGATAATAATATTCCTGCTTTAGAGTTTTTAATGGAAACATCAAAAATCGAAAATTTAGACATTAAAATAGGAAGCTATGACATAAATACAGCAGCTCTTAGAAATACCTATGACTTTATTCTTTCAACAGTAGTTTTAATGTTTATCGAAGAACAATCTATACCTAATGTTATTAAAAATATGCAAGACCAAACTAATATAGGTGGCTATAATTTAATAGTAGCCGCAATGTCTACTGACGATGCACCTTGTCCACTTCCCTTCCCTTTTACTTTTAAAGAAAGTGAACTAAAAGAATATTACAAAGACTGGAAATTTATTAAATATAATGAAGATTTTGGACAACTTCACAAGACTGATGCTAATGGTAATAGATTTAAACTGCGTTTTGCTACTATGCTAGCTAAAAAAATTAAATAAATTTTTTCTGTAAGCTACTTTTTTGACACCGTTATCAACTCATGTTATAATTTTAACTAATCATTAAAACATTTGGGGTGCTTTTTGCTGAGAATATACCCATAGAACCTGATGTTGTTAGTACAGCCGTAGGAAAATGTTTATTTTTTATCAAGTCTATTTTAAAGTATATATATAATTTAAAAATACCTCTTGTTGTTTTAATGAATACAAATAACAGGAGGTTTTTCTTATGAAAAAATGGTCTACAAAGGACATAATTATTATAGCTTTAATAGGTTTCTTATTCGGAGGGATATTTCTTGCAACAAGTTTGGTTTACGTTCCATTAAAAGCTGCTCTTGGAGCAGTAGGATACGCACCATTCGCTAACTCAATATTATTTGGATTATGGGTAATGGCTGGGCCGGTTGCTGCAGTACTTATTCAAAAACCAGGTAGTGCTACACTTGGAGAAGTTCTAGGAGCATTAGCTGAAATGCTATATGGTTCATACTTTGGTGCTGCAGTTCTTATTTCTGGTTTAGTACAAGGGGTAGGCTCTGAGGTTGGTTTCTTAGCTACAAGATATAAACGCTACGATACATTTTCACTATTCCTTTCTGCAGTGGGTATTACGCTACTTAGTTTCGCTTACAAATATTTCCAAGCTGGATATGAAGCATTCTCTGTACAAATGATTCTTGCACTTCTTTTAGTGAAATTTATCTCTGTATTTTTCTTCGGAGTTATCTGCGTTAAACTAATCTTGAATATCGTAAATAAAGTACAAAACAGCGAGAATAAATAATGAATATCATAGAAATCGATAATTTTTCTTTAAAAATTAAAGATACAGTCTTATTTGATAACGTTAGTTTAAAGATAAAAGAACATAGTTGGTTAGTTTTAACTGGTAATATTGGTAGTGGTAAGTCTACCCTACTTCGTACTATTTGTAAATTAAATAAAGAACATTATGAGGGAGTAATTACTTATAAAGGGAAAAATATTGTTGATATTCCTATGCAAGAACACGTTAAAAATATTGGCTATGTCATGCAGCATGCAATTAATCAGTTTGTTATGCCTACTTTGGAAGAAGAAATAATCTTTGCATTAGAGAACCTATGTCTAGAGCCACAAATTATTGATGAAAAATTAGACTACGCTTTGTCTATTACAAACACTCAAGAAATTTCTACTAAGCATATCCATACATTATCTGGAGGAGAGCGTCAACGAGCTGCTTTTGCAGTAGCATTAGCTATGGGGAGTGAAGTTTTAATTTTAGATGAGCCATTTGCCAATGTCGATAAGAAGACTCGTAATTCTCTATTAACTCTTCTGAAAGACTTAAACAACCAGGGTGTGACTATAATCGTGTGCGACCATGAGCATCATCTATACTTGAACTATGCAGATACCTTTACTTATCTTTCTGATGGAAATTTAGAGTTAATAACAAATCCAATATCTAAAAATTCTAATGTGAAATTGTACAACAACACTCACTCTGAACAAATCTTAAGACTAGAAAACATTTCTATACAACAAGGGAATAAAGAATTATTAAATGTCGATGATTTCCATATCTTTAAAGGAATTACGACTTTAACAGGAGATAATGGAACAGGAAAAACAACATTATTACATGCTATTTCACAATTAAAAAAATACGATGGAAAGATATACTTTAATGAAGAAAAGGTAAAAAAATCAAGAAAGTTATATAAAAAAATAAGTACTTGTTTACAAGATGCCTTTCAACAGTTTATTAGCTTGATGCCTCGTGAAGAGATTTCAATGCAAAAAGATATTTGGGAGCATGCCACCTTATGGCAAGAAAGACTTTTAAAAGAATTTGATTTAGAAAAAGAGCTTGATAAAAGCCTCTATTATTATAGTGGAGGGCAACGAAAACTTATTCAACTTATGTGTTTATTAAGCCAAAAAACTGAACTATTGCTTCTTGATGAACCCTTTACCCATCTTGATGAAAGAGCCTGCTCATTTATAATGGATTGGATTGAAGAAAATAAAAGACTTGCTGGACAATCATTTATTATTGTCAGTCATAGATTAGAGCCTTTAAATAATAGGAGCGATTATCATATTGAAATTTCAAATAATACGCTACATCATATAAAGGGGGATAATTATGGAAAAGAAAATAATTAGTCCTACTCTTGCTTTAATAGTATTATTGTTAACTATTTGGATTTCATTTAGCAAATTATTAGTTCTAAATTTTGTAATTATAGGTTTAACTATTCTCTATTTTTGTCTATCAAGATACTGGAAAAAGCTACTGTATTTCATACTAGTACCGCTATTACCTGCATTAGGTTCTGCTTGGGCTATTATTGTTCATAGTTCAAATTATAAATTTGCTCTATTAATTTTTTCTAGGACATATAGTTTTGCAGCCTTAGGATTGATCACAGCAACATATATTTCACTTGTAGAATTACTAAAATATTTTGAACAACATGGACTTTCTTCAAATATCGTATACGGACTCTTAGTAGTAATTCAAGCATTACCAAGAATACAATATGAAACTCAAATGATTACAAAATCTAGTCGTCTTCGTGGTATATTTTTACCATTTTGGTCACCTTATTATTATGCTAAAGCTATATTTATCGCGTTAACTTGGCAACCTCAAATATCCGAGGCGATGACAATCCATGCTTATGAAGACTTCAAAGCTCGAACACACTATAATAAATACACTATCGATAAAATCAAAAGTCTCTTTATTATAGTACTTTTCTCAATAGTAGTAATACTTTTATTAATCATAAATAAATAAAAAGATGCCATCATGGATAAAACCCATGATGGTATTACTATGTTCAAAAAATAAAAAAAACTGGCGGGAATGTGTGGGAATCGAACCCACCCAAGAGGCTCTTAACCCCTCATACTAGTTTTGAAGACTAGAGAGCACACCAGAACTCATCCACTCCCATGTATGTTTATATTATACAATAAATACAATAAAAAATCAAGATTATATGTTAACGTATTCAGAACGCTTTACTTTCATTTTTAATTTAGCTTCTGTCTAATATTCCAAAAGAAACAATTAAATTATTAACCACTTGCTTCCTATTTTTTACCACTTACCTAAAAGCTATTAATTTTTAAACTGAAATAATATATAATATAACTATAAACATTTAGAAAGGTGACAATATGAAAATTAATATCGAACTAGATTCAAATCTTAAAGAAATTGAACTAGTTATTAAGACCCCAGACTTAAATAGTGATGTCATCTTAATTAAAGAATTAGTTGAAAAAGCTATAGTTAATTCGCAAAAAATAGTTTTCTATAAAGGTGATTCTGAATATTTCATTCCTCTAGAATCTATTTTATTTTTTGAAACCGATGATAATAAAGTCTATGCTCACACTACCGATAAATTTTTCGAGGTTAAATTCAAATTATATGAATTAGAGCAACTTATTCCTTTTTACTATTGTCGAATTTCTAAGAGTTCAATAATAAATACAAAAGCAATTTATTCACTAGAAAAATCTTTTTCTGGTTCAAGTACCGCTTCTTTTTCTAATTCAAAGAAGCAGGTCCATATTTCAAGACACTACTACAAAATATTAAAAGATAAATTAAAAGAAATGAGGTAAAAATAAATGAGAAGAAGTTTTATTGGATTATTTTTTATAATCCTTGCGGTAACTACTTTACTTGATGGATTTAGTATTTTTCCAAACGGATCAATCTTCTTAGCTATATGTACTGTTGTACTAGGATTTTTCGCTATTCGTGGCTTAATGGATTTTGATTCATTTGGAACTATCTTTCCTCTAGCATTATTATTCTATGTATACAATAAAAATTATCACTTTGCTGATATATCAGGTGGAAAAATATTCTTTATTGCTGTTTTTCTTAGCTTAGGTATCTCTATGTTTGTCCCTAGAAAATATAAATATAGAGAATTTAAAAGTTTTTACAAAGTAAAAAAACATCAAAAAATAAAAAATGGTAATGATTTTTCTGATGTAACATTCGGAGAAAATGTTCAGTATGTAGATATAACTAAATCTGATTCATTCTCTGCTTCTACAACATTCGGAACTACTACTATCTACTTTGAAAAATTAGATACTTATCCTATTAAGAACTTTGACCTTAATGTTTCTATTTCTTTTGGTAATCTAAAAGTGTATGTTCCAAAAGAATGGGCAATCGAGAATAATACAAATAACTTCCTAGGAAAAGTTCAAAAACATACTCACAGCATCGGGAAAGATGTTAAAATTATCCTAAATGGTTCGGTAACATTTGGAGAAGTTGAAATAATTCATGTATAAAAATAAAACTCTCAAGAATTCAAGAAATCTTGAGAGTTTTATTTTTAGTTATTTTCTACTTTTTTTTGCTGTTCTCTTTTTTCTACTAACTTAGATAAATAGATAGAACCTACAGTCAATAAAATTACTAATAATGAAGCAATTAAAAATTCTTTACTGAAGATATTTGTACTAGTAGCTCCGAAGTTTAAGAATACTACAGTTCCAGGGATAATACCAAGCACACTTGCTATCATATATTTTGATAAACTGATATTAGTTAGACCATATCCGTAGTTTATCATATTATATGGTACTAAAGGTATTAGTCTCAGTATTACTAAACTCATCATTAGTTTTTCATCACTAACATTAAAAATTCTATCGTGTTGCTTAGGTGTCATTTTTTTCTTAAGGTAGTTTTTCACCCATTCACGACCGAAACGACGTGATATTACAAACATAATATAACAATTTAATGAAGCTCCAACGAAAGTTAGTAGACTTCCCTCTACAAAACCAAACGCTACTCCTCCAGCAACAGCAAGTATTGGAACCGGAAAGAAAAATACCGGTAAGAACATAAACATTAATACATAAATTATCGGTGCTAAGACACCAAAACTCTGAATAAACTCCGTCATTACTCTCCTCCTATTTAAAGTACGCTGATACTTTTTCTAAAAATTCTAATTCAATATATGACGCTATTTTTTTAAATGTAGTGTCATCCATCAGCATTTTATCATTTTCACTATACTGTCTAAATGCCATGCTACACCAAGTAACTCCTCTTAGACAATTAAATATTAAATACCTCTCGAATCTCTTTCTATCGAAATTTCTATAATTCCCATATTCTTCTAAAAAGTCATTAATTTCAGTTTCTGATAAAATAATATCAGTTTTCCAAAATGTCGTTGTCGGTGCTAGAAAATGTGCTAAATCTTGTTCACATTCTCCTATTAATGCCTTCTCCCAATCGATAACATAGCTGTCCTCTTTTCCTTCACCTATTAAGAAATTTCCTGAATTTAGTTCAGTGTTTATAATACACGGATTAGCAATACTATACTTTTCAGGTATAAGTGTCAGACACTTTTCTAAGAATCTATTAATATAAGAACTAACTTTCTCATCGGCTTTGTCCCAAGCTAAATACTCACCTGCCATTTGTTTACATTCATCAAACATAAGTTGGAATGGGTTGGCTGCATTGATTAAGTTATTGTCTCCATATGATGTATTATGAACCTTACTTAATAAATAAGCTGCAATATGCATATCTGTTTGGTAATTAAGTGGTCTTCCTTTTAAGAATTCCATTGTTAAATATTTATACGGTAATAAATTCGTCTCTGTTACTAAATCATAAGGTTTCGGTGTAACTCCACTATCTTTCAACAATTGTAGCGTTTCGTATTCATATTCTATTTGATTTTCAAGATTCATCTGGCTCTTCATATTTATTCTGAGAACCTTTTTCAAATCTCCTTCATCAAAGGTAAAGTTAATATTATACTCCCCTGCACCTAATAACTTAATATTATTATAACCTGTCTCTGCTAATAAAAGGTCTTCTTTAGTATCGATATCTAAGCCAGCTTCTCCTAGATAATAACTTAGCTTTTGTTCATTACATACAGTAAGTAAATTCTCTAACACGGTGTTATCCCCATAGCTTGGAAGATCAAAAACTTCTTTAATAGCTTTTTTCATACCTATTAAAAAATAACCACCATCAACACTTGGATTTATAATGACATCATACTCATCTAATTTTTCAAACGCAGCATGAATCATATTTTCTTGAAGATTATAGATATCTGAACCTAATAAAATTACCTTATCACTAGACTTTAACTCCTCATCAATTGCGTTATACATTTTATCACCAAGTGTTTCACCTACTTGATAAGAAAATTCTCTATTTTCTAAGATATTCTCCATCACTTTATCATCAATGCTTTGACCATCATGATAGACTACTATTTCTTCCCCACACTCTTTTAAAACATTATAGTTTTTTTTCATTAATTTTTTTTGAATTTCTACAGCAGTATCCGGAGATACAAAGTCATATAACCTTGTTTTCGTTGTGCCTACCTTCGGTACCCTTGTAAAAAATATTATTCTGTTTTTCATCTCTGAAATTTTCCTTTTTTAAAATTTAGGACTTTTGGGTCAGCCCCCTATATAAAAAGGGAAACTCAACTATAAAATTTCTAATTGAAATTACTATTTTGAGTCACCCTTTTACTTTATATATTAATGTTTGTGTCCAGCATGATCATCTTTCTTTTCTTCAGAATGATTATGTCCAGAATGGTCTTCTTTCTTCTCTGAAGAATTACTGTGTCCTTCATGTTTCTCTGAACCTTTTACTGCATCACTTGGATCTTTACAACAGTCAGCAATTTCAAATTTATAACTAAATTCTTTAGTTCCATCAATTGCATTAAAGACATTTTTATATCCTAAGTCAACTAGTTTTTGAGCTACTACAGATGAACTGTTTCCAGTATTACTATAAACATATATAGGAACCTCTTTATTTTCAGGTAAAATAGACTGTAAACTATCTAATTTATTTACATCGATATTCTTAGCCCCTGCACCATGTCCTTTTTCAAAATCAGCTTTATCTCTTACATCTAAAAATACATTATTTGCTGCAGTATCTAATAATGCATCCTGAAATTTACTTCCACTTAGTGACATATATTTTACAAGATCATAGCTGAAATCTTTTACATTTTGGGCTCCAGATACATCTTTAAATCCTTGTTTTGTAAGTTTATCTATAGCATCTTTAGTTTTATCAGATTTATCGCTATAAACAACAACTTTTTTCTCTCTCCATTTACGGATTTCTTCGATACTCTTATCTATTTTTGATAATGGAATGTTAATTGCGTGTTTAAGGTGACCTTCTTTATAAGACGCTTCATCCCTAATATCTATAACAAGATAGTTTTCTTTTTCCTTATCGTCTTTTTGGATTTTATTTAACTCCTCACCTTTTAATTCTTTTGCAGATGAGGTAGTTGAACATCCCACTAAAGTTAATGATAAGATTGCTGACATACTAACAGCTAAAAATTTATTATATTTCATTTATTTTTCTTCCTCTCCTTATTTAATAAAAGACAAGGTGGTACTTAAATATTTAATACATTTAGGTATACCTCATCCCTTATTAGTATAACTTAAAAATAGTTTTTTTTCTAATAAATAATATTATTTTTTACTCATTTTTTAGAATATTTATATTTTTTTAAAGTAACTTTCTTTTTTATTTCTTACTAGAACTTACTCTGAAAATTTACAATTTTTTAAAATTTATATTCATGCTCTTTTGTTCCATCCCAAGCATTATAAACATTTGTATATCCTAGTTCTACTGCTTTTTGGGCAGCTTTAGATGAACGATTTCCACTATAGCAATAGGTGTAAACTGGTGCATTTTTATCAGTTGGTAATAATGCTGCTAAGTCTTTATCAATATTCTTAACGTCGATATTTTTAGCTCCAGCTACGTGCCCTTTTTCATAGTCTTTTGCTTCACGAACATCGATAAATGTCCCCTCTTTTTTATCAATTGCTGCTTGGAATTCATGAGCAAGTAAAGTAGTGAATTTAACTATTTCATAGTCTTTATAGTCTTTCACACCTTGAGCATTAGAAACTTTTTTAAATCCCGCTTTTACAAGTTTATCAGCAGCCTCTTTACTTTTCTTACCAGTATTGCATATTGTTACCACTTCTTTATCTTTCCATGCACTTAGGTGCTCTGCGTGTTTTTCAATATCAGCTAATGGAATATTAATAGCGTGTTTTACATGCCCTTCTTTATATTCATTAGCATCCCTTACATCGATAACAAGATATTTTTCTTTTTCTTTGTCATCTTTTTCTATTTTATTCAGTTCCTCCCCTTTAAGTTCTTTTACTGCAACAGTCCCATTACTGCTGGTCGAAGTACTATTTGAAGCCGAAGAACACCCTACTAATGATAAAGACAATACAGCAGCCATACTGACAACTAATAATTTATTCTTTTTCATAAATTTATCTCCTTTGTAATAGCTTTCATAAATAGTATAACAAATTCAATAAATTCAATCAACAACACTTCCCAAGATAACAAATAATTATTTTACTTTTTACATTGTATTTTAATTTACATAAAAATATAATAAAGACCATAATTCACTAGTAATTATAGCCTTTATTATACACCTTATTTTTTTTATACTTTCGTTATATTCAGAAAAATAATAATATTTTTACAGTTTATTAGTTTCTAACTCTGTAAAAAACTGGATAATGTTTTTAACTTTATAACCTGTATAATTTTCTAACTCATCATCAAAATGCCATTTTCTTTCTATTAAACAAGTTTTCATTCCTAGTTTATTTGCTGGGTTTATATCATAATGTAACGAATCTCCAATCATCATAGTTTCACTAGCCACTATCTTTTCCTTCTCTAAAACATTAATAAATGCTTCTGCTTTAGGTTTACTAATATGCGTTTCACCTGAAATATACAGTTTAAACATATTGTCTAAACCAAGTTTCTCAATTTTTCTTCTTTGTTCACAAGATTTCCCATTAGTTAAAATTATCATTTTATATTTTTTATTTAATCGCTTTATCCACTGATTTACTTCTTTATTAGGTTTAATTGACTCCAAGATAAATTTGAATTGTTTTTCATAATAAAATTTACAATCTTCTTCTGTAAGAATAATTCCAAATTTCTCTAAGGTTAGCTTTAATCGTGTATTCCTGATTTCCCTTAGCTTCATATTCCCCTTTAAAACCTCATCAACCAGCATATTGTTGATAGCTTTATAGTGTTTGAAAAACTCTTCATAACTTGCTATTCTATCATATTTTAAATATTCATATACCTGTTTGTTAGATTTTTCCCAAATAATACTAAAATCATATAGAGTATTATCTAGATCAAAAATTAAATTGTTTATCTTAGTCATCAATTTCACCTCCCTAATAAAAATTTATTTTAACTATTAATACGTTCTCAATATTATTATAACATAAAATATAAAAAATAAAGGAGCTAATATCTAAAATTACGATTTTTAAGAAATCAATTAATTAGATAGCTCCTTTATTCTTCCATTATTAAATATTTAATTATTGGATTCTTATTAATTTAAAAGTAAGCAACTGCAGATGCTTCTATTGTTTTTTATTTTAAATCTTAGTTTGCTCAGATTCTAGATACTTTATAGCTGGTCTTGCTTCATAGACAATTGTCCCATCAGGAATACTATGCTTAACAACTGCATTTGCACCTATTTTAGAATTTTTACCGATTGTAATATTTCCTAAAACTTTTGCTCCAGCACCTATCATAACATTATCACCTATCGTTGGATGTCTTTTAACTGGATCTAATGTTGTCCCACCTAAAGTAGTTCCGTGGTACATCGTCACATTATCACCTATTACTGCTGTTTCTCCTATCACTACCCCCATACCATGATCAATAAATAAACCTTTGCCTATTTTTGCTCCTGGATGTATTTCTATACCTGTCTTTCGACGCGCCCTTTTCGATACTAAACGAGCAGTTGTATGCCAGCCCTTTTTATATAACTTATGTGCAAAGAAATGATAATTAAGAGCTTTTATATGAGGATATGTAAGATATATCATAAGTTTAGACTCAGCTGCAGGATCATCTTTCAAAACTCGATTCAAATTATAATTTAAATTTTCAAAATAACCCATTACACTTCTACGTGTGTAACATCCTCGAAATCAAGTACTGATAAATACTTATCTACTCCATCTGGTAAGATTGTTACGATATTTTTTCCTGGATATTTCTCAGCAGCTTTCTTAGCTCCAACTATTGCTGCACCTGAAGAAATACCTATACCTATACCTGTAGAGCGTAAGAAGTTTTTAGTTTCTTCGATTGCTTCTTCACTTGTAACAGTGTATACATCATCCATGTACTCTTTTCGGAAGTTTTCTGGAATAAATCCTGTCCCGATCCCTTGGATTTTGTGTACTCCTCCACGTCCTTCGCTTATAGCTGGTGATTCTGCTGGTTCTACAGCGATTGCTACAACTTCTGGTTTTTGTTCTTTCAAATATCTTGCTACACCAGTAAATGTTCCTCCAGTACCAACACCTGCAACAAAGATATCAATATTTGGAACTTGTTCTAAAATTTCACTTCCTGTTGTTTTGTGGTGATACGCTGGGTTAGCAGGATTATCAAATTGACTTAAAGAAATTGCATTGCTGTATTTTTCTCGAATTTCTGCAGCTTTTTCGATTGAACCTTTAATACCTAATTCTTTAGGAGTTAAAATTAGTTGTGCTCCATACGCTTTGATAATATTACGTCTTTCAATACTCATACTTTCAGGCATGATTATAACAGCTTTTAAGCCTAAAACTGAAGCTAAAATAGCCACAGCTATACCAGTATTTCCACTAGTCGGTTCTACTATAATAGTATCTTTATTAATAGCACCTTGAGACATAGCTTCTTCTAACATACCTAGTACAGCTCTGTCTTTTACACTTCCTCCTAAGTTATATTTCTCTAATTTCACGAAAATATTTGTGTTATCTAGTTGATATACGGGTGTGTTACCCACGAATTTTAATGATGTCGAAATCATAAAATCCCTCCTCTTCTTCTGACTTATTAAAATAACTTTATTATTTGATTTTGATTATATCATATTTTCTTACTGAAAATAAAGTAATTAAACTAACCTTTTTTATCGTTTACATAGACCTAATACAACTTAAATTTTAAAAAATATGAGAATAGTAACATTGAAAATTATAAAATTCTAATTTTTCAGCATTCTTTTATGAATAATTATTTATATAAATTACTACAATTTTTCCAAAATAAATCACTAAAAAATTAATAAAAAAACATAACAAGTAAATAATTACTCATTATGTTTAATTATGTTAATCATATCTTCTGGTAAATCTGCTCTTACATTCACTACTTCGTCAGTAATAGGATGAATAAATTTCAAATTCGTACAATGGAGAGCTTGTCTAGATATATTGCTTACATCTCCACCATATAATTCATCACCAAGGAGAGGGTAGCCTTTATATTTCATATGTACTCTTATTTGATGCGTTCTTCCAGTATAAAGCTTTAGTTTAACAATACTGATACCTTCTTCTGAAATATACTCTTCTAGCCAATATTCAGTCTTAGCGAATTCTCCACCTTCTCCTACTTCACGCTCTATAATGCTAGAACTAACTCGTCGGATAGGAGCTTCGATAGTTTCATTATCCTTTACTTTTCCATTTACCAAAGCAGTATAATACTTATCTATCTTAAGATTACTAAACAATGCATGAATATGTCTATGTTTAGCTATTAACACCAATCCTGACGTATTCTTATCAAGACGTGTTACAATATGAGGAATTGTATTAATATTTTTCTTCTTAAAATAGTAATTTACTATCTCAAGAAGTGATTCATCTTCAAGGTTTCTAGATGGTATTGAAGGTAGATTAATCTCTTTATTTACAATTAAAAAATAAGGATCCTCGTAAACAATATTAATATCTCTATTAATAAATCTAACAAATTCACTAAAATTTTCACTCGGTAAAGTAATCTCTACAATATCATTTTTTTTCAGAAGATATCTAACGTTCTCTTCTCTACCATTTACTTTTATACTCCCGTCACTATCAAACTTTATTCTTGTTAAAGTTTTTCTAGAAATGTTATTTTCTAATAAAAACTCCCTTAAAATTTGTTCTTCTTTAATGGTATATTTTAAAACAATATTAGTCATTTTTAATAAATGATCTCTTTACTCTTTGCCAGAAACTATCTTCATTATAGCGAATAAAAGAAACCTTCTTATCCTTTGCTAAAGTTATTTTTATTTTAGCTACACTATCATAATTATAATGCATGTGATCTACGGTAATACGATGATTTTCCGGACTCATAGGTTTAATCATAAGCTCATCATTCTGAGATAAGATTAATGGATTCCCTAGTGTTCTATAAACAAGATTATTTAATGCTGCTATCTCTGTTACCTGATACAATGGTAATTGCGGGTGAATTACGGCACCTCCTAAACTCTTATTATAAGCTGTTGATCCAGTTGGCGTACTTATACATAAACCGTCACCTCTAAAACTTTCGAAGTGAACACCATTAATATAAACTTTTGCAGCATACGTTACACCTGTATGATTATTTACAGTCACCTCATTTAAAGAATAATAGTCAGAAACCAAATCTCCATTAGAACAATATGCTTTAACTCTCAATAACGGATATTCCTCAATTTTGGGAATCAGAGCTAACATATCAAAGAATATTTTCTCATAGTTTTGTACTGAATAATCAGTATAAAAACCTAAATGTCCTGTGTGAATTGATAGAAATTTCACTGTATCTAACTTATCCATGTATTTATTAAAAGTACGAAGTACAGTTCCATCTCCACCAATCGCAAAAACATAATCTGGATTTTCTACATCTTCTGTCAAATTACTAGATAATAAAAATTCTTTTAATTGCAAACCTATTTTTTCTGAAATTTCATCATGTCTTACTTCGACACTAAATTTTCCTTTTAACATTTTGATCTTCACCCATTATTTTTTCATAGTTTTCTAACCATACATCAGCAAAATCTGGTGCAAATGCTCCATGATTTTTATCGATCCATTCTTGAAGTTTATTTACATTATACTTCAAAATTTTATCAATTTTTTCACCATACTTATAACGTACTTTATTCTGATTGTATTCATCTTCATCTAATAAGAAATATTTTCCATCAGGATATTTCTTTATATCTAAATCATAATCAATATATTTTACCCCGTCTACATCATATGCAAATGGACTACTTAAATTTGAATAATAATGAACTCCATCTTCCCTAAACATACAAATTATATTAAACCAACATTCATTGTGAAAATATACTAAAGCTACTTCTTTAGTAACCCAGGTTCTTCCATCATTTTCAGTGACAAGTGTTCTGTTGTTAGCTAAAATCAGAACTTGTTCATCCGCTTCTAGTACAACATTTTTATGCCAAATTCTATGAATAGAGCCATCATGTTTATATGCTATTATTTTAACTACATCGCCTTTTTTAGGTCTTTCTCCTCTGTACATAGTGCCTCCTTTCATACTCTTTTTTTAATGTCTTTTTAATTATAACATATTTAATATATTTCATTCTACTGTAATAACAATTTTTTTATAAATTTCTCTATTCATTTTCTATAAATAATATTAAAGGCTCTTTGTCAAGTTCGGGGCATGGAAAA
>NZ_KQ959928.1:0-38243 GCF_001553035.1 Gemella haemolysans
GTTGGCGGGGTAATTAGGTTTCCTTCCCCGGCCATACTACTTGTTCCTACTGGATCTATGTATTCTGGTACTTCTGGAACTGATGGCTTATCTTCTTTCGGTTTCTCCTCTGAAGGTGCTGTCGGTGTTTCTTGCTTAGCCGGTGTTCCTGGTTGAACTAAAACACTATCCTCATTAGAGTTATCCTTCGGATTTGTTGGAACCTCTATAATTTCAGGCTCACTAACTACTTGCTTTGTTCCTCTTACTATAATTTTATCTGTTTTCTCTTTTTTCTCTACAGTTACTTTTTCTGTAATTTCTCCAGTTTTACTATTTAAAACATACGTCGTTGTCGTAATATTTTTACCATCTTCTCCTTCTGTTTTTACAAACTCTTTACCTTTATCTAACGAAGCATCTTCTTCATAAATAACTTCTTTTGGGATTTTAATCTCCTCTATTTTAGACTTAGTCCCCTTTATAATAACTGTATTTGTAGCTTCTGTTCTTACTGAAGTTCTACTCATTTCTTCTACAATATTCGTCTTTTTATTTAATCTTGATTTTATAGTTGTAACAACTTTACCATCTTTTCCAGTAAATTCACTGATATAACCATAATCTTTTGTTTCATCACCAGTGTAAGTTACTTTTAATGGAAGCTTTTCTTCTTTAGTTGTTGTAATTATTTCTCCATACAAAGCTTTAACATTCACGTTTACATCTACTAAATCAAAACTGTCATCATTATATATTACTTTTACTCTTCCCTCTTTATTTCCAGAACTTGAAGTATTTGGTTTAATTTCCCATATAATATTTTTTATAGGTAGATTATTTTTTTCAATAGATAATTCCTCGTTAGGTTTATCCCCTTCATAAAGTTCATAAGATTTCTTAATTGGTTCATAATAATCTTTTTGAGTTTTATTTAAAATAAATGAGGCTTCTTGTATTTCATTTTCCAAATTAGCCAATCTATTTTTTTCTTCCACTAATTTATCGTAAGTTTCTATTTTATCTAAATTATCCTTAACTTCTTTTAAAAGATTATTATAGTTATTCAGCAATTTATCTTTTTGACTATTAAATTCAGTTGCTACTTCTACCGGTTTTAATGAAGTATCTGTATTTTTAAACATTTCCAATTTATTCGTAGCTTTTGCTATCTCATCTGTTAATAAAGTTTTATCTAATTTTAAACCACTAACAGACGTTTTATATTCTTCTAACAATGTTTCTAATTCTTTAGTTAAATCTTTTATCTCCGATTGTTTAGCACTGCTATTATTTAACAATTCTTCAACTTTTTGTAGTTTAGTGTCTAATTCTACTTTTTTTGCATCATAATAATTTTTTGTTTCCGCAGTTTTATGCTCTGTGTCTACTCTCTTCTCTTTCTCATCAGATGCTTTTTGTTTAATAGCTTTCAACTCTTCGAAATTCGGTAATACTTTTACTACCACATTTATATTTGGATCTACTGTTTTTCCTAAATAACTTATTGTTACTGGTAAAACATGATTTCCTGCTGTCGATTGAACTTCATCAGGAACATTTATATTCAATGTTGCTGTATTAGGTAAATTATCTAAATTTAATTTTTTCAAGACTTCTTCTCTTGATATTTTATTTAACGCTAATATTTCTACTGGATTTTGATCTTTCAATGAAATTTTTATATTCTCATTTACTATTTTCCTTACTTCTTCATCCGTTGGTTCTGCTATCTTTAAATCTTTCAATACTGGATTTTGTTTTCCCTTACCACTAACTCCAGTTCTTTCACCTATATTAAAATTATCATCATCATTTAACAATGCTGAAAAGTAAGAATTAGAACTATGACTTCCCCCATCTATATAAGTCAATACATCTTTATCATTATATAATAATCCTATAACCCTATCTTTGCTCATCCCATAATGTTTAATTTTCCCTTGTTTAGCCAATTTCTTACTTAAGATACTTTTATTATATAAGTTTCTATTTAAAATAGATGCATTAATTTTTGGTGCATTAAAAGTTGTAGCTTTTTTAAAAATATTATTATAGAAATTTTTATATTTTTCAGCTATAGAATCTATATAGTTTCCATTTTCCTCATTAGCTAATCTATGTAATTTAACTACCGCACGTTGAGTTAGATAACCACCCAATGAGTGTCCAGTTATATAGAAGTTTTTTATATCTTCTCTCTTACCAATATCTTTTATTATTTCTTCTATTTCCCAACCTTGCCTTGGATCTTGTCCTAATCCAATAACAGCATCATTTTGTACATCCTTACTACCATGAGTTCCTCTTATTGCAAGAACATGAACTAAGCCATCTAGTAAGAACGGAAATGTACTTTTTGTCTTAAATATTACTGCATCAAGTCCACTATCATAATGATAGGTTTTGTCAACTTCCCAATATGAAGATAGTTCATTGTGCATAAGTTCATATTCATTTTTAGCTCTTGAATCATCTTTAACAATGTTATCAGCATTAGTCCACTTATAATCTCTATTTAAAACTTTCTTAATATACTCGTCATCACGATATGCTAGCTTCATAAACATAACCATATCGCGATCAGTCACATACCACTTAAAATTGTCATCATCAGCTGGTTTATTCAAATCACTATGGTCGTTATCCGGTATACCATCACCATCTGTATCCTTTAAAAATGGATGCCCATAATATCCATAATAAGTTTTTCCATCTTTCTCATAAATATAGATTTCACTACCATTTTGTGCATCATCCCCATCACTATCTTCATTTGCTTTTAATGGAGTTTTTCCAAAAAGCAAATTATCAATTTTTCCATCTTCTGTCGTTATTAAACCTTTTGAAATTTTCTCAAAATCTTCATTTGTTGCAAATCGCTTTGCAGATTCTATTTCTGAATTTATAGATCTTTTCCTACGAGATTTTGTTTTTTCAGCAACAGTTTTTTCTACAGAACTCTTTTCCTCTATTGAGTCACCATTCTTTTCTGTTGAGTAAACTTTTTCTCCGCTTCCTAAAATAGTTGTATCTTCAGGATTTTTTTCTTCTATTGGGTTACTTTTCTTTTCTACAGAATAATTTTCTTTAGCATTATTTGAAACATTTTTTTCCACATTACTTGTTTCATTTGCTATATTTACTTCATTTTTATAAGTTTCTTTAGGTTTTTCCTTTTCTATAATAGTGCTATTTTCTTTATGTATATTTTCAGAGTTAGTTTCGCTTGCTAAAGCTGGAGTTGCTAAAAATATGAAAGCTCCTACCATCACTGAAAATGTTCCAACACTGAATTTTTTTATTGAATATTTCAACACCTTATTTTTATCTTTACTTACCATGGGTACTCCTTACTATTATAAATTTCTATACTAGATTGACAGATAAACATAAAAAATCAAATCTATAAATCTAATTATTATATAAATCACCTAAAAGGTATAAAAAATTTAAATGTATAAACAAAATTTTTTACTAAACATTAAAGTAAAATTTTCTAAAATAAGCTTATAAATTTCATAAAATATTTCACATTATAAATCTTATTATTTCTAAATTATGATAAAACCCGTTAAGTATCCTTATTTTAAAAATATCTAACCTTAAAAGTCATTACCTTCATATTGTTTTCCTATTAACTAAAAATAACTTCTACTAAAAAACTTAAAATCAATAAAAATACTAACAACAAAAATATATAATCCTTTTATTAACTAGTATGTATTCTTTTTACAGTTAAATAGCTTATTTCCTTCACATTCTATTTTAGAGTTTTAATATTTATTTGTCAAGAATTTATGACAAGTTCTGACTATGTTCAAAGTCCACAATATTGTTATATTTTCATCATAACTTCATTTCTGATAAATAAATAAAATTATAAATAATAACACATACTATTAAATATAAAACTAACTGCCATGGGAGTATCTTACATCCCTAAATTTTAAAGATAAATTTATACACATGATAGTTTATTGATATCTAAATCCACCTTATAATAAAACTTTTAGATATCTAATAAACTTTGCGGGAATCTCAACAAAATCACTTTCTTCAAAATTACAATTTTTTTGTCACTCACTTTTAATCATTATATAAAAAGGCTCATCCAAAGATGAGCCTCTTACCTTAATTAAAGATATTATTTTTTCTATTTCATTAATACCACCAAAGTTTTTGGTATCTATGTCCTATTTGTAATGATAAATCTTTTTTATTTTGGTCAGCACCGTTAATATATAATTTACCAGCTTCATACATATCAATCATTTCATTTGGTACACTAGAAATAACTATGCTTCCATTGTTATCACTTTCTACTTGTGAGAATTTCACACTGTAGTCTCCTGCCGGAAGATCATCGAAATACCAACGAAGAGTATATGTTTGTAGTGGTACTTCCCAATACAATTCACGATAAATAAATTCATGTTCTCTTACAACTTTATTATCTTTTTTATCTATTATCTCTACTTTATACTTCGAATTATTTTTCTCATCATATGAAGAAATATATCCTCGAACATAATTGAAACTACGATTAGCTTTAAATGTCTGTTCTACTTCTGTATCTTTATTAACCCTAACTATTCCATCTCTTAAATAATTATCCGTTGCATAAATACTAATACCATTTATTACACGTGAATCATAGTCTAGGTTCATCGAATAAGATGGTCTTAAGAAACTATCACTTCCTACTTGAAGAGCAAATACTACTCCAAAAGCAATATAAAGTTTTTTCTTGTACTTATCAAATATAGTCGTCTCATATCTTTCAGCAAATAGTATTATACCTTTCGCTCCTAGAATAAAAATTATCGGCATCCATGCATAAACATATCTTGGTTTAGCTTCCCAGATTAAATGGAACATAAACACCCCGAAGATAATAATTTGGAATAAGAAGCATGAAGTAATGTATTCTTTTCTACGTTTATAGATGTAATATACCATACCAAAGATAATCACGACATACATCATTTGAGAAAGATATATGAAGAAACTATTATTACTTCCATAGAAAAATTGCCACAAGAAACCATCTCCATCTCTTAGTGCACGTGTACCATTCGTATAATTAATGGTACCATCACTCCAATTACCTCTTACTTTAAGAACTACCATAAGTAAATTAAGGAAGATTGGTCTATGAGTTAATCTATTAAAGAATAAGCCCAGGTCATCTGCCATCTTGTTTTGACTAAGATATGTAAATTGGAAATCCTGCCAGTTATAACTACCACCTTGAATACTCATACCCATCATTACCCAGTGCAACATTGGAAACTTATATCCATCATCTTTCCAAAATCCATAGTGCGCCCATAGCATATCGAATCCTTTTCCAAACAAGACAAATGCAATTCCAAAGGTCACTAATAATAGAATTAAATTTTTATACCATTTAAAAAATAGTAAGTACACTATTAACGCTGGTAAGATAATAATTATATTAGATCTTAAGTTCCATGCAAATGCAACTAAAATAGCTACTGCTACAATATGCTTTGTTCTAAAGATAAAGCTTCCATCTGATGGTATAAGGACATATATTATTAAAGCAACCATAATTACCATTAGAGTATCTGAATAATAGAATAAACTATACATTTGGAAAGGAATGTATAATATCATTAATCCTAAAATTATCGTTTGCTTTTGCTTTGTAAGTAATTTCCCAGCTGTTTTATATGTTAAAAATATTGTCGCTGTTGTTACTAAAAAACAGAATATATGCAATGTCCACACTTCTGATATATGTAGAAATGCAGCTATACGATATATCCAGTATAGAATAATTGTCGGTGTAATATTATTCGGATAAACTAAAAAATATCTCTCACCAGAGAATTTTCCGTAGTTTAGCATGTAATGTGCTTCATTTTCTATCTCTGCACCATCTGAAAAGTTTAATGTATCCATAGATAAAATAATCGCCTGAAATACTAAATATACTAGTATAATAATTCGATTATATTTTTTTAATCCAACTTCATCTGTTGCTAACACTTTTTTTACTGCATAAATAAACAGTATGAAAACGACTGGAACTCCTAACAGAAGTGCCAACGGATTTAATATTCTTTCATATACAAAAGGTGCAACATATGCCCAAGTTAAAGCTATTGTAAACAAAGCTATAAACGCATATGAAAACACATTATGCAATATTCGCCTCATAATTATCTCCTATCCTTTCTGTTAAGATGATTTGCAAACATTATCGGAGACATTGCTATCATCGTTTTATTTATGAATGTGTCACTATCAAAATAGTTTTTTCTTGATTTTATTAGCTCTAAAATCTCTATTTCCTCGGACATATTTTCATACATTCTAAGTACATCAAAAAGTAAATATCCACAAAGTAAATTTAAACTCTCCTCATATTTTTTATTTTGTTTAAATTCTTCAATTCTATTAAATGCAATCATTATTCTTCTTGTTGAAGCTTCAATCATTGCATTATTTCTTACAGATTTATTTTCTTCTAAATCTTTATAACCTACTTTTGCTACTTGACTTACTTTACCTGCAACATCAAAGACACGTAATTTAAAATATAAATTTTCTAAAGCTAACATATCTTCTTGGAATCTTAAATTATAAACATCTAAGAATTTTTTCTTAAAAATACAAGAAGTAACATTATAATTCAAATCACTTTTTAATTTCTTAATTTCTTCTATAAGGTAATCTTGCCCTGATGATATATTCTCATTTAATATACTTGGATAACCATTTCTTGTTAATATTGCTATATCAAGATTTTTCTGTGATACTTCATTAAATAATAATTCCAAATAATTAGATTTTAATTTTGAGCTTTCTTCAACAAAAACTACATATTCCCCCTTAGAAAAATCTAATGCGCAGTTTTTTGCTGAAGAGTTAGAACCTAGTTGTTTTTTTATGTAGTTAATTTTATTATTATCTAATGCAACTACCGCTTCTTCAATCTCTGATCCAGAAAGATCATCAACTACTATTATTTCAAATTCTTGAAAACTTTGATTATATAAATCCTTAATAATACTTTCCAATCTCTCTACATTTCTATAAGCAGCTAAGATTACAGTGATTTTAGTCTTATTAGTTGTTTTTATTTTTTTCGTTAATATTTCATTTCCCAAAAGCATTGTATCTAAGAAAATGTCTTTGGTTCTATCTAATGTTTTAACCATAATTTATCCTCTATATTTTAAGGTTTTATCTTTTAATTATATCATAAATACTAAGTTTTTTCATTTAGTATGAGAAAACAAACAAAAGAAGTGACTCAAAAGTTTTGACTGCATTAAATCAATTCTTTTGAATCACTTTATTAAAATTTTTAAAATATAAATCTTATAAAAATAACTTAGAACGTTCTCTTTCTCTACTCAATTTAGCAGAACGTGCTTTTAAACTAACTAGAATTGCTCCTCCTACAAGAACGATAATTAGATAGATAAATAATATCTTAATATCACGTTCTACAGCTGGAATATATACACCACCTACCGCTTCACGTAGTAAGCCTATAGAATATGTAAATGGTACTTTAGGATATAACGCTTGGAAAAATTCTGATGTCATTTGAATTGGAAATGTTCCTCCTGAACTTCCTAATTGTAATACTAATAATACTATACAAACAGCTTTCCCTACATTTCCTAAAATACACACTATAGTATAGATAATTGAAGAAAATAGTAGTGAAATTAATAATGCATATAATACAAATCTATATGGTGAGGTTGCCTGTGTTCCTAGCACATACATATCGCCTAGTGTAATTATTAATGTTTGGAATAACGATATAATTACAAATAGTAGCCCTCTACCAAAATATTTTTGATATGGTTTGTATTTTTTCTCTTCATCTTCTACTTTAGTAGTTAATAACGAAGACATTAGTAATGAACCAACCCAAATAGAAAGAACTGTATAAAATGGTGTCATCGCTGAACCGTAATTTTCTATATGATAAAGTTTATTTTCTTGAAGTTTAACAGGATTTGCGAAAAACTCTGCCTGTTGTTTATAGTCAACCTTCAATAAATTAAATAGTTGATTTTTATCTATCCCACTGTCAGCTTTTTTAATTTCATCTGTTAGTTTTTGAATTTTACTCTTTGCAGATGGCATTTGAGCTTGTAATGATAATAGTTTTCCATAAGCATTACTTATTTTTACCTCAGTTTCTGATAATTTTCTTTCTACTGCAGGTAGTTCTCCTTGTGCCCCAGCAATTATGCCACTCACCTTATCAATATTAACCTCTGCCTTACTAAGAACTTGAGAGATTAAAGGTGCAACTTCTACATTTAATTTTGAATTCATATTTGAAGAAACTTCATTAACTCTAGCAGATTTATTTACAAATTCCTCTTTTACAGTATTTGCTATTTCATCATAATGATCCATCTTATTGTAGATATTATTATTTACTTCTTTTATCGTCGTAATATCATTCAATAAAGTTGTTACTCTTTCAAGTTGATTATTAAATAATCTCTCACTTGATAATTTATTAAAATACTCAAAAATATTCTTTACGAGTTGTAATCTTTCTGTACTAGCTTGTAGTCTATTATCTAAAGCTTTCTGTCTCGCCTTTATTTCTTCTGTTTTATCTGGTTTCTGTTGTAACTCTTTTGCTATAACATTAGCTTCTTTAGATACTTCCTCTACAACATTAAGATGATTATTAATAATCGGTAATAATCTTTCATTGAATCCCTGTATATTATTAATAGTGATTCCAGCCTTATCAGCAATCATAATACTATTTGTAGCTACTCTATCTATTTCTGGAAGTGTATTTTGAACATTATTTAAAATATTATACCCATATTCCACTTTTCCAATTAATTCACTTAAAGTACTTTCATATGTAGAAAAGTTATCATTTAATTTAAAGATTTCCTCTTTTGCTTTTTCAATTGATGGAAGATTTTCTTCAAATTTTATCCCCACTTCATGCAGTCTTTCAAAAATTATACCATTAGCTGTTTCTACAAAGTTTTTACTAATATTATTAGCTATTGCAGAAGCTCCACTATTTGTTATTTTTGGACTAATCGCATTAATTTTTTCATTAACCGTATACTCTATAGTGGCTCTCTTAGGTTCTGTTCTACTAACAGATGTCATATCTTGACTAAAATTTTTCGGTACAACAATACTCGCATAATAGTCCCCTATTCTTACTCCATCTTCAGCTTGTTGTTTATTAGAGACAAACTGCCAGTCAAGATTTTTATTATTTTTCAATCCTTCAACTAAACTTTTACCTAAGTTTAACTCTTTTCCATCAACAGTAGCACCATCATCTTCTGAAGTTACAGCAACTTTTATATTGTTAGTATGTCCATACGGATCCCATGACGATAGTATATTCGGCCATGCATACATCGATGGCAGAAAAATTAATCCTATTATAATTATCCACGTATTAGTTTTTCTAAATACTTCTTTTATATCATTTCTAAAAATCTCTATAATATTTTTCAACTTTTAATCTCCTCTCTATAAATTAATTAACAAAAACAATTAGAGATATCATCTATCCCTAATTGTTAACCTAACTATTATATCATGAAATACCTACTAGTTAAAGTAATTTCATTATATTCGAACTTAATCCATATACAGAACTATATTATCTTTACTAGAATGTTTTATATCTATAATTCTTTGATTACTACTTCCTCTAAATCTAAGGCTTAAATCTTTTAAAAAAATCATAAATGGGCCATCTACCAAGACATCACACAGTCTTAATAATTCCTTTTTATCCTCACTACCATTTAGGAGCTGTTCATATGTATAACCACTATAGACCCAGATATCTTTTGTTGAACCGAACTCATCTCTTACTCTTTTCGCTAAAGATTTAGCTACCTGAGTATTAAGAAACGGCTCTCCACCCAAAATCGTTAGTCCTTGTACATAAGAATTATTTAAATCCTGGATTATTTGATCTTCTATTTCTTTTGTATATAATTGACCTGCATTAAAGTTTTGAATACTTTCATTAAAACATTCTTTACAAGCGAATAAACAACCACTTAAATATATTGAACACCTTACTCCCTCTCCATCAACGAATTGAAATGGTTTATAATCAGCATATTTTTTCTTAGAATATGCTTCAGCTAGCCAAGTGTCATTAGCTTCTTTATATGTCCTCATCATACATTTATTATTAGTAGTTTTCTTAGTAGCACTGTACTCTGAATTATCTATCGTACTAATAATAGTTCTTAATTTTTCTTCTCTAGACATAATCCTCACCCCTTATATTCATATAATATCACTTTTAAAAATGAATTACAATTTATCTTATAAAGAGATCCTCAAAAATCTTTATTTTTGAGAAATCGATTTTATCGAGTAACAATAATGCAGTTTGTTAAATACCTAAAAAGTTTTTATAAAGCGAAATTAGATATCAATGAAGTACCATATCTAAGATTCTCATATAAACTTTCTAAAATTTGAAACTTTTGATTCAGCACCTTCAAAATATATCTTATATAAACCGACAAAGAAAGACTTAGGAAAATTAATTTTTATAAAATCAAAATCCTAAGTCACTAGTATCTAACTCCATATATAAGTATTACTTATCTGCGGTAATATTTATAATGTTGCTCTTACTCTTATTTAATTTCTATGATATCTGTAGCAAATTTATCAAATTCCTTACTATGAGTTATTATCAAACTTGTAATATTGTGTTCTTTTAAGTAGTTAAAAATGTTTTCTACTATTAATTCACTCAAATTGGTATTCATAGCACTTGTCGGTTCATCCAAAATAATAAACTTAGGTCTTCTTATTAATATTCTAGCCAACTCTAGTCTTTGCTTTTCTCCACCACTTAAGTTTTTTCCGTTTTCTTTCAATAAATAATTATATCCTAATTTATCAATCAATTCTTGCAGGTGTAATAATCTAACTATCTCATCAAGTCTATCATCATATGATTCACCTAAGAGAATATTATCTCTTATTGTTGCTTCATATATGTATGGTTCTTGACTTACTTTCAAAAATTCTCCTAAAACTTGAATATTATTCTTATATATATCTTTTTCATTGATTAAGACTTCACCATCTAACTTATATGCACCCTCTTGCAAATTTCTTAATATAAGATTAGATACTGTCGTCTTTCCTACTCCACTTCTTCCTTTTAGAACTAGAAAATCACCCTTATTTATGTTTAATCTAAAATCAGATAAAATCAGATTGTCTTTAAAATAAAAACTAGCTATATTCACATTTACACTGTTAAATTTACTTATTTTTAATACTTCTTTCTCTTCATTGCTTTTATTATTGAAAGTCTTAGACAACTCACTTTCTATCTTATGAGCAGTCTGCCTAACAGTTATTTTATCTGATATAGAATTTATAGGTTCATCTAACATTCTAACTGTAGAAAATATTGCAATAGCCGAACCTACGGAAAAATCTTTATATATTATAAAATACACTGAAAGTAATAGAGAAACAATAGGTAGTATAAATGCAACAGTAGCAGATATACCTACATATAACGAAAAATACTTAGCTAAGGCAGTATTGACCTTTATTCTTTTATTTATAATGTTCTCTTTAAGATAATCTATAAAGTACTGTTCTTTATTTAATTGCTTTAAATCAAAATAACCTAATATTGACTGAAGTATATATTGATTAGTTTCACCTAATAATTTCTGTTCACTCTTCATACAATTCGAAAGCTTCTTACTTATTTGTTTTATAATAAAAAAGCATACCAATATTACAGAGAATAATATAAGTGTTATCATAACATTATACCTACACATAAATATCAATATAGAAAACAAAATAAAAGACTGCGTTACTAAAATAACTTTACCTTGAGAATACCAATCTGATATCTTAATACTATCTGATGTTAACTTAGATAATATTTCACCACTTTTTGCTTCTTTAAAATCATTATATTCACTTTTTAAAAACTTATCATAAAAATACTCTAAAACAGAAAAATTTCCAAGAAAGAAAAGTTTTCTTAAAAAATATTGAGAAAGAAATAACAATAAAAAATAAAATACTAATACTACTATCAAGTATTTAGCAAAATGATAAACTCTCTCAAAATCTTTAGATATCAAACTATCCAAGATAACTTGAATAATAAAAATTGATGTTAAATTTACTATAGTTCTTAGTAATATAGAAATTATAGTAATAAGTTGAACAGTATACAACTTATTATCATAGTATTTTTTTGTACGATTCATAAACTTCTCCTACCCATTTATTACACATTACTTCACGTAGCCTTATTTTATTAGCTAACAATAAAGTAAAACTTATCTTTTTACAAAATACATCTTAGATAATAAATAGATTATATCATTTTTTCAGAATAATGTAAATTTAATTCTTAAAAATCTGAAAATTAAAACTAGTAAATTTATGATTTTTTATCTCTTATTTTACGACTAATTAGAATTTATCTCCTAAAATTACAAAAATACTATTTTCAAATTATCTAAACTGTTTTATAATTATTATAATTTAAAAATTTATTTAGTTGTAATATTGTAATGGGGGGACCCAAAAGTCCTAAAATGTAACAAAGTTCAGATGAAAACTCATAGACGCAGTGGTTTATTGATATCTAAATTCGCTTTATAAAAGCTTTTTAGATATCTAATAAACTGTGCGGGGATGACTCGACAAAATCGATTTCTACGAAATCACGATTTTTGAGTCACTCCCATTATTACAACATATTTTTTATAAAATTACGAGGTGCCTTATGAGAGTATTAATAACTGGTTTTGATAAATTTGGTGGTGAAAGTATAAATCCTTCAAGTTTATGTGTTAATAGCTTACCAAATGTAATAGATAATATAGAAATAAAAAAAATTATCCTACCTACAGTCTTCAAAGACAGCTCACGTGTTTTAGAAGAAAATATAGACTCATTTTCTCCTAACATCGTTATTTGTGTTGGTCAAGCTGGCGGAAGAAGTAAAATTACACCTGAACGTATCGCGATAAACATTGATGATGCTAGAATCCCAGATAACATTGGAAATAGCCCTATTGATGAAACCATAAGAAAAGATGGTGAAAATGCATATTTTTCTACACTACCAATAAAGGCTATTGTTGATGAATTGAATAAAAATAATATCCCTTCTGCTATTTCTAATACTGCTGGTACTTTTGTTTGCAATCATATTATGTATGAATCTTTATACCTAACTTCAACAAAATATCCAAATATTAAAGCTGGATTTATTCATATCCCGTATATTGAAGAACAGGTTTTAAACAAGCCTAATATGCCTTATATGAAAAAAGAAGATATTATCGTTGCTTTAGAATTAATAATAAAAACTGCTGTGACTTATTATGACAAAGAAGATAGAAAATTAACGGGTGGGTTAGAACATTAATTAATGCTAAATTTCTACTCAATACAAACAGAGTCAAATTTTCATAAACAGTAAGAAAACACTGAAAAGAAACTATGAAACATATTATTTTTAGTGTTTTCTTTTTTGTGTTGACAAAGTAGTATACTAGGTATATAATATATTGGCTATATTATTTTTAGGTGGTGAAATTATGTTAAAAGATGCGTTAGGTTATAAGATTATAACGCTATTAGAGAACATGAGAATTTATACTAAACAACCTCTAGCTGAGATAGGTATTACACATGGGCATTTCATTACTCTTATTTATGTTTCGGAAAATGAAGGTGTTACCCAAGCTCAACTTGCTGAAATACATAGAAAAGATAGAAATATTGTTGGACGTAATATAGATGCTCTTGAAAAACAAAATTTTGTTATTAGAAAACGTGGAATAAAAGATAGACGTTCTTACACACTACATTTAACTGAAATAGGTAAAGAGGTTTTATCAACTTACTCTAATCTACTAAACACAGCTGAAAAAGACGTTCTTAAAAACTTAACTGAAGAAGAAATTTCTACTTTCTTCACACTATTGAATAAAATAACTTAAGGAGGAGATCATATGGAAAAAACACAAAATTATATAGAAAATCCGCTAGGTACAAAACCTATAAAAAAATTACTTATATCATTTGCTTGGCCAGCTATTACAGCGAATATTATTAATGCGATGTATAGTGTAATTGACCAAATTTTTATCGGTCAAGGGGTTGGCTACTTAGGTAATGCTGCAACAAATGTCGCCTTTCCTCTTACAACTATTTGCCTAGCTATAGGTTTAATGATAGGAATTGGTGCTGCCTCTAACTTTAATCTTGAGTTAGGTCGTGGAAATCCTGAAAAAGCAAAATCTGTAGTTGGTACTGCAGTATCTTCATTATTTATAATTGGTATTATTATCACAATTTTAGTTCATATATTCTTAAAACCTCTTATGTATGCATTTGGATCTACAGACGAAATTTTAGAATATGCAATGACATTCGCTGGAATTACTTCTTTAGGGATTCCATTCTTACTAATTTCTATTAGTACTAATCCTATTGTTCGTTCGGATAATAGTCCAAAATATTCAATGTTTGCCATTATTTTTGGTGCAGTACTTAATACTATTCTTAATCCAATCTTTATCTTCGGATTTGGTTGGGGAATTGCTGGATCAGCTTGGGCTACAGTTATAAGTCAATTCTTATCTGCTTTGATTCTTGTTTTATATTTTCCAAAATTCAAAAGTGTTAAATTTACTAAGCAAGACTTCATACCTAAGATACCTTTATTAAAAGTCGCTGCAGGACTTGGAATGCCTTCATTTGTTTTCCAAGGTTCTAATATGATAGCTCAAATAGTAACAAACAATTTATTAAATATTCACGGTACTAATTCTGTGTACGGGAATGATATTCCTATAGCTGTAGCTGGAATCGTAGCTAAAATTTATATAATATTTATAGCTATTATTATTGGATTAATTCAAGGGGCTCAACCAATTTTTGGATATAATTACGGAGCTAAAAAGTACGAAAGAGTTCGTACTACAATGAGATATACCATGAAGTATGCAATGATTATCTCAATTACATTCTTCTTAATCTTTGAGATTTTTCCTAAACAAATTATTACTCTATTTGGTAATGGTAATGAACTTTACTTTGAGTTTGCAGTTAAGTATATGAGATTCTTCTTGTTATTTACATTTATCAACGGTGTTCATATTTCAAGCTCTACATTCTTCTCTGCAATAGGAAAACCAAAAATTGGAGTTACTATTGCCTTAACTAAGCAAATTATAGTGCTAATACCAATGTTATTTATTCTTTCACATTTCTTTGGTATCGAAGGAATAATCTATGCCACTCCAGTAACTGACCTTTGTGCAATTTCAGTTTCACTATTCTTCTTAATAAGAGAATTTAGAACTATGCCAAAACAAAATATTATTTAGATAAACTAAAAAGCAATCTAGTGAATTTAATCATTAGATTGCTTTTCGTTATTTATTATCTTGTAGCTACATATTTTAATTCATCTTTATGTTTAGCTAAGAAATCGTTCATTTCGTTATCTGGAATTTGACGTAGGTACAGGTTAGAACGAATTGTTTCGTCTTCCTCACGGCAAGTAGATAATACTAAGTATTTATCATTTCCTTTAAGCTGAACGCTATCGTTTTTAGTTGCTGCATCTTTCTTAACATTTGTTAATTGGTTTAAGAAATCTTCATCATTTTCAAAATCTAAACGGTAGAATGAAGTTGTTTCTGGCACGATTGTTAAGAATGCTGCTTCGTAGTAGTATTTTCTCTCAGGAGTTTCAATAACTACGAATTTGTGTTTATCCATGTATTCTTGTTTATCATAGTAGTTAACATCGTTGAACATACGGTGATCTCCAACTTTACTTCCACGAGCGTGTCCGAATAACCAAGTTAATCTATCATGGAAATCCTTTTTGTTATCCATATCCATGAATACAGTACCAAGGTAAGGAACGTGTCCACCTTCAAAAGTTTTATCTAAATACGTTTCGTTGTCATTAGTTTGAACTACTGGTTCATCTAACTGTGTACCTGGAGCATAAACATAGGCTACAGTTTCATTATTCGTCTTAGATAATTCTGAAAAACGTTTTGATAAATAATCTTTCTCTTCTTTACTTACTGTATAAGTTGCTTTTGATGATGAACTAGAACTTGTTCCTTTATCATCACTACACCCTGCTACGAATACAGCAGATGTTACTAAAGCAATTGCTAAAAGTAAAATAGAGAAAAGCTTTTTAAAGTTAAATACTTTTTTCATTATATTTTTCCTCTCTATTAAAAAATTAATAACTGTTTATCATTATACAATATCTCAATAAATATTGCTATTAATTTTATTTTACAAATTATTTACTTTTATCTTACTACTACAGCTGTTCCTGTAACTGTAACTAAAAGCATATTATTACCGTCTCCTCCTAGAGGATCAAAGTCAATTCTAACTCCGATAATTGCATTAGCACCCATCTCAGCTGCACGAGCTTCTAATTCTTTTAAAACTTGAGCTCTTGCTTGAATAATTTCATCTTCATACCCTTGAACTCTTCCACCGAAAAGGTTTCGAATTCCTGCTCCTATATCTTTGATAACATTAATCCCAGCTACTACTTCACCTGTAGCTAATCCTTTATATTCTACTACTTCCATTCCAGGAACATAATTTGTTGTTGCAATAATCATATTACTTCACTCCTAAATTGTTTATTAGTCTACTAAAATATCTACTACTTCTTCTAATGTTGCTCCTAAGAAGTAAGAGTTAATATCAATTTGTTCTAAAACTTTTTGAATATCTTCTTTTTGATATTTTACACCCACTAATTTTTTAGCAATATCTTCTACATCCATTACTCCGAAGAAGTCTCCGTAGAATTTGATATTAGTAATAACACCTTGTTCTACCATGATATTAGCTTCAATTTTACCTGTTTTAAGTCTTCTATTACGTTTAATGTTGAAGTCAGGATTTTTACCATATACCCAATCCCATGAGTTATTTTTTTCTTCTTGAATAGATAAGATTGCAGCTTCGTCTTCTTCAGTTGCAACAAAATCTGTCATTTCGTATTTTTCACTCATATATTTTTTAAGAGCTGCAACGAAATCTTGAACTGTCATATCTTGGTTTGGAAGGTGATCTTTAATGTTTGTTACACGCGAACGTACTGATTTAATACCTTTTGATTCAATTTTATCTTTAGATACTTTTAAAGCATCCGCTAAAACTGATGTATCAACATCAAACATTAAGCAACCATGGTGCATAATACGACCATTACGTACGTATTGAGCATTACCACAGAATTTTTGCCCGTCGATTTCAAGGTCATTACGTCCTGTAAATTCTGCTTTAACTCCTAATGAGTCTAATGCGTCAAGTACTGGTTGTGAAAATGATTTGAAGTCGAATTCTTCACCACTTCTACCATTTGAGATAATTGTGTAGTTTAAGTTGTTTAAATCGTGGTAAACTGCACCACCACCACTTACACGACGAACGATTTTGATATCTTTGTCATCACAGAATTTTTGGTTTACTTCTTCTGTTGTGTTTTGGTTTTTACCAACAACGATACATGGTGAGTTTATCCATAACATAAACACATCATCTTTTTCTGCTAGCTCATTAAAAGCATAAAGCTCTAATGCAGTATTGTAGCGTGGATCATTACTTTTTGATTCTATATATATCATATTAATCTCCTTAATAATTAACTATTTCTTTACTCCTTATTATACCATTTTTTGCTAAGTAAAACACTAAATTTTTATCCAAATTAATATTTTTTATGTTATTTCAAACAAACTTAGGTTAGATTATGGTATAATTATAAGGAATTATTAAAATTATTTTAAAGGAGTTACCCTTTTATGACAAAAATTATTTTAACTGGAGATAGACCAACTGGTAAACTTCACTTAGGACACTATGTTGGCTCTTTAAAAAATCGTATAGCTTTACAAAACGAAGATGATACTGAAGTATTTATTATGATCGCCGATCAACAAGCACTTACTGATAATGCCGATAACCCAGGAAAAGTTATCGAGAATATTACAGAAGTAGCACTTGATTACCTTGCAGTTGGAATCGATCCTAGCAAGACTACTATTTTTATTCAATCACAAATTCCACAACTTGCAGAATTATACATGTACTACATGAATTTAGTATCAGTTTCTAGATTACACCGTAACCCTACTGTTAAACAGGAAATTAATGACAAAAAATTTGGTGAAAGTATTCCTGCAGGATTCTTTACTTATCCTGTAAGCCAAGCTGCGGATATTACTGCCTTTAAAGCAACGCACGTTCCTGTTGGTGAAGATCAAAAACCAATGCTTGAACAAACTCGTGAAATCGTTCGTGACTTCAATAGAACATACAATAAAGAAGTTCTAGTATTACCTGAGATTGTACTACCACCAAAAAATCATGCTCGTCTTGTAGGTATTGATGGACAAGGAAAAATGAGTAAGAGTTTAAATAACGGTATTTACCTAGGTGACAGTGAAGAAAACATTAAAGCTAAAATCATGAAAATGTACACTGATCCAAATCATATTAAAATTGAAGATCCAGGTCAAGTAGAAGGAAATGTTGTATTCAAATACTTAGACATTTTCGATACTCGTACTGATGAAGTTGCAGAACTTAAAGAACATTACTCTCGCGGTGGACTTGGCGATATGAAATTAAAACGCCGATTAAATGACGTAATGCAAGACTACTTACGCCCTATAAGAGAACGTCGTGAAGAATTCGCAAAAGATAAAGCTGAAGTATACAGAATGCTTAAAGCTGGAAGTGAAAAAGCTGAGAAAGTTTCAGCCGCTACTTTAGATGAAGTAAAAGATGCAATGGGAATTAATTACTTCAAAAAATAAATTTTTTATAGGGGAAGAGCTCTACTCTTCCTCTTAATCGTTTGAATTATTATAAAAACAAGGAGGTCTTATGGCAAAAAGAAAAAAACAACAATTGTCACTATTTTCAATTATATCAATTGCAATAGTAATTTTAGCATCATTTGCTATTACTTATTACACGAATAAATCATCAAATAAAAATTCAAATACTGCTACAACATTCACAAGTGTTTCAAAAATTCCTGATGATGTGATAAACTCTCTTACAGCACCTAAAGAAAGTGAAGCGACTGACGATAATAAGTATAAAGTACTAAATAATAATAATCCATACTTCTCTAAAGAAGACTTAGCTACGACTTCATTTGAAAACTATAGTCAATTAGATAAACTTGGTCGTGTCGGACAGGCAAATGGTATCATCGGTGTTGATTTAATGCCAACTGATAAACGTGAGGAAATTGCACATGTTCGTCCTAGTGGGTGGCAAAGTAACAGAGGAACTCATGTTTACGATAGATCGCATTTAATTGCTTTCCAACTAGCTGGAGAAAATGATAATGATAAAAACCTTATGACAGGAACAAGATTTATGAATCTTAATATGATTCCCTTTGAAAATGAAGTTGCTGATTATGTTAAGAAAACTAAAAAACATGTACGTTATCGTGTAACTCCTGTTTTCAAAGGTGATGACCTAGTTGCTCAGGGGGTTATCATGGAAGCAATGTCAGTTGAAGATAATGGTAAGAGTGTTAAATACAATGTATTCTTACCAAACTTCCAAAAAGGTGTTACTATCGATTATAAAACAGGTAAATATACTGTGAAATGAAACTAAGACTTCGAACCTAAAGTGGTTCGAAGTCTTTTCTTAATCTTTTTTTATAAATTTCTCAGCAATCGCTAAACTTATAACTAACAATAAAATTGCAGCTGCCCATATTAATACGCTGTAAGGATCATCATGTTGAACTATAATTAACCTAATAATCGCTGTGATTCCAATATAAATAAAATATCTAAGTGGAAAATGATAATTGTTTTTAAAATATTTCACAATAAGAGCCACAAACTCAAAATATAGGAAAAATACTAATATTCCTTCAACAAAGTGTTGATAATTACCTTGATCAGCCAAAAATTTCACACCTTCATGATATATTTCTTTAGCCTCCATTATTAACCCAAATGATAATAATACTCCTATTATTAATAATCCTATATTCATTATCCAAAGGAAAATATCAGATATTATTTTACTAAATTTCTCCATATTTCACCTCACTAATTTTTATACAAGAATCATTATATCATATTAAATCTTAATATTCTATTGAATTAGATTGTAATACAAGTTTTAAACATTAAATATGATATAATAATAAAAAGGAGGCGTATATGATTACACTAAAAAAAATCAAAGAAAAACATTTAACAGATTTATACGATGTTATTTACTCATCAGAAGAACCTGAATGGAGTAAATATAATGCACCATACTTTAATGAATTTAAATATATAAATTTAGAAACATTCTTACTAAAAAATCATCATGAATATTTCTTAAGTGAACGTGTCTTAGGTATATTTTTAAATGATAAACCAATCGGCATTGTAACATATTATTGGGAAAGCTTAGCTACTCGATGGTTAGAAATTGGAATTGTAATATATGATCAAGATGTCTGGGCAAAAGGTATAGGATATGCTGCTTTATATAACTGGATTAAGATATGTTTTAATAGATTTCCTGAAATACAACATATTGGTCTAACTACTTGGAGTGGAAACATTAGAATGATGAAACTTGCAGAAAAACTAGGCCTTCTTTGTGAAGCAAGAATTAGAAAAGTTAGATATTACAATGGTTTATATTATGATTCTGTAAAATACGGAATTTTAAGAGAAGAATTTAATTCTATTAATTACTAGGAGGATAAAAATGATATTTCAATATGGAACTATGGCAGGAATTATAGAAGGCGCTTATAGTGGAAGCATGACTATAGAAGAACTACTGAAATACGGCAATTTTGGAATTGGTACATTTGATGGCATTGATGGTGAAATGGTAATTTTAGATAGTAAAATTTATAAAACAGATTATTTCGGTAATTCATATCTTCAATCAATCAAAGAAAGTACACCATTCGCTACAATTACTACATTCGAAAAAGAATACCAGAAATTTGATAATCTTACGTTTAAAAACTTATTAGAAAAAGTTCAAGATTACTTAAATCAAAATTATTTCTATGCAATAAAAATTTCAGGAAACTTTCAGAAGATGAATACTAGATCTCCAAAAAAACAAGAAAAACCATATCCACCTCTACTAGAAGTACTAGAGAATCAAAATATTTTTCATTATAAAAATACACAAGGTACAATAGTTGGTTTTTTCTCTCCTTATTATGCCCAAGGATTAGGTGTTGGTGGATTTCATTTACACTACATTAGTAATGATTTAAAAGCGGGTGGACATATCTTTGATTTTGAAATATTAAACGGTCTTGTAGAAATTTCTAAACCTTTAAATTATTCATTAAAATTTCCAGTAAATGACGAATATCAAAATATAAAAATAGATGAAACTACTCTTCATGAAAAAATTAGTATCGCAGAAGTTAAAAACTAAAAATTTAAATTACACTAGGAATTTTAGTAGAAAAATATGCCTATATTCCTAGTGTATTTTTTTCTCATATCCTAAATTTAACAGAGATACATTATACAGAAAAAAAGATGACTAGCAAATTACTAGCCATCTTTTTCTTTATAAACTATTATTTAGTTTTTTTCTTAGGTGCATGTAGACATAAGTCAACACAGTCAGTCATAGCTTCATATAAAGCTTCAGAGAATGTTGGGTGACCATGGATAATATCCATAACGTCATCAATTGTCATTTCTGTTTGAATTAAAGTAGACCCTTCGTTGATTAACTCAGCTGCAACTGGTCCAACAATGTGGATACCTAAGATTTCTCTGTATTTAGTATCCATAATTACTTTAACGAATCCTTCACCTTGGTTAGATGCTAATGAACGTCCGTTAGCTGCAAAGTTGAATTTACCAACTTTGATGTCATATTTTTCACGAGCTTGTTCTTCAGTTAAACCAACCATTGCGATTTCTGGGTGAGTGTAAATTGCTGCTGGAGTAGATTTAAGATCAACTTTTTTGTGGTGACCCATTGCGTTTTCTGCTGCAACTTCTCCCATCTTGAATGCTGCATGAGCTAACATCTTAGTTCCGTTAATATCACCAGGAGCGTAAATACCTTCAACAGATGTTTCCATGTACTCGTTAACTTTAACACGACCACGTTCCATTTCGAATTGATCTGCTAATTCACCAAGACATGTGTTATCTGGAACACGTCCAATTGATAATAATACTTTGTCTGCAACGATATCTTCTTTTCCTTCAACTTTAACTACTACTTCTTGACCTTTGTCAACGATTTCTAATAATTTAGTTGATGTAAGAACTTTAATACCTTGTTTTTTGAATTGTTTTTCTAATGCTGCAGATGCATCTTTATCCATTCCAGCGATTAAACGATCAGCCATTTCAACGATAGTTACTTCAGATCCGAAAGTAGAGAATGCTTGTCCTAACTCTGATCCAATAACTCCTCCACCGATAACTGCTAAACGAGCTGGTACTTCATTAATATCTAAGAATTCATCACTTGTAAGAACTTTATCACTATCCATTCCTGGAATATTAATTCTACTTACTTTTGATCCACCAGCTAAGATTACTCTGTCAGCATCAATTGTTTCTTTTCCATCAACAGAAACTTTTTTATCAGCTGTTAATTGTCCAACACCGTTAAATACTTTAACACCGTAAGATTTAAGTAATCCTCCAATTCCTCCTGATAGAGTTTTAGAAATTTTATTCTTAACTGCTACAGTTTGTTCCATATCAACTGAGAATGCATCATTTACAAGTTTAATACCACGGTCTTTAGCAGAACGGATGTGGTTGATAATTTCAGCATTGTGTAGGAATGTTTTTGTTGGAATACATCCACGGTTTAGACATGTTCCACCTAGTTCACGATTTTCTACTAATGCTACTTTACCACCTAATTGAGCGGCTTTAATAGCTGATACATATCCTGCAGGACCTCCACCAACTACTACTACGTCATATTCACCACGACGTTCGCGTTTTGGTGCTTCTTCTCCTGCTTTAGTTTCAGGTACTTTAACATCTGCTGCAACTTCTTTAACGATTTCTTGAGCTGCTGCAGTAGTACTGTCTCCTCCAGGAACTGCTTCTCCAGGTTGTCCAATCCATGCAATAGTTTGAACTACTGGTACAACTGATCCAGCTGGGTGTAAGATTTTTAATAAAGTTCCGCTTGCCTCTGCTTCAACTTCCATGTTTACTTTATCTGTTACGATTTCAAGTAGGATTTCTCCTTCTTTTACTTCGTCACCTTCTTGCTTAAACCATTGTACGATTTCGCCTTCTTCCATTTCACTTCCGGCTTTTGGCATTATAACTTCAACTGCCATGTTTTAATCACTCCTTATACACTTTATCTTGTTTTATAAATATTATATCATTATTAAATTAGTAATGATAGTGGATTTTCGATAGCTTCTTTCAGAGTCTTCATGAATTTAGCTCCTTCTAATCCGTCAACAACACGGTGGTCCGCTGTTAATGTTAATGTCATGATAGGTCTTACAGTAACCTCACCATTTAATACCACTGGTTTTTGTACAGTAGCACTTACACCTAGAATAGCTGTATTTGGTTGGTTAATGATTGGTACGAAGCTCTTAACTCCATACATACCTAAGTTACTAATTGTAAATGTAGAATCTGCCATTTCATCTGGTTTTAATTTACCAGCAAGAGCTTTTGTTGTAATTTCTTTAGAAGCTACTACAAGCTCTTTAAGGCTCATCTTATCAGCACCTTTAATTACTGGTACTACTAATCCACTATCCATACCAACAGCGATTGATAAGTTTACATAGTGGTGTAAATACATTTCTTTTTCATCACTTGATAAAGAAGCATTTACATATGGGTGTTTCATTAATGATTTAATTACAGCTAATGAAATAAAGTCAGTAACTGTTGCTTTTTTACCTGTTTCTTCGATAATTGCATCAACAACTTTTTTACGTAAAGCTAATAATTCAGTCATATCAACTTCAACGTTTACAACGAATGTTGGTGCACTGAAGTAAGATTCACTCATACGTTTAGAAATAACTTTACGCATTGGTGACATTGGTACAGTTTCAACAACACCCCATTGATTTTCATTAGGTGCTTTAGCAGATTTAGCGCTTGCTGGTGCAGCAACTTCACTTGCACTTGCAGCAGCTTCACTTGCACTTCCGTTAAGAACAGAAAGAACATCTGCTTTCATAATTTTACCTTTTGGTCCAGTTCCAACGATAGCGTCAGTATTAATTTCTTCAACTTCTGCAATACGTGCAGCAAGTGGAGAGATTTTAGCTTTTGCATTTAGTTTATAATCAACTACATCGTCTTTATGAACACGACCTTTAGCTCCAGTACCTTTTACTTGAGATAAGTCGATTCCGTTTTCACGAGCATACGCTCTAGCTGCTGGTGTAGCACGAAGACCAGAGTTGTCAAATACTACTACTTCTTGAGCAGGTGCTGCTTCAACTTTAGTTTCAACAACAGTTTCTTCTACTGGTGCCGCTGCAGCTGCTGGTGCCGCTCCAGCTCCAGGTACAGCTTCTCCAGCTTGTCCAATCCATGCAATAGTTTGAACTACTGGTACAACTGATCCAGCTGGGTGTACAATTTTTAATAAAGTTCCGCTTGCTTCAGCTTCAACTTCCATATTTACTTTATCTGTTACGATTTCAAGTAGGATTTCTCCTTCTTTTACTTCGTCACCTTCTTGCTTAAACCATTGTACGATTTCGCCTTCTTCCATTTCACTACCGGCTTTTGGCATTATTACCTCTACTGCCATATTCTATTCACATCCTTCACTAACTAAATTTTTATTTTTTATTTACAGCTTTTCTAATAGTTTCTTTGATGTCTTCTACATCAGGTACAACTAATTTTTCTAAGTTTTTAGCTGATGGAATGTGTGTGTCAGCACCAGCAACACGGTAAATAGGGCTATCTAAGAAATCAAATGCATCACTTTCTGCGATACGAGCAACGATTTCTCCACCGAATCCACCAGTTTTGAATGAGTCGTGACATACTACTAATTTTCCAGTTTTCTTAACTGATTCAACAATTAGATCAGTATCTAATGGTACTAATGTAATTGGGTCAAGTACTTCTACTGAGATTCCTTCTTCTTTTAATTCTTCAGCTGCTTTTAAGCTACGCTCTAACATTCTTCCCCAAGATACTAATGTTACATCAGATCCTTCAACTTTGATGTCACCTTGACCGATTACACCAATTTTACCTACTTCTACTTCGCCTTTACGTCCAAATAACGCTTTTGGTTCAATGTAGATAACTGGGTTGTTATCTCTGATTGCAGCTCTTAAGATTGAGTAAACATCTCCTGCTGTTCCTGGTGCTACTACTTTAAGACCTGGAATGTGACAGAACCATGCTTCTAGAGCTTTACAGTGTTGAGCCGCAGCCCCTGTACCTGCACCAGATGCACAACGGTATGTAACTGGTACTTGCACTTCTCCACCTAACATATAACGCATCGGTGCAGCTTGGTTAACAATTGCATCCATACCAATTGTTACGAAGTCCATAAATGTTACGTCTACGATTGGACGCATACCTACTGAAGCAGCTCCTGCAGCAGCACCACAAATAGCTGCTTCACTGATTGGTGTATCGATAACACGTTCTGAACCGAATTCTTCTAACATACCAACTGTAGTACCGAAGTCTCCTCCGAAGATACCAACATCTTCACCCATTAAAAATACATTTTCATCTTCACGCATTTCGTGAGTCATAGCTTCTTTTATGGCTTCACGAACCGTCATAATTTTTGTTTCTTTAGTCATAACTATTAATCTCCTATTATATAAAATATTATTTAAATTATTTTAACTTAAAATATTAGTCAGCGTAGTTATCTTGGAACGCTATTGCACCATCAGCAAATGGTGATTCTTTCGCAAATTCTACAGCATCATCGATAGTTGCTTTTGATCTATCTTCGATTTCTTTTAATTCTTCTTCTGTAGCAATTCCGTTTTCTAATAAGTAGTTTTTATATTTTACGTTAGGATCTTTAAGCTTCCACTCAGCTACTTCTTCACGGCTACGGTATTTACCTGCATCTGATGCAGAGTGTCCAAACCATCTGTAAGATACTGCTTCTACTAAAACAGGTCCTTTTCCACTTCTAGTGTGTTCGATAGCTTCTTGCATTGCATCATATACTGCTAATACGTCGTTTCCGTCTGCAACGTGAATCCCTTTGATTCTGTATGAAGCTGCACGTTCAGTAATTTCTTTAACACGCATACATCTTTCTTGAGCCATTGAGATACCATATTTATTGTTAATTACGTAGAAAATAAGTGGTAAATCCCAGTTAGATGCCATGTTTAAACATTCGTGGAAACTTCCTTCGTTAGTAGCTCCGTCACCCATACAACAAATAACGATGTTACCTGTTTGTTTCATTTTTTGAGCTAAAGCGGCACCAGTACTTAAACCGTGTCCTCCTCCAACTATACCATTACATCCCATGTTTCCTTGTTCAAGGTCATAAACGTGCATACTTCCTCCACGTCCTTTACATTGACCTGTTTCTTTACCAAGGATTTCAGCCATCATACGATCAATTTCAATTCCTTTAGCAATTGTTTGACCGTGACCACGGTGGTTAGAAAACATTAAGTCTTCTTTTCTTAATGGATAAATTGCTCCAACGTTAGCTGCTTCCTCTCCTACTGAATAGTGAGTCATACCGTGAACTAAACCACGAGAGTATAGTTTACTCAACTCCATATCAAAATCTCTAATAAGGTGCATTAGTTCATACATTTCTAAATGCTCTTGTTTAGTTAAATCTTTTGATGTTTTTACCATAATAACCTCCAAAGTTTGTATATATATTAAATGTATATAAATTATTTATTAATCATATATTACACTATTAATATACTATTTTTCACGAAAAATGTCAAATCTATAATCACAATAAAATAATAATATTTATCTCAGTAATATTATTCGGTTCACATACCAACATAAACTTCTACTGTATTAGCACAGTTTAAAAGAAAGCATTTTCCTTTATAATTCATATACATTTTATTTTTTACAACCTGTCGTAATAAAATAAAAAATATACGGATACAGATTTTTAAAAATAAAAATTATACTATTTCTCTATTTTTTATATATAAATTTTTTTTAATAATTAATATTTCTTTATCTTTTCACTTTGCAAATTTACTGAAGCGTTTACTCATCTTTAAAGATGCACATTTAAAGCAAAAAATTGAATATGTTTGATTAATTTCTTAAAACTATATAAACATTTTATTTTTGAAAATCTCATGAAAATGTGGTTTAATAGCTTGCATTAGTACAGTATTTTATATATAATTATTATATACAAATTTTCAATTTAGGAGGAATTATAATGATTCTTAATACTATTTGGGAACAACAGTACAATCCTATGGGTAATATTTGGTTATCTGCTGCTGTTGCTGCTCTTCCTATAGTTATATTTTTAATTTCATTAGTAGTTTTTAAACTTAAAGGTTATACAGCCGGAGGTTTAAGTATTCTTAGTGCAGCTATCGTAGCTGCTGTTTGTTACAAGATGCCAGTAGATAAAATCGCTGGTGCTGCAGAACAAGGTATTGTTTCAGGTTTATGGCCTGTTGCTAGTATCGTTCTTGCTGCAATCTTCTTATACAAATTAACAGTTAAAATGGGATTCTTCGATGTAATGAAACAAAGTATCTCATCTATTTCACCAGATAAAAGAATTCAAGTTCTTCTAATTGCATTTTCATTCAATGCATTCTTAGAAGGTGCTGCAGGATTCGGTGCTCCAGTTGCTATTACAGCCGCAATTTTAGTAGGTTTAGGTTTCAAACCTTTACAATCTGCTGCAATTTGTTTAGTTGCTAACATCGCTGGTGGTGCTTATGGTGCAATGGGTATTCCAGTAACGGTTCCAGCTACATTAACAGATTTAGATGCTCTAACACTTGGTAAAAATACATCATTAATCTTATGTCTTGTTACAGTTATTATTGCATTCCTTATCGTATTTATGGTTGATGGATTTAAAGGAATCAAAGAAACATTCCCAGCAATCATTGTTTCTGGTGGTGGTTTCGCAGTAACACAATTTATTTTCTTAAACTTCGTAGGACCAGAACTAGTTAACGTTTCTTCTGCTATCGTGAGTTTACTTGCTTTAATCGTATTCTTAAGATTCTGGCAACCAAAACAACCACTTACTGCTGAAACTAAAGAAATTTCTAAAGATGACAAAGGGACATTGTCAGGTAAAGAAGTTGTTAGAGCATGGACACCGTTCATTCTTTTAACACTATTCGTTACTTTACTAAACACTGGATTCTTCAAACAACTAATCCAAGCTGCAAATCCTAAAACAGGTCAAACAGCGGGAGCTTTAAACTCACTAATTTTCAACTTCCCATACTACATTGATGGCGCAGTTGCACGTGTTGCTCCTATCGTAAAACAACCTACTCCAATTAAAGCAGTATTTAGTTTTGCTCCATTTACTTCGACTACAACAGCAATTTTACTTGCAGCAATTCTAACAATCATTATTTTTAGAGTTAACAGTCGTATTGTTATTTCTACAATTAGAGAAACAGCTGTTGAATTATGGGGACCAATCTTAACAATTTGTTCAGTACTTGCATTTGCTTACATTTCAACTTATTCTGGAATGTCATCAACATTAGGATTAGCATTTGCTAATACTGGTAAAGTCTTCCCACTATTCTCACCTATCTTAGGTTGGATTGGGGTATTCTTAACTGGATCTGTTGTTAACAGTGGATCATTATTCGCAGGATTACAATCAGTAACTGCATCACAAATTGGAATCGATCCATCATTACTTGTAGCTGCTAACATCATGGGTGGAGCTATCGCTAAAATGATCTCTCCTCAATCTATCGCAGTTGCAGCAGCAGCCGTTGGATTAGTTAACAGAGATAGCGAAATCTTCGCTAAAACAATTAAATGGAGTGTTATACTCCTTGTTCTTGCAGGAGTACTTAACCTTCTAATTACACTTAGATAATTTTAAGTTAATAAAAAAGAGATTTGGTAAAATTCCAGATCTCTTTTTTTATAGGAATATTATGCAGCATGCTTATCGCAATGACATTCTCCTGTTTTGCAGTTTCCACATTCACAATCTTCTTTTGCATTATGGCATCCACAAGCACAACCTTCTTTACATTCACATGTTCCTTCAACACAGTTTCCACATTTACAATCTTCTACTGCATCATGACAGTGACAGTGGTGTTCACATTCACATTTGCTCATATTAATCGCCTCCGTATTATTTAATTAATTATTCTATAGTTAAATTTTATTATGTTTTATATAACAAGTCAATAGATTTTCGTCTTAAGTAACTATTACGATTTACAACTTCATAAATCGTAATGAGCTCGAATTTGAATTAACATAAAGAATATCTATAAATACTACTCTAGTGTATGTAGATTGATACCTATTTATTATTCAATAAGCATGTTGAATTATAGTCTTTGAAATGTATTTTCTTCGTTTTATCATCTTTTTATACTATTCTTCAGCATCTTTATAAATTTAGGATGACTTATTAACATCCATGCAATCTTTCTAACTTTTTTATTCGCTAATAACTTCGCTATCTTCTTTAATGACATATGAATAATCTCCTATTTTCTACTTCTATTAATTTATCAGATAAATATATTATATATTATTAACTTTAAAATCACTTAAATCAACACAAATTATTAATTAAAACGCCTTAAATTACTTCAAGACGTTTTTTATAGTTCATATATTTATTTAACACGGATATAAACCGCTCCACTACCTATATCTGCCGAATTAACTACAGTTTGATTACCAAGCCATCCCCCATGGATAGCTTGTCCATTACCTGCATAAACTGCGATATGTGCTAACCCCATACCACCATTGGCATAATAAATTAAATCACCGGGTTGAGCTTCAGATACTGATACTATTGTACCTAAACTCATATATCCAGCTGGCCAATCATGATAGTTTATTCCTACAGATTTTAATGCATTTGTAACTAGCATTGTACAATCTTGAATTGCACCTACTTGGCTTAATGCCGCTTGATAAATAGAAGTTCCTTTACTCGACGAAGATACTTGACTATTTGTAGTTTCTTGTGCATTCAATTGAGTTACTGTAGTAGATACTTCTCCTTCTTGATTTGTTTGAATTGTATCAGTCACAGTATATTGAGTAGAAACCTGATTAGCAGATATATCATGAGCTGAAGCATTTTGTATCGGTATTACTCCACCAATCGCTCCTGTTGTTAACATTGTTATTAAACTAGCTCCAATAAGTAATTTTTTATTCTTCATTTAATTTGTCTCCTAATTTATTTTATCTACATGTTTATATATTTCTATTTACCTATTTCTAAGTATTTTACTTCAATTATCTATACCTATTAAAAGATATTAGTATCTATTACTGAATCTCTCATCAAATATTAAATTTATAGTTGATAAATAATATTATATAGGTATAAACTAAAACACACTTAAATCAACTTTAAACTATAATTAAAACTGAAATTTAATTATAGTTAAGGTAACATTTTAGTTTCACAATATATTTTTCTATATTGTACAGAAGAAAATCTTTCTTAGAATTAAATTCTACAAAAATAAGGTATATAGTACTATCCTACTTGTATTTGTTATGTTATAATGAAACTGAAATAGAGAACTTAAAACTTAGTTAATTCTACTTTTGTAATTTTTTATATACTACTTTTCATATAAAAAAAGGAGGGAATTATATGAAATATAACAAATACTTAATCATTACTTTTCCTATTTTAATCATACTAGTTTCAGCATTTTTTTATACAAAAAATATCATCTATTTCTACTTAACTATTCCGATATGTGTCTACGTGAGCTTTGTGAGATATTTTAAAGAAAAAAATAAATTACTAATAAAAACAAATAAAGTTTTGAATCTATTAAAGTATGAATTTACTATGTACACTGTAGCAGTACTAACACCATACTCAATATCTTCTTTTAGCTTTATCAGAAAAATTAAAAGCGTAGAATACGCCTATATTGCATGTATAATTTCTGTAATTTTACTCCTATTATATGCAATAATTAATATTAAGCGTACTCTTCTTATAAGAAAAGAACTACGAAATAACAATTCTAAATAGCAAAAAAAAGAAATCAGCTCACTATTGAACTGATTTCTTAATTTTTCTTGTACTAAAATATTTATTAAATGACTCTTCTATATCTTTTACAGCTACCACACTTATTAATAAAACTGCTAGTAGAAAAATTCCTAGTATTATAAATGATGGATTTTCTACATAGTTTATATACGTTACAAATGGAAGACTAGAATAAAATCCAATTGTTAGACTTTTTACAATAATAGCTATAACTAATGTACAAAGTATTAAGATTAAGAATAAATTTAATGATAATGCTGCTAAACAACCAAAGAATGTCGCAACCCCTTTACCACCTTTAAACTTAAAGATAATAGGTTTTATGTGACCTAATAATACTAATACTATACAAATATATATAATTTTTGAATCAACATCTAATATTTTCAGTAATATAACCACAAAAAAGCCTTTGAAAAAATCTACTGCTAAAACAAATAAAAATGATCTAGGACCTAAAACACGTCCCGCATTTCGTGCTCCAACATTACCAGAGCCTTTATTAGTAAATTCTTCTTTATAAATCTTTTCTAATAATTTTCCACCCATTACATTTCCAATAAAATAGGCAACTATCGCATAAATTATCGTCGTAATCATAACTTTTCTCCTCTCTTAAATTTATCTTTTATCATTCTAATTCCTTCACTTAGGAACATAAAACATCCAATAGAGAACGGAACAACATAATATGATAATCTATATATTATAATTGTCGCACCTATAATCTCTGGATTTATCCCTAAGTTCTTAAGCCCTATAAGAACTAAAGTATCAAAAGTACCTAATCCTCCTGGAATCATAGTTAATAAGCCTACTATTGAAGCAACTATTATAACTCCCATAATCTGTAATTCCTTATCCGCTACTAAATCTCCCGTATAAAAATAAAGAATCATAAGAATAATAAGGGCTGCAAATACCCATTCTAAAAAAGAAATCACTGTCAATTTAACACTTAAATATCTATCCGTTCTAATTCTTGGTTTTCTCAAATTAAAAAATAGATACAATGGTAAAAATAAAGACATCAATATTAATGAATAATAAAAAATTTTATTATTAGCATATAACGCTTGTCCTGGAAAGACATTTAGTACTACAAAAATCGACAATAGACTGATTCCAGAAAGCATAGAAATAAGAATCATCCCTATTGCAGTAACTAATGTTTTTCCGTTTTTTGTATATGGTTTATACATATAATATCTAAGTCCGGCACCAATAAAGCCACCAAAACCTAGTACCATATTTAATGTGTTAGTCATAAAACTAATTTTAAAAATACGGAATGAAGACATATTTTTTGTTAAATTAATGGCTTTTAAGACAAAATAATCATAAAGACATAAAATACTTATACCTAATAAGCCGAACAATAACACTACTACAAACTTAATTTCACCTATAGCTAGCGTAAGATGATGTATTTTTTTAAAATCTAAACTAACAATCTCTTTTTTAAAATAGGAAAAAATTAAATAAAATATCAATAATCCCAAGCTTATCTGAACTAAATTCTTCAAATAATTAAAGGATCTTCTTTCAGTAATATTTTTCATTTTTCTTTTCCTTAAATAATATTTATCTACTTTATATTAACATTTTATAACATTTTTTTCAATACAATTAATTATTTAAAATTCTAACTATAAACTGTTTAATTAGGTAAAACTCTATAAATAAATATTACAGCAAAGAAAAGCTTTCGCTCTTCTTTGCTGATTTATAATTAATTTTAAAGTTTTTTTATTAACGCTGTAGTTAATATTGACGAGTTTACTGCAGCTATTTGTAAGAATTCATCAAAAGTAACTCGAGTTCCTTCTTCCGCCTTATCACTTACACTACGGCAAACTATAAATTTTGTTCCAAATTGGTAACAAGTTTGAGCAATCGCTGCTGCTTCCATCTCAACTACTTGCATATTAGGAAAGTTTTTCAATATTCCTTTTTTCAACTCTTTATTAGAGATAAAAGAATCGGATGTCCCCACTAACCCAAAGTGGATTTTATGATCTGGTAAGCTTATCTCTGAAGCTAATTTTTGTAATTCTTCATCACTCTTATATGCCGCTGGCATTTGTGGTACTTGACCAATTTCATAGCCAAACTCTGTTGCATCAACATCAAAATGTCTTACTTCTGTAGCAACGATCATGTCCCCAATTTCCATATCACCTTGCAGCGCACCACATGTACCTATATTAATCACATACTCTGGTTTATAGTGATCTAGTAATAGGGTTGTAGCAATAGCAGCATTCACCTTCCCTGGTAAACTTAACATAAGAACAATATTGCGCCCTTCATATTTACCTTCATAAAATGTTACATGTGCTATTTTCTTTTCTTGTAAATCTTCTATCTTTTCTTTTATTATAGCCACTTCTTCTGGCATTGCACCAATTAATGCTATCATAGTACTATTCTACCGCTAAAATCTTGATATCCATTGAATCTTCTGGCCCTGTTGGTAATGAAACTTTTGCTACATCTCCAACTTCTTTTCCTAATAAAGCTTGAGCTACTGGAGATTCATTTGAAATTTTGAATTCAAATGGGTTAGCCTCAGCACTACCTACGATTTTGTATGTTTCTGTTAAACCATCTGGTAGTTCTTGATAAGTTACTTTGTTACCTAAACGAATTGTACTTGATTTTCCATCTAATTCGATAATAACAGCATAACGAATCATTTGTTCCATCTCTAAGATTCTTTGCTCGATAAATCCTTGTTCATCTTTTGCTGCATCGTACTCTGAGTTCTCAGATAAGTCCCCGAAACTACGGGCAATTTTAATTTTTTCAATTACTTCTGGACGTTTTACTTTTTTATAGTGTTCTAATTCTTCAACAAGTTTGTCATAACCTTCTTGGGTCATTTGATATTCTAATTTTTCTTCTAAAGCCATAGTGATACTCCTTTTTTTAGTCTACTCTATATTATATCGTTTTTTTTATTATTTTGCTAGTAGCGATTTGATTTTTGTTATTAAAATATCAATCGCTATATCATTATATCCACCATCAGGAACAATAATATCAGCATATTGTTTAGTTGGTTTAATATACTTTTCATGCATCGGTCTAACTGATACTAAATATTGATTTATTACTGATTCTACAGTTCTTCCACGCTCATTAATATCACGTAATAATCTTCGTAAAATACGTAGATCACTTGGTGTATCAACAAAAATCTTAATATCCATTAATTCACGTAGTTTCTCTGAATAAAGACCAAACATACCTTCGATAATAATTACATCTTTAGGTTCTTGATGTTTTTGTTCTTTACTACGAGTATGATTTACATAATCATATACAGGTAATTCAACAGCTTTCCCTTCAATTAATTCTAATAAATGATTGTAAAGTAATTCGTTATCAAATGCACTAGGGTGATCATAGTTTGTTTTAACTCTTTCATCCATTGTCATATGGCTTTGATCTTTGTAGTAATAATCCTGCTCGATTAAAGCAACTTTATCTTGAGTTAACTCGTCTATAATTCTTTTTGTAACAGTAGTTTTACCACTACCGCTTCCTCCAACAATACCGATAATTTTTGGTCGTTTTGTAGCCATTAGCGTCCCATTTCCTTTCGCATCATATTGCTTTTAAATACTCTAGAGTCTAATTTTGTTCTAATAATTTGAAGTGGATGTCTTGCTGCATCTAGTAATTCACCATCTTCATCATAAATTTCTCCGATAACTTGTCTAAATGTATCGATCTCTGGTCCAAAAAATTCAACTTCTTGCCCAGTTTTAAAGAAGTTACGTTGTTGAATTGTTGCAATTTGAGTTTCTTCATCATAGTGAAGAACTTGCCCAACGAAGTCATAATTTGTTTTCTTACCACCTTCGTTTCCAAACATTTGTTCAGAATACTTAGGAATCTCATAGAAGAATGACATCGCAGTGTCACGGTTAGCACATTTATATAGTTCTAATTTATATTCTGGTGTCATCTCAAAATTATCTGGGTCTGCACAATAGTCATCGATTAGTTTTCTATACACACTTGCAACTGTTGCTACATAGTGAATAGACTTCATACGTCCTTCAACTTTTAATGAATCAATACCTAATTCAATAATCTCTGGTACTGCTTCAATTAATGTTAAATCTTTTGGACTCATCGCATAAGGATTTGCACCTTCATCGAATAATTTAGTATCTTCATCAGTTCCTTCTTCATAAAGGTCATAATTCCAACGACATGATTGACAGCACCCTCCACGGTTACTATCACGAGCTGTCATGTAGTTACTTAATGTACAACGTCCAGAATACGCTATACACATTGCACCGTGAACAAACATCTCAATCTCTACATCTGTTTTTTCACGAATTTCTTTAATTTCTTCATATCCTGTTTCACGAGCTAATACTACGCGGTGCACTCCTTCGCTTTCCCAATATCTAACTTCCTTATAGTTTGAGATTGATTGTTGTGTACTGATATGTACCTCTACTTTTGGAGCCACAGCTTTACATCTTTCAATGATATATGGATCTGCTACGATAATTCCTCTTACTCCTGCATCTTGAAGTCCCATTAAGAATTCATCTAATCCTTCAAAGTTCTCATCGTGCGCAATAATGTTCGCTGTAACATAAATATCAGCTCCATATTTTGCTGCAAATTCACAACCTTCTTTAATCTCTTCAATTGTAAAGTTGTCCGCATTACTACGAAGTCCAAACTCCTGCCCTCCTAAGAACACCGCATCTGCTCCGTAATGAATAGCTATTTTTAATTTTTCTAAATTCCCTGCTGGAAGCAGTAATTCTGGTTTTTTCGTTATTACTCTCTTACCGTCTCTAATTTCTGAAATATTTGGTATCGCCATAAGTTAAGGTCACATTCAAGTATGACCCATCCTCCTTGTCTTTTTTTACTAGGTTTTATATAGGAAACCTTATCCTTTTATACATTCAAAAATATACTAGTACATAGTTTTCTTATAGAAGAACCCTAAGTCTACTTCTCTATATTTTGGTTTAATTCTTTCTATATCGTTATAGAAATCTTGTTTTTCATCTTCGTATGCCTCTTTATCTTCATAATAAAGATCAATAGCATCACGATAAATAGTTACAACCTCTGTGATGTAATCTTCATCTTTTAAAACACCTTCAATCTTAAATGCAGTTACCCCTGCTTCGATTAGACGATCTAATTCTTCTATCGCACAGATATCATTTGCACTCATGATGTGCGTCCCATTCGAATCCTCAAAAATTGGATAACGTTCATTTCTATCTTGACTGTATAGGAATAGTTTCTTAGAATTACTATATTCTTCAATATACTTCTCTTTACCACTATACATAAAATAGTTATCCACCAATTTTCTTACAGATTGGAACATACAAAGCATCCCCTGAACTTGTACTTCAATCTCATATTCACTTTTTCCTGTAATTTCAAGAATTTCATCAATAGTTAATTCTTTTGATAGACAGGTTCTATAAGCTCCACGTTTCCCCCAATAATTACATGAGAAAGAGTTCGTAGCTAATGTATGTGGATCCCATTGAAGTTTAAAGTCAAGATTTTCTTCTCTTAAAATTGTTATAATTGTTGGTTCTCCATATATTAGAGCATCTACATTTAGTTTTGATAAATAGTGTAAATAATCAACTAAGTCATCTATATGCTCATTATGGAATATTGCATTTACACTAACGTATGCTTTTTTCCCTGCTTGGTGTATAATCTCAATAGCTTTTTTTAATTCGTCTCTCTTAAATTCACCAGCAAGACGTAATCCATATTTTTCTTCACCAATAACGAAACTATCAGCTCCTACATTTATCAGTTCATAAATATGATCAATACTTTTCGGTGTTACAACTAACTCTACTGTCATTTTTTATCCTCTCTTAATAAAATATAATAACTTCACAGTTCTATAATTTTATTTTCTTGTTGTTATAGTTATTCCATCTCCAAATGGTAATATTACACTCTCATAATTTTCATGTTTTAATAACCATTCGTTGTAATTATTAATTTTTCTAGAAAGTTGTTTTAAATCTCTACTATGTTTAATAATACTTGGATCGGCAACCATTCCTTTGAATAGTACATTGTCCGTAATAACTACGACATCCTCAGCAAAATATGGTTCATATAATTCAAAAAACTTTCTACTTTGACTCTTAGCACCATCAATGAATACTACATCATATGGGGCATTTGTCACTACTTCACCTTGAAGTTCTAATGCATCTGCATGAAGTAATGTTATTTTATCAGTAAGATTTCTCTTTTCTATGTTATTTTTTGCTTGGTTATACATCTTATCATCACGCTCAATAGTTGTGACATTACATCCTATTTTTTCAGCTAATTTAATAGATGTATATCCAATTGCCGTTCCTATTTCTAACAAATTCTTAGCTTTTTTTACTTTAAGCATTTGAATTAAAAATCTTATCCCTATTTTATCTATAATAGGCACTCTATTTTCTTCGGCATATTTTTCTAATTCTAGATAAAATTCATCAAAATCTTCTAACAAATTAATAACATATAAATCATCTTTTGATTCTATCGCAACCATGTTTACCTCCATATTTATACATCATATTATAATACCATAAAAGTTGGTATAAATGCAATTATAAAGACTAGTACACATAAAATATTCAAATAGACACGACACCATTATATACATATCATACAATTATATTTTTGTAGCTATAAAATTTATATAATTTATCCATTAAATACATTTTATCTTAAATATAATACTGATTTTCCATATATACGCTTTAAATCTAATTAAGAACACTAAAAAAAGAGATCAACCGAAGTTAACCTCTTTATAATTATAATACTATTTTTCTAAAGCTTGAACAGCTGTAATTAATGAAAGTTTGTATACATCTTCTGCATTACATCCACGAGATAGG
>NZ_KQ959928.1:38343-55397 GCF_001553035.1 Gemella haemolysans
CGAGATAGGTCGTTTACAGGAGCGTTTAATCCTTGTAAGATTGGTCCTACAGCTTCAAATCCACCTAGACGTTGAGCAATTTTGTATCCAATGTTACCAGCTTCTAAGCTTGGGAATACAAATACATTAGCATCCCCTTGTACTTTTGAATTAGGAGCTTTTAATTTAGCTACTGAAGGTACAACTGCAGCATCAAATTGTAATTCACCTTCTACCGCTAATTCAGGTGCATTTTCTTTAACTAACTTAGTAGCTTCTGCTACTTTTGTAGTGTCTTCAGTAACAGCTGAACCTAAAGTAGAGAAACTTAACATTGCTACTTTTGGATCAACGTTAAAGCTTTTAGCTGTTTTAGCACTTTCAATAGCGATTTCAGCTAATCCTTCAGCGTCTAATGTTGGGTTAATCGCACAGTCAGCAAATACATAACGTTTGTCTTCTTTACTCATGATGAATGCACCGCTTGTACGTTTTGTTCCTGGTTTTGTTTTAATAATTTGTAATGCTGGACGAACAGTATCTCCAGTAGAGTGAATTGCTCCAGATACTAATCCTTCAACTTCACCAGTGTATACTAACATAGTTCCGAAGTAGTTAACATCTTTTAATAATTCACGAGCTTTTTCTTCAGTTACTTTTCCTGCACGACGTTCTACAAACTTAGCAACTAATTCTTCTAATTTTTCGTAGTTTTCGTGATCGATAACTTCTAGATTAGAAGCATCTAAAGATAATCCTTTAGCAATTTCTTCTACTTTTTCTTTTTTCCCAACTAACACAGGTTTAACATAACTAGTAGCGCCTAATTTAACAGCCGCTTCTAATACACGCTCATCATATGCTTCTGGTAGTACGATACGTACATTTTTCCCTTCTAATTTTTGTTGAAGTTCTACAAATAAATCATTTGCCATCTTCATTTCCTCCTAATTGTATATAATATCTTTAATATGTCTTATCGGCTTTAAACTTAAAGCATCGAAAAGACTGCCCTTACCTAAAATAGTATACCCTAATAACAATCCAATATAAAATATTATGATCATTAAGGCTATGTTTCGCAAATATCTTACTAATTTATCATTTGATTTCATAATAAATTCCTACTCATCTATTCTTTGAATATCTGCACCTAGTTTTCTCATTTTTTCTTCGATGTCTACATATCCTCTATCAATGTGGTAAATATTTGTAACTTTTGTAGTTCCTGTAGCCATTAAACCAGCAATGACAAGAGCTGCTCCAGAACGTAAATCCGTAGCTTTAACAGTAGTTCCTTCTAAATGAGGTAATCCTTCAATTAGTGAACTTCTACCTTCAATTCTAATCTTCGCATTCATTCTGCGTAGCTCTTCAACATGCATAAATCTATTTTCAAAAACAGTCTCAGTAATAGTACTAGTACCATCAGCTAATAATGTTAATACACACATAATAGACTGCATATCTGTTAAGAATCCTGGATGTGGTAATGTCTTAACATCTACAGGTCTTAAACTATCTAGTTTATTACTAACACGCATAGACGTTTCATCAACTACTTCTATATTAACACCCATTTCACGCATCTTACTTACTAAGGCAACATTATCTCTATAAGGCGCACCTTTAACTAGTACGTCCCCTTTAGTTGCTGCAGCTGCGATCATGTATGTAGCAGCTTCTACACGGTCAGGCATCACTGTATATTCGGTACCTACTAATTTCTCTACTCCTTCGATAACTAAAACAGAAGTTCCTTTACCTTCAATCTTGGCTCCCATTTTAATTAAGAAGTTAATCATATCCTCAATTTCTGGTTCTTGAGCCGCATTAACAATAGTAGTTTTTCCTTTTGCTAAACAGCTTGCCATAATAACATTTTGAGTACCACCTACACTTGGGAAATCAAAGAAAATTGTTGTTCCTTCTAATTCTTTTTCTGCTCTTGCCTCAACAAAACCAGCATCTTGAATAATTGTTGCCCCTAACGCTTCAAACCCTTTTAAGTGTTGGTCAATAGGTCTACTTCCAATTGAACATCCACCAGGCATTGCCACTTTAGCACTTCCTTCACGTGCTAACATTGGTCCTAAAACTAAAAATGAAGCACGCATTTTACTAACAAATTCGAATGAAGCTTCTGTTAATAATGGTTTTCTTGCATCCATTTCCAAAGTATTTTCTTCTGGTTTATAATCTACCTTTACTCCTAGACTTTCAAATAATAATGATATTGTTTTAATATCTGATAACTTAGGAACATTATAAAATTTACTCGTACCCTCTGTCGCTAATAAACCTGCAGCTAAAATTGGTAAAGCTGCATTCTTCGCACCAGAAACTTGTACTTCTCCTATTAAAGGTGTTCCACCTTTAACGATTATCTTTTCCAAGTTGTTTCCTCCATCTCTATATTTACATTTTATATCACATATAATAGTACCACAAATTAAAAAATAAATAAAGTTTGAATAAATATTTTTAATATTTATTTGATTAACTAAGTATTTCTACATGACAGTGCAAATTTAGTTTTAGTTAAATTTTAAATATTGTTATTTTATTTATTAATTACTCGAATTTTTGTTGCGAAACACTAAGATTATTCTGCAAGCATGAAAACAAATTACTTTCAAAAATTTTATATTTATCTTACAGAATAATCTTTAAATTTAAACTATTATAATTGAATAATTCTATCAATTACAATTCATCAAAGAATGATAATTGTGCTTTTTCTGGAAGACCTTTTAATGTCCCCATTTCTCGTAAATATTCTACTACCGTAAACGAAACACTTCCTCGTTTTGAGAAATCTTCAATTGATAAAAAGGCTTTTTCTTCTCTCGCTTGAACAATTTTGTTCGCTACGTTATCTCCAAGCCCAGGAACAATCGAGAACGGTGGGATTAACGTTTTCCCTTCAATTATGTAGTCATGACTTGCTGATTTTTCTAAATCAACTTTCGAGAATGTAAATCCTCTCTCCATCATCTCATTAGCAATTTCATAACTTACAAGGGCATCTTTATCTTTATTCGATAATTCGTTTTTATCTGTAGTTTTTATTTCTTTTATTTTCGCTTTTAATGTCTCTGCTCCCTTAACAACCGTAATAATGTCAAAGTCACTAGCTCTAACAGAATAATAAGCACAGTAGTATGTTAATGGTTGATGCACTTTAAACCAAGCAATTCGAAGTGCCATAAGTACATATGCACATGCATGGGCTTTAGGGAACATATACTTGATTTTTTTACATGAATCAATATACCACTCTGGTACATTATTATCTATCATCTCTTTTTCAAAGTCTTCAGTTAATCCTTTACCTTTCCTTACACTTTCCATTATTTTGAAAGATAAACCTTCTTCTAATCCAGCATGAATTAAGTATACCATAATATCATCACGACAACCAATTACGTCTTTAAGTTCACAAGTTCCATTTTTTATTAATTCTTGCGCATTACCTAACCAAACGTCCGTTCCGTGAGATAACCCAGAAATCTGAACTAATTCTGAATATGTAGTTGGTTTTGTATCATCTAACATTTGAATAACAAAGTTTGTGCCAAACTCAGGAATACCAAATGTTCCACTTGCTGAATCTACTTGATCTCTAGTAACACCTAGTGCTTCAACAGTCGAGAAAATACCCATTACTTCAGGATCTGATACATCTATTGTTTTAGGATCAATACCTGATAAGTCTTGTAATTTTCTAATCATAGTCGGATCATCGTGTCCAAGTATATCAAATTTCAAAATATTATCATGGATAGAGTGGAAATCGAAGTGAGTTGTTCTCCATGGACTCGTTTCATCATCAGCTGGGAATTGATATGGTGTAAAGTCAAAAATATCCATATCATTAGGGACTACTAGTATACCACCTGGGTGTTGACCTGTAGTTCTCTTAGAACCTTCACATCCTGCTGCAATACGTTCTATATCTATACTTCTCTTCTCTATTTCATTTTTCTCATAATAATCTCTAGTAAATGAATAGGCCGTCTTCTCAGCTACTGTAGAAATAGTTCCAGCACGATATACGTAATCTTCACCGAAAATTTCTTTCGTAAAGTTATGAGCAGTTGCTTGATATTCACCAGAGAAGTTTAAATCTATATCGGGTACTTTATCTCCATTAAATCCTAAGAATGTTTCGAAAGGAATATCCTGGCCATCTTTTGTCATTTTCACATCACAATGTGGACAGTTTTTATTCGGAAGGTCAAACCCCGATGCGTATTCAGCATTCAAGAAAAATTCACTATGTTTACATTTTGGACAAACGTAATGTGGGGCTAGTGGATTAACCTCTGTAATTTCCATCATCGTAGCTACAAGTGATGAACCAACCGATCCCCTTGAACCTACTAGATATCCATCATCTAGTGATTTTTTTACAAGTTTATGTGAAATTAGATAAACCACACTAAATCCATTACCGATAATAGATGCAAGTTCCTTCTCTAATCTTTTTTCCACAATTTCAGGTAACTCTTCACCATATATTCTATGAGCCATATCATAACTTAGATTACGAACCTCATCCGCTGCACCTTCAATATTTGGCGTATACAGCTTATCTTTTAACGGCACAACCAATTCAATCATATCATTGATTTTATGAGTGTTATCAATAACTAATTCTTCTCTTAATTGTTCATCAAGATATGAGAACTCTTTTAACATTTCTTCGGTTGTTAAAAGTGTCGCCATAGGTTTTAAATCACGGGCACCAGGATTGCTTTTCACAGTCAATCTTAGTATTTGTCTGTAAACATGTTGATATTCATCTAAATAATAACAGTCTCCTGTCGCTACAACAACTTTTTCTTTTTTCTTAGCTAATTGAATTAATTTTTTCAGGATTTCTTCTAATTCGGCATTATCTGCTATTCTTTCATTTCTTATAAAATTAGCATAATGATGTTTAGGTTGAATCTCAATATAATCGTAAAAATCAATTATATCCTCAACCTTAGCTTCTTTTGAATTTAGCAATTCTTCAAATACTTCATTATCACCATTACCGCTACCAATTAATAAATCTTCTCGGTATTGTGCTAATAAACTACGTGGAATCGTAGGTTTAGCAGAGTTCAAATACTTAGTACAACTATATGAAACTAATCTGAATAGATCTTTAAGCCCTTTAGCATTCTTAACTAAAATCGAACAAGGGAATGTTCTTGATCGTTTATGCGCAAGTTCTAAGTCAATTTTTTCATCAATTTCGTTATGATATTCAATACCAAGTTCATAAAGTTGATCTAGCATTTTTACAAAGATTTCTGCCGTAGCTTTAGTATCGTAAATCGCTCTGTGGTGTTGAACTAAACGAACTTTGTATAGTTTAGCTAAATTGCTAAGACCGTGTCTTTTCGCTTCTTTATTTTCAGCACGAGAGACGAATAATGTATCTATACTAGCATTGTTTTTATTCTCTAAACCTAGTCGTTCAAAACAAGTATCTAGAAATCCAAGATCAAACTTCGCATTGTGGGCTACTAATATATCATCTTCATCTATCCAATTATAAAAGTTAGTCATTACTTCTTTTTCAAGTGGAGCATCTTTAACATCATCATTAGTAATACTAGTTAATCTTGTAATAAGTTCTGATATCGGTCTTTGCGGATTAATATAGCTTTCAAAACTATCTATTTCAGCTCCATTTTTCACCTTAACCGCAGCGATTTCGATTAATCTATCGCGCTCTGCAGAAAGACCAGTAGTCTCAACGTCAAATACGACATACGTAGCATCTTTTAATTTAAGTTCTTTAGGATTTGTCGTAGCAGTAATACTATCATCCATGATAAAGGCGTTTAATCCATAAATCGGTTTAATATCCTTACCTTTTGAACTTAAACAAATTTCAGGATATGCTTGAACACCATACGTATCTGTAAAAGCAATGGCTTCATGTCCCCAATCTATAGCTCGAGCTAAGTATTCTTTTGCTGAAGAAATCCCTTCAAGCTGACTCATCTTCGTATGAGTATTTAGCTCTATTCTCTTTCTTCCAATGTAATTATCTTTCTTCTCTTCTTTATGAGCAACTTCAATAGACTTAGGTTCGATGATTGTATCTCTTAAATAAGGATCATTACTTACAGCTCCATGAATTTTAAGCCATTGACCTTTCTTAATTCCTTTTACTAAATCAATTAGTTCATTCTTACGTTTATTTTGGAATTTCGAATTAGGATTATTACCAAATAATCTTAGTATTATAGAATCACTATAATCTGTAAGTTTTAAACGATACTGACTAGAACCATTTCTGTGAACAATCTCTTCAGTCCCGAAAACCTGAGCCATTATAGTTACATCTCCAGCATATCCAACAACATCCTTAATTTCTACAATATCCTCATCGCGAATCTCTTGACCATATCGAGTTCCACCGCCACCTCCAAAGGCAACAAATTTTCTTTCAGGTTCTTTTGGTTTTCGTTCTGCTTCTTTTTTCTCTATTTCCTCTAACTTAACAATTTCCTGGGAAATTTTTTCTTCTTGACTCTCTAGTACCGCTTCAACATCAGTTTTAGAAAAATTAGGAATAATGTCTTTAATTTCAATACCTAAATTTCCATAACTACTTATTATTTGTTGTTTTCGTTCATTAATAAAGTTATTCCAAATAGATGGAGCCATTATTTTCATAGTTAAAATACTATTGTTAACTTCAACTTCACTAAATAAAATACTCTCCATTAGAACTTGAGAAATCTCTGAGAAATTTTCTAATATTATATATTTCCAAAATTCTTTTATTTGCTCATCCGTGACTTCAGTACTTACCTTCAAACGATAATTAACAATATAATCACCTAAAAAATTCTCTCGTAATTTCTGAATAAGTATTGTTAATTCTTCTACTGAAGGTAAACTTTCTCCACTAAAATTAAACGTCCAAATCTTATTCTTATTATCTTTTTCTATATTATCTAAAGAATAATTTTCAAATTTTGAATTGGATAACTGTTCTTCTAATTCTAATGTTTTAACTAATAAAGAAAAATGTTTATTACTCATGATTCCTCCTACTTTTTGTATAACTGACTATGGCTTCATTAACTTCTAAGTTTCTCTCTAATCTACCATTAAAGAGATAAATTAATTTCCACAACAATTTTTATAACTTCTATTAAACATAAAAAATTCATTCATCTTAATTCTATATAAAGATAAAATGAATTGACTTATCATACAATTTTTTAATATATTTCCTATAAATAAGAATATATTATACCTAACTAAATTATACTAAAAATACCAACTAAAAACAAATGGTTATTTTCTTAACAACTATTTATTTTTAATTGGCATTTTTTAATTCAGCTTATAATTATTATTTATAAAATGATTCTACTTTAGCTAATACATCGGCTACTTGTGTATCAACTTTTTCTAAAGTTTGTCTTTCTTTAACCTCTACAACACCCTCAACGGCCTTTTTACCAACAACTACTTGTAATGGAATACCGATAAGATCAGCATCGTTAAATTTAACACCAGCACGCTCTGCTCTATCATCATAAAGAACTTCAAATCCTGCTGCTGTTAGTTGAGAATATAATTCTTCACTAAGTTTAACTTGTTCTTCTTTCTTAACATCAACACATACTAGATGTACTTGATATGGTGCCACTTCTTTAGGCCAAATAATACCTTTTTCATCACTATGTTGTTCGATAATCGCTGAAATACAACGAGTTACCCCAATACCGTAACATCCCATGTAGAAGTGATTTGCACGACCATTAGCATCTAAATAAGTAACATCCATAGCTTCTGAATAACCTTTACCAAGTTCAAATACTTGTCCAACCTCGATACCTTTAGCAAATTTAACTGGTCCTGATAAATCTTCTGCTAAATCACCTTCTTCAATCATACGAAGATCGTAATGCGCATCGATTTCATAATCGCCTGGGTTTACGTTGATATAGTGGAATCCTTTTTTATTAGCTCCACAACTATGATTGTACATATATTTAATCGCATTATCCCCAATTACTTTACATCCTTTAATTCCAAAAGGTCCCATGTAACCAGCTACACTTCCCATAACTTCTTCAATTTCTTGTTCTGTTGCCATTTCCACTTCAGAAGTTCCAGTAGCTTTCATGAATTTGATGTCATTAAGTTGATCATTACCACGCATTAAAACTAAGTAGAATTCTCCATCAGCTTTTAAGGCTAATGCTTTCATGGCACGATTAACTTCTACACCACAAAATGCTGCAATTTCATCGATTGATTGTTGATCTGGAGTTTCTAATAGACTACGTTCTTTTTTCTCAAAACCTGTAGGCATTGTATAGTTTTGTTCAACTACCGCTGCAGTTTCGATATTTGCTGAGTAGTCGCTTTCTTCAGTGTACACAATTGTATCTTCCCCTACTTCAGCTAACGCTTGGAATTCATGAGTATAACTTCCACCAATATTACCAGAATCAGCTTGTACCGCACGATACTTAAGTTCAAATCTATCAAAAATATTACTGTATGCTTGATAATAATCTTTATATGTTTCTCTTAAAGATTCTGGTGAATCATGGAATGAATAAGCGTCTTTCATTATGAACTCTTTACAACGTAATAATCCTAAACGTGGACGAATTTCATCACGGAACTTAGTTTGAATTTGATATAAGTTCATAGGTAATTGTTTATATGAAGTTATCATATTATTAACTGTTTGAGTAATTATTTCTTCTGCAGTTGGACTTAAAGCATATCCTGCTTTTTTTCTATCAGTTACACGAATAAGTTCTTCTCCCATTTTGTCCCAACGACCAGATTTTTTCCAATATTCATCTGATTGTAAAATAGGCATTAAAAGCTCTGCTGCACCGATTTTACTATGTTCTTCTCTAATTACTTTTTCAATTTTTTGAATTACACGAGTAGCCAAAGGAAGGTAAGTATAAACTCCTGCAGATACCTGCTTCACCATCCCCGCTTTAATAAGCAACTTATGACTTGTTGCTTCTGCAGAGGACGGTACTTCTCTTGTTGTTGGAATAAATGTTTTTGATTGTCTCACAACAATACCACCTCTCATATTTAAAATTTCCTATATTATTATACCATAAATTATAATAATTTTTTCAAAAAAAAATATTTTTTATTAAATTTAAAATTTGTAAAATTATGTCAGTTTTCAACTATTTGTATTTCAAATTTCCACCAGAATATAGTATAATAGTTAAGATAATTATTTATGGAGGGATATATGTTTAATTATCCTAATAGAAAAAGTAATTACATTCAAAAAACTAAATATTCTAATCGAGGTATGGAACTCGAAGAAGATATTAATTTTGCGAATAAATATTACTTAAATAATGACATTGCAGTTATTCATAAAAAACCCATTCCTATTCAGATAGTCGAAGTAAATTATCCTAATAGAGCAAGTGCTATGATCACTAAAGCATTTTACAAAATACCTTCTACTACTGATTACAATGGACTTTGGAATGGGAAATATATTGATTTTGAGGCTAAGGAGACTAATTCGGCCACTTCATTTTCTTTAAATAATATTCACGAACATCAAATAGAACATATGAAAAAAATTTTAATTCATGGAGGGATTACTTTTATTATCGTTAGATTTAAAAAAATCGATAAAACATTCATACTCCCGTTTAAAAAATTCATATTTTTCTATAATCGCGCTAAAAATGGTGGTAGAAAATCCATAAAACTTAGTGAATTTGAAGAAACTGCATTCGAATTATCATTTAACTACAAAATAAGATTAGATTACATAACTATTATAAAAAATAATGAAAGTGAGTTTTAATAACAGATGAAAACTTTATTCAAATATATTAGTTCCATCTTTTTTTCAATGTGCTTAGTATTATTTTTTGCTATTTTAATACTATTTGCAAAAGAATTAAAGGATGTTCCAGATATTACTCAAGCTAATTTACAAGATCCATTATCATCAGAAATTTATGATAAAAATCTTAATCTAATAGCTACAGTTGGTGCTGAAAAAAGAGAATACGTTTCGATAAATGATATTCCTAAAAATATTACAGATGCTGTGCTTTCTACAGAGGACTCTAGATTCCAATCACATATTGGTATTGACCCTATTCGTCTTATCAAAGCAGTGCTTGTAAATATCCGTTCTAATTCAGCACAACAAGGTGCTAGTACAATTACACAACAGGTAGTAAAAAATTCACTACTGACATCTGATAAATCATTACAAAGAAAAATTCAAGAAGCTTATCTATCCCTTAAATTGGAAAACAGATATTCTAAAGATGATATATTAGAGATGTACATGAATAAAATTTACTATTCTGACGGTCAATACGGTGTTAAAACAGCAGCTAAATACTTTTACAATAAAGAGTTAAACCAATTAACATTACCTCAAGTTGCCCTTTTAACTGGTATGCCTCAACAACCAATTCTATATAATCCATATGATTATCCAGAACAAGCAAAAGAGCGCCGCAATACAGTATTATACGCACTTCTAAATAATGGTAAAATTACAGAAGATGAATATAACAATGCAATTAACACACCTATTCTGGACGGAATAGTTGAAAAAACAAAAGAAGAACGTGCAAACCAGCACACTTATAATCCTAAGTTTGCTGCATATATTGATCAAATAACAAAAGAATTAAAAGAAAATCAAAACTTTGAAAATATTAAAGATCCACTATCTATGGGATTAAAAATATATACTAACTTAAATCCAGAATTACAAACATATGTTCAAGATATGTTAGATAATCAAAGTGCTCCTATGATACGTCATGCTTCTCAAGCAGCTATCTCTGTCCTTGATACAAAGACTGGACTAATTGAAGCAATTGGTGGTGGGAAGAATTATAAAGCTGGTGGTTATAATTACGCCGTTGATGCCCGAGTTCAACCTGGTTCATCTATCAAGCCTTTAATTGACTATGCTCCAGGTATTGAATACTTTGGATGGGATTCTCAGACTACATTCTCAGACTCACCATATCAGATTGCTGGAACTAATTTCTATATCCAAAACTGGGACAGACTTTATCACGGTACAGTTACTATGAGTACAGCTTTATCATGGTCTTATAATATACCTGCTGTTCGTGCTTTCGAAACAGTTGGATACGAAAGATCTAAACATTTCGCTGAAAAAATAGGTATACCTGTAACAAAAGATGAACCAACTACAGCAATTGGAGGTAACGTCGATGGAGTTTCTACTCTTCAAATGGCAGGTGCATTCGCATCTTTCGGTAATAAAGGATATTACAATAAACCTTCAACAATAGTTAAAGTATTTAATGCAAACGGTAAAGAATTACCTAATATTAAAGATGAACCTGTTAAAGCAATGTCAGAAGAAACTGCATATTTAATTACAAATGTATTAAAAGGCGTACTTTCTAGTAACGGTACATCGCCTAATGGTAAAGTAGCTAACTTTGATATGGCAGGTAAGTCTGGTTCAAGTACATTCGACGATTCTGCTTACTATAATTATGGTATAGATGTTGTAAACTCTACTAAAGATAGTTGGATGATTGGTTACACAACTGCCTATACAGTTGCCGTTTGGCAAGGAGCTGATATGGTAGACTCAGCTGCAAAAGCATTGTCTTCCGAACAAGCAAAAACTACACAGGTAATTATGGCAGATGTAATGAAAAAAGTTTCAGATAAACAAGTACCTGCTACCTTTGAAAAACCTGCAGGCATCGAAACGAAAAATGGTGTAGAATATGCTAAGGAAAGAAATACAGAAACTGATTATATGTATGCCGGTACTGACAGAGACGCAGTTTATCAAGCTGCTATCGCACAAAAACAACGTGATAGTCGTTCTGCTCTTACAACAGTATTCAACTCATTAACCAACTCTACTAACAGAGCAAATACTACACAAAGACAAACAACAGGTAGAACGACCGCAGGAAATGCAGCTCAAACAAATAGAGCAACAAATCAAAATAGACGGTAACATATAAAGAAGAATCGTGAATTTTTCACGATTCTTCTTTTATTTTATATAAATTCTCACAAATTTCAAAATCTAATTTATCATCGATATCGTAGCTGTATATTTTATCCATCTCATATACTTTAGTTTTATTTGTATAAAAAGTTTTATCCCTTAAATAATTATTTTTTATCGACATCCATATAGAATCATTAGGATATATGTAGTCAGGCTTATCTTGTCTTCTATGATTCCCACCATGACAGGAAGGAACTGAGTATCCTTTTTATTCATCCATAAATAGACTTTTACTTAATTTAGGTTTAGTAATTGAAACAAGGTGATCACAATCTTTAAACATATCAAACACTGTATATATATATTCTACTTTTCTAAGTGGAGAAGTTACTTGTATATTCATAAAAATAAAATCTTCTTTCATTTCTTAAAATAAAAATTCTAAAGTTTCAAAAGTTGTAGAAGAGTCTAGCGAAACTTCTTTGGCTCGTTTAATGTATTTACAGCGTTTACCATATTCTCCTTCACACAAATTAAGATACTCTTCTGAATCAGAAGAAATCCATATTTCATCAAATTTCTTACTATCTATTGCTACATCAATTGTATAAAAACACAATGGTCTCCCACAGAATAACTTCATATTCTTATCTAATAACCCCTTTGAACTTTTTCGTATTAAAATAACTGAAACTTTTTTCAAAAATATCCTCCTCCCCTAAACATTTTTCTTTTTAATATCATAGTACATTATCTAATACAATAATTTAAGCATTAAAAAATCCCTTTCCCTCTCTAAAAAAAGATTGTAATACATCTTTTCGTATTACAATCTTTTAAAATTTCTAGAAGTTAAATCCTTCATAGAATATTCTATTTTTCTTTATACCTTTTCCCTTAAGCATTTTTTCATATACTAGATTCATCACCATCGGGCCTGCGATTATATAATTATACTCTTCACCAACCGGTAAATATTTGTCTAACTGCTCTGTTGTAAATCTTCCATTTTGAGAATATGATTTAAAATTACTTCTTTCATTCCATAACTCGAATTTTTCTTGATATAAGAGTTTTTTATCCTTTTTCACAGTATATAAGAATGTTATGTCTTTATTGTCAAACTTATCGGCTAATCCAAGTAAAGGAACAACACCAATTCCTCCACCAATAAGAACAAACTTCTCATTCTTACCAGATTTTTCAATCATTGAGCTTAATACACCATAACCTCTGGTTAAATTAACCTTTTCTCCCACTTCTAATTTAGGCAGATTTTTTGTAAAATCACCTACACCTTCAATTGACATTTGGACATAACCATCACGTTCTGGTATGTTTAATATAGAAAATGGATGTGGTTCCTTCATTCCTTTTACATTAGGAAAAGAAATAAATGAAAAATCACCCGCTTCTATTTTCCTTAAAATAGATTTACTAGTAGTTATCGTTACCTCCGTAATATTTGAATCTACTTTTCTTATATTTTTTAGAATTCCAACTTTAACATTTAAGTATTTATTATACGCATAATGCCCATAAGCACCGAATGCAATTACAGTATATAAAATAACTAAAACAGTAAATGGAACTATACTTCTTACATATGGAATCAGAAGAACATGTAAGAAAGCTAATAATGCAGCTACTAAATTAAGTCTATGTATCCACATAGATAACTCATGTTTAAAGATTTTTTCTAACATCTTTTTGATTCTCATTAAGATACTTATTCTTGAAGTTAACCAACCAGCCATAAAAACAAGTGAATATATGATTACTGCCATAAAAATATACATTGCCCATTCACCTGTTAAAGAGATAAGCCCCGATGATTTCAACAATTGATCATGTAAGTACATAAAGATTACAGCAAAAATTGCAGTTACTCCATGAATTATATACATATCCGGTAATCCTATTATTCTATCTAACCATTTTGGCTGTGAAGATAGAAAAATTGCTGATAGCATCCACGAATAAGCAAATACTCCTAAATTAATAGCTAGTACTCTACTCCCAAAAATCTCTGGCAAACCATTTCCTATTGTTACTATTAATGGTAACGGTATTGTTAACAATACTATTAACCAAATCATATTAAATATAAATCTATGATCTCTTAACATCTGTTATTTTTCCCTCCTCAAAAACTCTTTTTATACCCTCTTTTGTTAACAAAATCCCTGTTAACTGTTTATTTTTTATTATTTCACTCCAGATTTTCTCGTTAGCTACTACTCCTGCTGTTGCCAGTACATCAACATCAGATAGATATGTTCCAACTACTGTGACTTGAATATGATTAATATCGTTATCACTTTTGATATGTCGACCTTTTTTGCTAAGTCCCGAAGTTGCCACTGCTCCATTTTTTATACTATACTTAGCAATTATTTTCTCCCTATCTTCAGGATTCTCTATCCCAATTTTCCAAATAAAATTACTACCTAGTCTAGTACCGACTTACATATCACCTGCGCCATTAATTGCTCCTGCTTCTATAATACTATTTTCAATAAGAGGCTTTATATATTTCATAAACGCATTTTCTATCACCCACCCCTTTACAAATCCTGTTGGATTATATTTTCCATCAAAAAATGGATCAAATAAACCATAAGTTTCTTTTTTAGCGATTATAGACCTACTGTAGACTTCTTGATATTCCAAATCAAAAAAAGCATCTTGTAATTCTTCACCTAAATCAGTATGTCTACTAACTAAACTATCAGGTAAAAACGGTGAGAATTTCTCTTCCACGTTCTGTAAATATTTATCAATATCATTTACAACTTGATTCAACGCATCTATTAACATTTCATCAAAATCAACTCTAACAAAGGCTATTGTGAAAGGCATGTTCATTCTATTCAATACATAGGTCTTAAACTTAAACATTTTATTTAGCCTTATTTAATGCATCTTGTAAAGAACCTTTAAATCCTTTAAATGTTTCAGATGCTCCAGAAACTAGTGCAATATCGCTACTTTGAGCTTCTATAGCTTCCTCAACATATTTAGGAAGTGCTGTCTTATTAATACTTCGTGAAAATTCTTCATTTGGCTGAAGAAGTACATTAACATTGGCTATTTTCCCACCTTGAATGACTACACTTACTTGGAAATCTCCTTTGGTTGTTTTTGTAACCGCTCCTGTATAAGCACCATCTTTGTATGCTACACCTTCTTTGGTTGAGGAAGTTGTATTTTTTGATTCTTTATTTCCTTCTTGGTTAGTATTCTGTATTTTTTGATTTGATGGTGTAGTTTGTATACTTGGTTTAAGAAATGTATAGTACCCTGCCGTCAAAGCAGACGCTCCTACAACTCCTATTAATGCTGTCTTTTTTATTTTACTCATTATTTTACTCCTATTGTATTGTTTTTAATGATAATATATCATAATTTTCATGTGCATCCTATCAATCTGCTTTAAATATATTATATAATTTTTTGTTAAAATCAAACTAATATTGGTACTTTGATTTTATCTTGATGATATTCTATTTTTTCCAACATAGATTATAACAAAAAATCTTTAGAGATATTTATTACCTCTAAAGATTCTTTTGTTATTTTTTCGGTCTTGTTTCAGGGAATGTAAATACAAAAATGATATAAATTAAACTTCCTAATAAGTAGAATATTATTGAAGAATTATATCCCATGTGATTTAAAACTAAACTCCAAGTAAAGTTAAATAATGTATAAATTGCATATCCAAAAGCCCAAAATATTCCAAACATTATTGTTAATCTCTGTGAGTTCATATTTGGCAACTCATATGGAAGATTTAAATATACTGGGTACTGTGAATACATGAAAAATCCTGATAAACTAAACATTATGTATGATAACACAACATTAGTAGATACAAAAGTTAATCCTAATGCCATGAATCCAATCATCAATACTCCATGAGCGATTAAAAATGGTTTTCTTCTAAAGTTTAATTTTCTAGTAACCATTAAGCTAAATAAAGTTCCAATTATTCCACCAAGTGTTACAGTTAATATCATAAATTCTGGTTTAAAACTTGAATTATGAGCATGTTCTGCTACAACTCTAGGTAGTGATACTAACGGCATAACATAAAGGAATAAAAATCCACCGAAACCTAATGAAAATACATAGATAAATTTATCTTTAAAACCATCAGCATAAGTGTATTTTTTAGCATCTTCTTCGTGCAATGTTTCTTTTGATTCAATCAATAATTTATAAACAAAATAATTCGGATGTTTCCAAGTTATTGTTGGTTCAAAATCATGAGAGAAAATTAACCAACAGATAAATAAAATTATACTAAAGATACTAAACCCTATCATAGTATAACGCCAATCTTCTACAAAATGCTCTTTGAACAGTAAGAATAAGATAGCGACTAATGCAGCTCCAACATTGTATGCAGCAGTAATAATTGCACTAGTCATTATTTTCTTATCATTCGGTATAAATTTAGCTACAAACGAATTTATAAATACAATTATCATTGATCCTCCAAATGCCATAATCATTCTAGAGAATGTGTATAACCAGTAATTTTGGGTAAAGATAGCAAAGAATGAAAAACATAGACAAAATAATGCTAATATTGCAGCTTTCTTTGGATGTAACTTAATTAAAATAAACGCAGCAAGAAGGTTAGCAATAATTCTTGCTATAGTTATTGTATAATTAACTACTTCTGAAATTATAGGAGAAACCTTTTCTCCATTAAAATAGTGATCTGTGATTTGCTTCGATAAGTTTGATCCTGCTACCCAGTTAGTAGCAAATACTACATATGCAGCAATTAGAATAGCAAACATTATTATTCCTTGTTTTCTTGTAGGTGAATTTGCTGATAATTCCATATATATACCTCTTTTTTGTAATTTAGTAGTACAACTCAAAACTGTTATAATACTGTTTTTTATATTCAACTATAGTTTAATATAAAATATATGAAAATGCAAGAAAAATATTTATTTGCAATACATTTTCATATAATTATTTTCAAAAAAAAGAAAGATTAATATCAAAGTATTAAGGTTGTATACTAAATCCGGGGCATGGAAAA
>NZ_KQ959929.1 GCF_001553035.1 Gemella haemolysans
ATATTTTGGTCGTTTTGTCAACAATCTGAAAAGTTCGCAGAAATTTTTCTGCGAACTTTTTATCAATTTACTAGAATAGTAATTTGTCTGCTCCACCAAGTTTGTAGTCAAGAGCAGCCATAGCAAGTACGTTAATGAAGTGCCATGGACGGTCAAATTCTGGTTGGAAGAATATATCGGCAAGTGCCAATTGTTCTAATGTCCAGTCTGATGCGATAGCTATAGATAAAGCTGCGATAGCACTAGATACGTCATGTTTAGACATAAATTGAGCTCCTAGAACTCTGTGAGTATCTTCATCATAGTAAATTTTCATGTGAACTAAGTTGTTTTCTTTTCTCATGAAGTCTGGGTAAATTCTTTCTTCTACATATTTAGAAGCCACTTTACCATCATATAGACCTACACCGTTTTGAGATAATCCAGTACTTACGAATTTGTAATCAAAGAATGATAATGCAGAAGTACCGTTTACTGCAGGCATTTTAGTTTTAGTACCCATAGCGTTTAATGCAGCAACAACACCTTGACGGCGAGCTAAAGTAGCAAGAGCTATTGGTAATTCTCCACGAGTTGGAGCGTATGGAAGAAGAGTTGAATCTCCTCCTGCGTAAACATCTTTTGCAGATGTTTCTAAGTATTCGTTAGTAACAACAAAACCGCGTTCTGTCATTTCTAATTCGTCATTTAACCAAGATGCATCTGGACGAACACCAACAGAAACGATTACTGTATCTGCTTCGTATTCACCTTTGTCTGTTACTACAGCTGTAACTTTTCCATTTTCACCTTTGAATGAAAGAACTTTTTCTCCACCACGAACTTTAAGGTTGTGTTTAGCACCTTCTTCAGTAAGAATATCAGTAAGTTCTTGGTCTAGGTAAGTGTTTAAGATTCTTGGAGCAAAGTCAACAACAGTTACGTCGATACCGTGTTTAGCATAAGATTCTGCTACTTCAAGCCCGATGTATCCACCACCAACTACAACTGCTTTTTTACTGTTTTGCATACAGTCGTATACAGCTTGAGTATCTTCTGGTCCACGAAAAGTGTGGATGTTTTCTAGTTCAATTCCTTCGAATGGAGGTTTAATTGCTGCTCCACCAGGACTTAATAATAATTTATCGTAACTTTGTTTTTCTTCACCAGCTGCTGTTTTAACAACAACGTATTTTTCTTTTGAATTTAATCCTACAACATCGCTGTTACAGTGAATGTTAATACCTTGAGAACGGTAAGATTCCTCTGTTGCAAAGTGTAGTTCAGATAACGCTTTAGATGTCCCATCTAAATAAGATTGGCTACCTCAACCCATAAATGAAGCCCCAGCGCCTCTTTCATATAAATGAATTTCAGCATTAGGCTCGTTTTTTAAAATAGTTTGAACAGCTTCGTATCCGAAGTGTGATGTTCCAACAACTACATATTTCATTTGTTTTCCTCCTAATAAAAATTTTAATTTTTGAATTCTCTCCGTATAATTACTATTATAAAATTATACAGATAAAATTATAACATATATTGCTATAATATAAAAATAATATGCTTAATAAAAACTATAAATAACGCTTTGTTACCGCTTTATTATTTGTATTATTATATATGTAAGTATATTGATTTATGTTATATATTTAACATGTTGAATAGTATTGTTCGTATAATTCACGAGCAAATAATTATTTTGATTTGACTTTTTTTGACTTTTGTTTTATTATATATTTCAGTAGACAAAGAAAAATACAGAAAAAATTTTTAAGAGGTTATTAATATGATTAAACCATTATTTGATAATGTATTATTAAAAAAAGTAGAGGAAGAAAAAGCAACAACTAGTGGAATACTTTTAGCTTCAAAAGAAGATACTTCAAATATTGCGATTGTAGTTGCTTTAGGAGAAAGCTGTTTATTATCAAAAGATAATGACGGAGAACTTTCTGAAGGAAGTAAAGTAGTATTTTCAGATAATTATAAAAAAGTTAATTTTAAAAATGAAGAGTACTATTTAGTAAATGAAGAAGAAGTTCTAGCTGTTATTGAAGATTAGGAGGAAATATGGTTAAAGAATTGAAATTTTCAGAAGATGCTCGCCAATCGATGAAAGTTGGTGTAGACAAGTTAGCAAATGCTGTTAAAATTACATTAGGACCTAAAGGTAGAAACGTAGTTTTAGATAGGAAATTTGGTTCTCCTTTAATTACAAATGATGGAGTATCAATTGCTAAAGAAATAGAATTAGAAGACCCATATGAAAATATGGGAGCAAAATTAGTAGCGGAAGTTGCAAATAAAACAAATGAAATCGCAGGTGATGGAACTACGACTGCAACAATTCTTGCGCAGGCTATGATAACTGAAGGATTGAAAAATGTTACAAGTGGTGCTAATCCAATTGGTATCAGAAAAGGTATGGAAAGAGCAGTTAAAGTAGCTGTGGAACGTCTTCGTGAAATCAGCGTAACGGTAGATTCTAAAGATAAAATTGCTCAAGTAGGTGCTATTTCTGCAGCTGATGAAGAAATCGGAAAATTCATATCTGAAGCTATGGATAAAGTTGGTAATGATGGCGTTATAACAATTGAAGAATCACAAGCGCTTGATACAACTTTAGAAGTAGTAGAAGGAATGCAATTTGATAGAGGATATTTATCTCCATACATGGTAAGTGATACAGAAAAAATGGTTGCTGACTTGGATAATCCATATGTTCTTGTCACTGATAAAAAAATTAGTGCAGTTCAAGAAATCTTACCGGTATTAGAAGAAGTAGTGGCTGCAGCAAAACCATTGTTGATTATTGCAGATGATGTTGAACAGGAAGCTGTTGCGACACTTGTTGTAAATAAATTACGTGGTACATTTAATGTTGTTGCAGTAAAAGCTCCAGGATTTGGAGAAAGAAGAAAAGCAATCTTAGAAGATATCGCTATATTAACAGGTGGTACCTTGATTACTGATGATTTAGGTTTAGAATTAAAAGATGCTAATATAACAATGCTTGGAAAAGCTGCTAAAGTAAATGTTACTAAAGATAACACTGTTATTGTTGGTGGTAAAGGTGATAAAGAAAAGATTGAAAGCAGAACACAACAAATTAAAGCATTATATGCAGAATCAAGTTCTGAATTCGACCGTGAGAAATTACAAGAAAGATTAGCGAAGTTATCAGGTGGAGTAGCAGTAATTAAAGTTGGTGCTGCTACAGAGACTGAACTAAAAGAAAGAAAACTTAGAATTGAAGATGCTTTAAATTCTACTAGAGCTGCTGTAGAAGAAGGTATTGTTCCTGGTGGAGGAACAGCGCTAGTTCAAGTAATTTCTGAAGTTGAGAAATTAGAAGCAACAGGTGATGAACAAACTGGAATTAATATTATTAAAAAAGCTTTAGAAGCTCCTGTTCGTCAAATTGCAGAAAATGCTGGATTAGAAAGCAGTGTTATTGTAGCGAAGCTTAAAGAGGTTGAAGTAGGGTATGGATTTAATGCCGCTACTGAAGAGTGGGTTGACATGATAAAAGCTGGAATAGTTGATCCAACGAAAGTTACGCGTTCGGCATTACAAAATGCTGCGAGTGTATCAAGTTTATTCTTATCAACAGAAGCTGTTGTAGCCGATGTTTCAAAGGATGAACCAATGCAGCCACAAATGCCAATGATGTAAAAATAATAGCCAAAACAAATAATTTGAATAATTGGCTATGATATTATAAAATAAATTCATAAGTATTAAAGGAGACAGAAAAAATGAGAGAAATAACAGATAAAGAATTTTTTGAATTATCAAAAACTGATAGTGTAAAAGTATTTGACTTTTGGGCACCATGGTGTGGTCCATGTAAAATGTTAGCACCAGTATTAGAAGAAGTTGCTAGCGAATTTTCAAACATCGAATTCTACAAAGTTAATGTAGATGAAAATCAAGAAGCTGCTGGTGAATTTGGAATTATGTCAATTCCTACACTATTAATAATGAAAAATGGTGAAGTACTAGAAGAAAAAACTGGATACCAACCGAAAGAAGCATTAGTAGAATTACTATCTAAATTCTAATAGAAAAAAGCTACGGAATTAATATTCTGTAGCTTTTTTTGTAAAGAGAAAACAAGAAATAGCTCGATGTTAAGCTATTCCTTGTTTTATTTAATTAATAATTTTTTAAATATTGATCAATTTCCCAATCGGTAACTTGAGTTCTGAATGAATCCCATTCGATTGATTTTGCTTCTATAAAGTTATAGAAGATGTGATCTCCTAATGCATCTTTCATAATAGGTGAAGTTGATAATTCTTTTAGTGCTGTATATAGTGTTGAAGGTAATTCATCTATACCGTTTGCTATTCTTTCTTCACGAGTCATAACATAAATATTACTTCTAACTTCAGGTGCTGGAACTAGTTTATTTTCAATTCCATCTAAACCTGCCGCTAAGATAGTTGTCATTGCTAAGTATGGATTTGCAGCTGGATCTACTGATCTAACTTCTACACGTGTAGATTTTCCACGAGCAGCTGGAATACGAACTAGAGGTGAACGATTTGAAGTAGACCATGCAACATAGCAAGGTGCTTCATAACCAGGTACTAAACGTTTATATGAGTTAACTGTTGGATTACATACAGCAGTGAAACTACGAGAGTGTTTAAGAACTCCTGCGATGAAGTGTGATGCTACTTCACTTAACCCATTTTCGCTGTTTTCATCATAAAAACTGTTTTCCCCGTTACTAAACATAGAAACGTTACAGTGCATTCCAGATCCGTTAATACCAAAAATTGGTTTTGGCATAAATGTTGCGTGTAAACCGTGTTTTCTAGCAATAGTTTTTACAATTAATTTAAATGTTTGAATGTTATCGCAAGCTGAAATTACATCATCGTATTTAAAGTCAATTTCGTGTTGACCTGGAGCAACTTCGTGGTGACTTGCTTCAATATCAAATCCTAGGCGTTCAAGTTCAAGAACGATGTCACGGCGTACGTTTTCTCCTAAATCTACAGGAGCAAGATCGAAGTAACCACCGTTATCGTTTAATTCTAAACTTGGTTCACCATTTTCTTTAAGTCTGAATAAGAAAAATTCTGGTTCAGGTCCAAGGTTTAATGTATCGAATCCTAATTTTTTCATTCTTTCAAGTGTTCTTTTTAAATTACCACGAGGATCGCCAGCAAAAGGTTTTCCATCTACAGTGTAAACGTCACAGATGAAACGAGCTACTTTACCGTATTCGCTATCCCAAGAAAATACTAAGAATGTATTTAAATCAGGGTAAAGATACATATCACTTTCTTCAATTCGTACAAAACCTTCAATTGATGAACCATCAAACATCATTTTATTGTCTAATACTTTTTCAATTTGACTAACTGGTACTTCTACATTTTTAATTGTTCCAGTAATGTCAGTAAATTGTAATCGAATATACTTAACGTTTTCATCTTTAATTCTTTTAATTATTTCTTCTCTAGTAATAGTTTTAGTCATGTTGTCTCCTTATTTTGTAGAAAATTATCGTAAAAAATCTAACACTAAAATTTATTCTTTTTGTTGTTATAAAATCTAGATAAATCACCACGTCCAATTGAGCGTTCTCTAGGTAAACCATTTGGCCCTGCGAATATATCGTTATGGATAATTTGTCTAATTTGAGTTGTCTCAGCAGGAACTTCTTTTTCGTTAATAATTTCATCTATAGCTTTTAAACTAAAGCCCTTTGTTAGAAGGTCTTTAATTGTTAGCAGTTTATCGATGTCATTAAATGAAAATAGCCTAGTATTACCTTCAGTGCGTTTTGGTGTAAAAAGTTTTTTTTCTTCATAATATCTTATTTGTCTTGCAGTAAGTTGTGTAATTTTTGTTACTACACTTATTGAAAAAACGGGAAGATTTTTTTGTAGTTCTTTAAACCCCATAATAACACCTCTCTAATTAATTGTTGTGAAATAAAAATTTTATATCTATTAAGTATAATAACAAAAATAGATAACAAAATAAAGAGTATGTTATAAAATCTAACATAAAAAATTAATTTGGGATGATATAAGTAATTTTTTTATAATTAAATCTTAAAGTGTGTTTAAAATTTTTCTAAATCATGATAAAATAAAGTTATATAAAAAAGAAAGGATGATAGTATGGCGATATTTTTATCTGTTGTAGTTTTTATTATAACATTTGTATTACTATTAGGTTCATATATAGTCTTAGTGGCAAATAAAAAAATAAAAAAAAGACGTATGGATAAAGTATTGAAATTGATAGCTGCATACAGTCTAGTTGCTGCATTAGTGTACTGCTATCAGTATTTATACTTATAAAAATATATATTAACAATTAAATATTAGTTTGGATGTGAAAAATTTGAAAAAAGATTCCTTGTTTAAAGGGACTGCGATACTTAGTTTAAGTTTAATCTTAACAAAGATTTTAGGAGCGGTATATCTAATACCTTTTTATCAGATAATTGGTGGAGAGGAACAAATGGCTTTATTCAACTATGGATATAGTTATTATGCAACTATACTAGAGATTTCTGGTGCAGGAACACCACTAGCAATAGCGAAATTAGTAGCTAAATACAATGCATTAGGTGCATATAGTGTTAGTAGAAGAATTTATAAGCTAGGATCTTGGTTATTGGTAGTAATGGGAATTGTAGGTTTTTGTATATTATTTTTTGGTTCTGGATATATATCAGATCAAATTTTAATAAGTAATCAACAAAAATTTACTCCTCAAGATGGGGCATTAGTTCTAAAAAGCTTGAGTTTTGGTATTCCGCTAGTTTTAGTATCATCAGGAATTAGAGGATTATTCCAAGGTCATGAAATTATGCTACCTTCGGCTTTAAGCCAATTTATTGAACAAGTGGCACGTATTGCTTTTATGCTAGGAGCAACATATTTCATTATGAGAGTTTTAGGATATGGAGTAGTTGAAGGAAATGTTAGTGCAACATTTGCAGCAGCGGTAGGAGCTGTTTTTTCTTTAATTACACTTTTCTTTTTTTATTCTAAAAATAGAAAAAATCTTGATTTTAATATAGAAGAAGATGAAGTACAATTGGATGTTTCAAATACTGCATTAGTAAAAGAATTCTTTTCAGTTTCAATTCCATTTATTTTCATTGTAGGATTATTCCCAATTCTAAATATTATAGACCAACATAATTTTATTCATGGAATGACGAAAATAGGTAAAGCAGATATTGTAGATGGAAGATTCTCAGCATTACAACTTGTTAATAAAGTAGTTATGATTGCTGTGGCAATTGCCCCGGCATTTTCTAGTACATTTTTACCTTCAATTACTAGATTATTTGCACAAGGTGATAGAATTACTGTTAGTAGTCAAATTAATAAAGTTATTTTATCTTTAATGATGATCGTGCTACCAGCATTGGTAGGTATGTATGTATTAGCCGATCCAATATATTCTACTTTTTACAGTAGAAGTTTAGAAAATGCAAATTTATTGAGGTTTTATTTACCACTGGCTGTACTTTATTCGATTTATAGTTTAACTAGTATAATAATGCAAGCTGTTAATAAGCAATTGTTAAACCTAGTTGCTATTGTTGTAGGATTAATTGTTAAGTATTTAACGATTACCCCATTTGTAACGAATTTTGAGACAAATGGTGTAATTCTATCTTCAATTACAACTTATCTTGTGATGATACTAATTAATTTAGTTATTATTAATACAGAAGTTAGGCTTAGAATATTTGAATTTGTTTCTAGATTTTCAATAATATTAAGTAGTTGTTTCATTATGTTTATTACTGTTGCAGCAATATATGAGTCAATACTTACAAACTTTGTAATTGAATCAAAAATTTCAAGTATGATACTAATTATGATTTGTGCAATCTTTGGTATTGTTATCTATTTCTTCAGTATAACTATGATGAAATTCGATGAATATTTATTTGGAAGAAAGATTAGAATTTCATCTTTAAGAAGGTTAAGGAGATAAGCATAGTGAGGCTAGATAAATTTATTAGTACAACTACGACATTAAGTAGAGCAGAAGCGAAAAAAGTTATTAAAAAGGGAATATTAATTAACGATAAGTTAATAAAGACTCCTGATTATAAGATTGATGAATTTAAGGATCAGGTAATTGTAAATGGGAATAGGCTAGTGTATCAAAAATATGTTTATATAATGATGAATAAGCCTAAAGATACGGTTTCAGCAACGGAAGATGCGATTGAAAGAACTGTTGTGGATATATTAAGAGATGAAGACCGTATTTACAAAGTTTTTCCTGTCGGTAGACTTGATAAAGATACTGAAGGACTAATGTTACTTACAAACGATGGTGAGTTGGCTCATAAACTCATCTCCCCTAAGAAAGATGTAGAGAAAAAATACTATGTTGAGGTAAGTGGAGAACTAAAGAATGAACATCTCAAAATTATAAAAGAGGGTGTGATTTTAGAAGATGGGTATAGGTGTAAACCTGCGCGTTTAGAAATATTAGATAGTAGTGAAGGAAATAGTAAAGCAAATATATTCATTACCGAGGGGAAATTTCATCAAGTTAAAAGAATGATGAAGTCTCTTGGAGCAACAGTAACATATTTAAAAAGATTGTCTATAGGGAGTTTGAAATTAGATGAGAATCTAAAATTAGGCGAGTATAGATATTTAACAGATGATGAATTAAATAAATTAACTAAATAACGGAGGAAAATATTATGACTATTGATTTTAAACAAGAGGTTCTAAATCATAAAGAGGACCTACTTAAAGATTTATTTGAATTATTAAGTGTACGTTCAATTTTAGGAACAGATATAACTGAGGAAACTCCATTTGGAAGTGGACCAAGAGAAGCATTGGATTTAATTTTATCTTTTGGTAAGCGTGATGGTTACAAAACTAAATTAGTAGAAAATAAAGCAGGGCACATTGAAGTGGGACAAGGAGAAGAATTATTTGGTATCCTTGGACATGTCGATGTAGTACCGGTAGTAGAAGCTGACTGGACTAGTCATCCATTTAAACCAGAAATAAGAGATGGTAAAATATTTGCTCGTGGATCATTAGATGATAAAGGACCTACAATGGCAGCTTACTATGCTGTTAAACTTCTAGATAAACTAGGTGTAAAATGGAATAAACGAGTAAGGGTGATTGTTGGAAGCGATGAAGAAACTGGATTTAGATGTGTTGAAGCGTACTTTAAACACGAAGAACAGCCAGCTTCTGGATTTACGCCAGATGCAATGTTCCCATTAGTGTATGCTGAAAAAGCAAGAGCAACTTTTGATCATAAATTGAAATTCGTTGATGAAGATGGACAATATAATTATAAACTTGTTAAGTTTAACGGTGGACAAGTTCTTAATATGGTTGTAGCTAGTGCAAAAGCTGAATTAGAAGGTGAAGCATCAGATATCAAAGAAAAATTTGAAAACTTCTTAGCGCAAGAAAAACTTGAAGGTGAAGTTGAGGTAGGGAATACAATTAAACTTACACTTAAAGGGAAAGCTGCACACGGTTCAACACCGCAATATGGTATTAACGGTGCAACAAAATTAGCAGAATTTTTAAGTACATTAGGATTAGATAACAACGGTAAAAACTTTGTAGATTATATAGTAGAAAAACTTGCTAATGATCCATTTGGTGAAAAATTAGGAATTAATTACTCTGATGATGAAATGGGAGAAGCTACATATAACTATGGAATTTTAGAGTATGATTTAGAAAGAAAAATTGGGTTAGTTTCAACGGACTGTCGTCATCCTAAGAAATTTGATTTAGTTGATAGATTGAATGGGATTAAGGTAGATAATATAGATATTGAAGTAACAAGTACTAAAGAAGCTCACTATGTACCAAAAGATGATGAATTAGTTACAACATTAATGGATGTGTATAGAAAACATACAGGGGATACTAAAAATGATGCATTTGTATTAGGTGGAGGAACATATGCACGTTGCCTTAAAAAAGGTGTTGCATTTGGATTACTTTTCCCAGGTAAGGAAGATACTATGCACCAAGCAAATGAATATTTAGAAGTTGAAGATTTATTATTAGCTACTGCAATCTATGCAGAAGGAATTTATAAACTTTGTTGTGAACAATAAATTTTATAAAAATATTTATTTTATATAATGTTTATTTTGTAAAAAATAAGATAATAAGCAATCTCAAAGATATTAATTCAAATTTTTGTATATGTAAATTATAATATCTTTGAGATTTTTAATTTTAGTTAAAAAATAGCATCTTGAAAAAAATGATTAAAGAATGTAAAATATATAGTGCATTATAATTTTTAAAAAGAGATTGAAGAAAGGAGCAGTATAAAATATGTCTAAAGAATATTATCAGATGGGCTGGACTTTAGATGATACATATAACGATGATTATTTTTGTTCGAGAGATAATCAACGTTACTTTATTAAAAAAAATACTACTCCGATGATAGCAACTCTTTCTGCAGAAGGTATTGTACCTAGATTAAGATGGACTAAGCGTATTAGTAATGGAGATGTATTAATCGCGCAAGATTTTGAAAATGGTAGAACGTTAAATACGGAAGATATGACGGATAAACGTATACCTGAAATTTTGAAAAAAGTGCACGGATCATCAAAACTAAAAAAAATTATGAAGGCTCAAGGTTATGCTGAAGAAACAGCAGCTAGATCACTTTGTAATTTAAAATCGATTATTGCTGATGACCTTAGGAAAAATAGTAATATTGTCAATGCACTAAATTATTTAGAGAAGTGTTTGCCAGATGACGATGTAGAATATACACCTTGTCACACGGATTTACATAAAGATAACTGGTTACTTTCAGATCAAGGTAAGTTATTTTTAGTAGACTGGGAACACTCTATACTTTGTGATCCTGCTATTGATATTTCATTTGTATTATATCGATATATTCCGCAAAATGAATGGAATGAATGGCTAAAAATTTATGGACAAGAACCGACAATAAAATATAGAAATAGACTAAAATGGTATATAACTTTACAATCTGTCATAATGATAGTTTGGTATCATGAGAAGAAACAACTATCGGAAATGAACTCGTGGCTAGTCTTTTTAAATAGTATTTTTAATGATTATATATAAGCATTAAGTAGGAAAATCCTAATTAATGCTTTTATTTTTTTTATAATCGGTGTAAAATAGAAATAGTTGCGTAATTTATTCTTATAGAAGAAACTAATATTTGAATATATTATGATAAATGAAATTAATGGAGAGATAGAATGAGTATAAAACAATATAAATTATATCTAATAGACCTAGATGGTACTATTTATAATGGTGATAAAAAGATAAAATATGCAAAGGAGTTTGTTGATTATCTAAATACAAATAATATAGATTATTTATTTTTAACTAATAATTCAACTAGACAACCTAAAGATGTGGCAGAACACTTAAAGAAATTTGATATTGAGACATCAGAAGAACACGTATTTACATCAAGTGATGCTACTAAAATTTATCTTGAAGGTAAAGGATATAAAAATTTATATGTAATCGGTGAAGCAGGGCTTAAGAATACTTTAAATTCATTCACTCAAAGAGAAAATGAGGAAGATGTTGATGCAGTTGTAGTTGGTCTTGATAGACAACTTACTTATGATAAACTTGCAACTGCGGCTAAAGCTGTATTAAACGGTGCAGAACTGATTGGTACTAATCCAGACGCTTTGTTACCAACAGCAAATGGCTTTGTACCAAGTAACGGGGGACAAGTAAAGTATCTAGAGTATGCAACTTCTACACCAGCTACATTTATAGGTAAGCCTAGCAAAATTATCATGGAAAGTGCTATGAATCTATTTAGTTACAGCAAAGATGAAATTGTAATGGTTGGGGACAACTATGATACAGATATTATGTCTGGTATTAATGGTAGTATAGATACAATTCATGTTCAAACAGGTGTTACAAGTTTAGAAGATCTAGAAACTAAAGAGCATAAACCGACTTATTCTATTAAAAATTTATTCGAACTAGTTAAATAAAAGGAGAAATCATGATTATTAAAACAGAAGAACAATTACAAAAAATGAAAGAAATAGGTTTCATCTGCGCTACTATTCGCGATGAAATGGTTAAGAAAGCAGTACCTGGTGTTTCAACAAAAGAACTAGATAATACAGCTAAAGAATTATTTGAAAAATATGGTGCAAAATCTGCACCAATTACTGAATACGATTTTCCAGGATATACATGTATTTCATTAAACTATCAAGCAGCGCACGGAATACCTTCTAGTACAAAAATACTAAAAGATGGTGATCTTCTTAATATTGATGTATCTGGTTGTAAGGATGGTTATTATGCTGATACAGGTATTTCTTTTGTTGTAGGTAAAGTAGATGATCCAATGAAAGAAAAAGTATGTGAAGTAGCTAAAGAAGCATTTTATGAAGGAATTAAACATGCTGTAGCAGGAAGAAAAATTAACCAAATTGGTAAACATGTTCATAAAAAAATAAAAGAACATAAATTAGAAGTAATCGAAAACTTAACGGGTCATGGAATCGGAACTTCATTACACCAAGAACCACAACATGTGTTTAATTATTTTGATCCATGGGATAATTTAATCTTAAAAGATGGTATGTGTTTAGCAGTAGAGCCTTTCGTATCTACTAAAGCAAAAACTGTAGGAAATTCAGATAGAGATGAGTGGGAATTAGTTGCAAATGATGGTTCTTATATTGCTCAATATGAACACACAATTGTAGTGAGAGAGAATGCTGAACCATTAATACTGACTAAAATTGATTAATTTTTTATTAAAAAAGTTGACAAGTAAATAAAAATGTTTTAAGATACTACTTATTATAAAATTATGGAGAGAAGAAAATGGCAGAAAATTTAGTAATAGTCGAATCTCCTTCTAAGGCAAAAACTATTGAAAAATATCTAGGGAAAAAATATAGAGTAATATCTTCAAAAGGTCATGTAAGAGACCTTCCTAAAAGTAGAATGGGAGTAGAAGTACTAGATAATGGAAATGTAGATGTTGATTATATTTCTATAAGAGGTAAGGGAGATGTAATTAAATCTTTAAAAAAAGAAGCAAAAGGAAAAAAAGTTTTCCTTGCATCCGACCCCGATAGAGAAGGAGAAGCAATAGCTTGGCATATTGCTCATATATTAGGATTAGATAATAATTCTGACAATAGAATTGTTTTTAATGAGATCACAAAAGATGCAGTCAAAGATGCGATAAAACATCCTAGAAAAATAAATACGGACTTAGTCCAATCTCAACAAGCTAGAAGAATTCTTGATCGTTTAGTTGGATATAATATTTCTCCTGTACTTTGGAAAAAAGTAAAACCAAAGTTATCAGCGGGAAGAGTTCAAAATGCTGCACTTAAATTAATTGTCGATAGAGAAGAAGAAATTCAAAAATTTGTTCCTCAAGAATATTGGTCTATGCCGATTGATTTTATAAAAAATAGAAAGATCCTAACGGCTAATTTCTATTCTTATAAAGGTGAAAAGCTTAAGCTTGAGAGTAAGAAGGATGTAGACAATATAAGAAAAGCAATAGTAGGTGATACATTTAAAGTTATTGATGTAGCAAAAACTAATAAGAATAGAAATGCACCGAATGTTTATATTACTTCTACAATGCAACAAGATGCATCTAGAAAGATTAATTTCAAAACTCGTAAGACAATGAGTGTAGCTCAAGAGTTATATGAGGGTATAAATCTTAAAAAGTTAGGTGGAGTTACAGGTTTAATCACATACATGAGAACGGACTCTACAAGGGTTTCAGATGAAGCGATTAAGATGGTTAGTGATTATATACTTAACAATTTCGGTAAGGAATATCTTGCTTCTTCAGTAAAAGCTAGAAAATCAAGTAAAAATGTTCAAGATGCCCATGAAGGAATTAGACCAACAAATGTTAATTTCACACCTGACAGCATTAAAGAATACTTGTCTAATGATCAATATAAACTGTATAAACTTATCTGGGAAAGATTTATTGCAAGTAGAATGAGTGCTGCTGTTTATGAAACGAGTACAACTACATTTGAAAATAATAATGTTATATATCGTGGAGCACATTCTAAATTATTATTCAATGGTTTCTTAGCGGTTTTAAAAGAAAAAGAAAAAGTGAAACTTGCACCAGAGTTTGAAGTTGGAGAAGATGCTAAAGTTAAAGAAATAAAAGAAGAACAGCATTTTACTCAACCACCTGCACGTTACTCAGAGGCGAAATTAATAGCTGAACTTGAGGAACTTGGAGTTGGTCGTCCATCGACATATGCTACAATTGTAGAAACTTTACAAAAAAGATACTATGCAAAACTGCAAAATAAAGTGTTCACGCCAACCGAATTGGGAACACTAGTAAGTAAGATAACTGAACAGTATTTCCCTGATATAATTAATACAAAGTTTACTGCTAATTTAGAAAGTCAACTTGACGATATAGCAGAAGGTAAAGTAGGTTGGGAAAAAACTATATATAATTTCTATAGCAATTTCAGAAAAGATGTTGAAAAAGCAGAAACTGAAATGGAAAAAGTAGAAATAAAACAAGAATTTACTGGAGAAAGATGTCCAGAATGTTCTTCACCACTTGTATTTAAGTTAGGTAAATTCGGTAAATTTATTGCTTGTTCTAATTTCCCTGACTGTAGATATACCAATACTATTCAAAAAAAGGTTGGAGTAACATGTCCAAAATGTAAGAAACATGAGATTTTAGAGAAAAAATCTAAAAAAGGTAAATTATTTTACGGTTGTGAAGGATTTCCAGAATGTGATTTTGTTTCATGGGATAAACCTATAAATAGAAATTGTCCGAAATGTACGAATATTCTATATGAAGGAAAAAAAGGTGTTCATTGTACACACTGTGATTATAAAGAAGAAATAAAAAAATAAATAAAAAAAGAATTTGATAATTATTCTCAATTATCAAATTCTTTTTTTATTTAATGCGATATATATATTATGGGAAATCAGATATTTGAAAATGATTGCATTATTGATTTCTTAGATATGTAAACGAGATACTAAGTATACAACTTTTTAGAATTGTCAGAAAATTTAAAACATTTATCCAACAAAAAAGGTGATATTTTTAAAAAATCTATTGACAAATGTTAATAAATATATTATTGTATATAACATACTTAAAAAAATAAAAAAAATTTGGAGGAGATGACATGTTGAAATTTTTAAAGAAAAATCCATACGTTTCAATCGGACTTATGTTATTTGCACTATTCTTTGGTGCTGGTAATTTAATTTTCCCAGCATTCTTAGGACAAAACGCTGGAACAAACTTATCTACAGCGATGATCGGATTTATTATTATGGGAGTGGGATTACCACTATTAGGAGTTATTGTAATGGGGTATTCAGGAGCTGAAGACCTATTAGATTTATCAAGTAGAGCAGGGAAAGTATTCGGTGTTGCTTTTACGACATTATTATACTTAACAATTGGACCTTTCTTTGCAATTCCTAGAACAGGGACTACTACTTATGAATTAGGATTATCAAGTTTCGTAGGCCCAGAAAATACTACAATTGCTCAAGCTATTTTCTTAGCATTCTTTATGGGATTAACTTTATGGTTAGCAATTAGCCCTAATAAATTAGTAGATAGAATCGGGACTGTAATTACACCAGTTTTACTACTTTCAATGGTTGTATTAATCATTGCATCATTAGTTAAACCTATGGGTGCGGCACAAGAACCTACAAAAACTTATCAAACTACTTCATTAGCATTTACAAATGGATTAATGGAAGGTTATAATACAATGGATGCATTAGCATCATTAGTATTTGGTATTATCGTAATTAACTCTGTTAAACTTTACGGAGCAAAAACAAAAAAAGAAGTATTTAACAATACAGCTAAATCAGCAATTATCGCTGCTGTGTTATTAGCTTTAGTATATGTATTCATCTCTAATATCGGAGCTACGTCTGTTTCTGTTTTAGGATTACAAAAAACTGGAGCTGGAGTATTAACTGGAGCAACAACATATTACTTTGGTAATGTTGGTAAATTATTACTATTTGTTATTGTATTTTTAGCTTGTTTAACAACAAGCGTAGGATTAGTAACTGCTTGTGCTTCATTCTTCGTAAGACTTTATGACAAGGTTAGTTACAAAACTTATGCAATCGCATTAACATTATTCTCATTTGCTGTTGGTAACTACGGATTAGCAGCAATTATCCAAGGAGCTGTTCCAGTACTTGTTTTATTATATCCATTAACAATGGTATTAATTTTACTAGGATTTTTAAACAATTTCTTTGGTGGTAAAAAAGTAGTTTATGTTTGTACAGTTCTATTCACTGGATTATTTAGTTTATATTCAACTGTAGCTTCAACATTTAAGCTTGCAGTACCTGCAGTTGATAATGTACTAGCTAAAGTAAACTTCCTTCCAGTACCAGCTGATTTTGCTTGGTTAAACTATGCATTAGTAGGATTTGTATTAGGAATTGTACTTTCATTCTTTGTAAAAGAAAATAAATAATAATATTAAGATGATAGAGGAAATTTCTTCTATCATCTTTTGTTTTTATTACTATTGTTTTTGACATTAAGTTAAAGCAATGGTATTATAATAAGATGTAATCTAATATTTAAAGAGATAAAATGAATATAATAACAGAAGATTATACTAATGTTATTTTTTATAGGAGAAATAATGGTTTTAGAATTTAAAGAATATACAAAAAAAATAAAAAGAGATACGATATTAGAACTTGATTTTAGAGTTGCAACAGGTGAAATATTAACCATTGTCAATAACAGTTCTTCAAGTTTAGAACTACTAAAAGATTCATTTAGACAGAGAACTAAGTTTAAAGGTGAGATTCTTTTTGATGGTGAGAATATAAATAATCAGAGACTTTTATTTGCTAAAGATTTTGGATTTTACAATGATTTGTCATTATTAAAAAATCTAAAAAAAGCATTATCTCTATTTAATATAAAAGCTATTGAAGAAGAATTAGTAGGAGATTTAGAATTTTTAAACTTAGATTCTAGTAGAAAATATAAAGAATTAGAATCAAATGAAGTAACAAAATTTCATATTCTATTTTCAATTTTAGTAGATCAAAATGTATTAATCGTTGATAACACTGAAGAAAGCTTAACTACTGAAGATAAAGAAGAGATAAGTGAATTAATTCTTGATAAATCAAACAATGCAAACGTGATTATTTTAGATACAATGCTTAATAGCTTTAATAGTATTGCTGATAAAGTTTTAGTTATTACTGATGGAATTAAATCATACTTCGGAAATTTAGAAGACTTGTTAATATTAAAACAACTTACGGCTATAAATGTTTCTAGTCAAGAAAATCTAGATCAAATTTTAGAAGGTTATCAATTTACTATTTATCACAATAATGAAATAGTAGTAAGGGAAGAGGTACTTGAAGAAGTAGTTTATGATTTATTGAAAAATAACATAGAAGTATTTCAAATTCGTAATTTAGGTGAAAAAATTAAATTATATGAGGGCGAGGCTGATCTATAATGTTATTTGCGATAGAATTCGGAAAGTTATTTAGACGTAAATTTAATTATTTATTTATAATTATTTTATTGTTAATTAACTTTGCATTTGTATATAAACTAGACACGTTGGCTACGTTTTATGATAAGTCGATATTAGATATTATATTTTCATTAATTCTTAAAGTGGATATGGTAATTGTAATTTTTATAATGGGATTAAATTATATATATTCATATAGAGAAGATTATATTTCAAAAGTCAATGTACTTTTAGAAATAAGAAAAAAGAAAACTGTGCGTGATATATTCTCTATTTTAGCAAATTTAATTTATTTTTTAGTTTACTATGTTATAGTAATTGCATGTTTCGTAGGAATAATTTTCTTACGAAAAAGAAATGTTTTTGAAGAGTTAAAAACATTAATGTTGAATGTTAATACAGCAGGATCATTCGCTACGATGCTAGTTTTATTATTCGTGTTTGCTAACTTTATTTTCCTATTAGCTTTAACACTATTTAATAACACAAACTTGGCAATTTCTTTCTCACTTCTATATTTTATAGGAGGAGAAGTTATAGCAAATATGATAAAATCTAGATTTTCTGTACCAGCAGAAAGAGTAGATAATAGTGTATTAACTATCTTTACTAAATCTTTTAATCTATTAAATCAGAATATTACTTTTAGTCTTGGTAACTTTTTACCGCTAGCATTAAACATGTTAGGATTAATCGTAGTCATAGTTATTGTTAGATTAATGAAAAAAATAATAGGATAGAAGGAGATTAGAATGGATACACAGGTACTTATTCAATATGTGATAGTATTATTGAGTTTAATACTTTTAGAGGGATTACTTTCAGCAGATAATGCTATTGTTCTTGCTGTTATGGTTAGACATCTGCCACCTAAAGAACAAAAGCATGCATTGATGTACGGTCTTGCAGGAGCACTAATATTTAGAATAATAGCGATTTTCTTAATTACAATTTTAGCGCAGTATTGGGAAATTCAAGTTTTAGGTGGTTTATACTTATTATATATGGCAGGTGCACATATTAAAGAATTTTTCGACAAACGAAAACAAGGGGATGGAATTGAAGAGATTGCTGAACCTAAAAAACAAAGTGGTTTTTGGGCGACTGTAATTAAAGTTGAGCTTACTGACATAGCTTTTGCGATTGATTCAATTTTAGCTGCTGTAGCTATCGCGATAACATTGCCTCATATTTCTGAAACATCTATTGGAGGAATTAACCTTGGTCAATTTACTGTAATGGTAATTGGAGGTTTTGTTGGTGTAGTTATCATGCGTTATGCAGCTAATATATTCATCAAAGTTTTAGAAACTAAACCAGGATTAGAAATTGCTGCCTTTCTAATTGTAGGATGGGTGGGTATTAAGTTATTTGTTATAGCTGCTGCTCATGAGAAATTAGGGCTTATTCCTCATGAATTTCCACATTCAACACTTTGGACTGTTATTTTCTGGGTAGTATTACTTGGATTATTAGTGTGGGGAGTATTAGTTTCAAAAAGATTTGAAAATAAATAGTATTTTAGAAGAGATGGTATGTATATATCGTCTCTTTTTTGTATTTGTATGTTTTTTATTTTCATATACACAAATTGATATCTATGCTATAATTTTTAATTATATATTAAAATACAAGGAGGATAAAAATGGCATTTGATGGTTTTTTTATGAGAAAAATGGTGAAAGAATTAGAAGAAAATATATTAAATGGTCGTATAAATAAAATAAATAATTTATCGACAGATGAATTTGTATTTTCTGTTAGAAAAGGAAAGAATTTAAAATTGTTTTTATCTGCAAGTTCAAGTGCATCTAGAATACAGTTAACAAATAATAGTTTTGAAAATCCTTCGACACCTTCGAATTTTTGTTCAGTACTGAGAAAGTATCTAACAGGTGGAATAATATTAGAGATTAATCAAGTTAATAATGACCGTATAGTTATTTTTAAAATTAAAAACTTTGATGATTTGGGATACGAAAAGTATTATTATCTAATTTCAGAATTAATGGGTAAACACTCAAATATAATATTAACTAATGAAGATAATATAATATTAGAATCTTTAAAAAATAGCTATAGTCTTGAGTATAAGAGATCGACTATATCTAATATGGAATACACTTTTCCTCCAACAGTTGAAAAAATTAATCCTTTTGATTTTAGTAGCTATAGTGACATTGAGTTTTCTAATGATGATAAAAAATTCTTAATGAAAAGTTTCTACGGCGTTTCAGTGCTACTGAATAATTATTTTCAAAAAAATTCGAAAGAAGATTTGAAAAACTCATTTATTAGTTTTTGCAAGGAATTCGATAATTACTTTAAACCCGTTTTACTTGAAGAGAACAATAAGAAGGATTTTTATTTCTTTGAAGTTAAAGAATATAGTAGAGATTTTGAATCATTATCACAATTACTAGATTACTATTACATGGATATAGCCAGAGAGTCAATAAATAAAAATACTGACAAAAAGCTTTTTAATTTTGTTAATTCTAAAATAAATAGATTAAATAAGAAAATTGATATATTAAAAAATGAACTGGAACAAGCTAATAATAGAGATGATTATAAATTAAAGGGACAACTTCTAATTTCAAATATTTATTTATTTAAAAAAGAAATACCAGAGATTGTAACACTGCAAAATTTTTATAGTGAAGATTTATCGGATATTGAGATTGAGTTAGATCCAAATCTAACTATTGAGAAGAATTCAGAGAAGTACTTTGATCTATATAAAAAGAACAAGAGAACGATTGAGAATTTAATTGAACAAATAGAGATTTCAAAACAGGATTTAGGATATTTTGAGACTATTAAATTTCAAATTGAAAATGCAGATAAAACGGACATAGCGGAAATCAAAGAAGAATTGATTGCTAATGGAATATTAAAAGAAAAGATTAAGGTTAATAAGAAAAAGAATAAGAGTAATTATTTTGTAATTAATCATAATGGTACTGCCATTTATGTTGGAAAAAATAATCTTCAAAATGATGCGATTACTAATAAATTAGCAAGACGAGACTATCTATGGTTTCATGCTAAAGATATTCCTGGGAGTCACGTGGTAATTTTTGATAATAATCCTAGTGAAGAGACGATAGAAGTCGCGTCAATGTTAGCTGCTTATTATTCGAAGTTTAAAAATGAAGAGTATGTTAATGTTGATAGAACGTTAATTAAAAATGTAAAAAAAATATCTGGTGCTAAACCTGGCTTAGTAACATATACTGGACAAAAAACGGTTAAACAAAAAATTGATAAAGATCTTATTGGAGAGCTTTTAATAAAATAAAACAATTAAATAGCAAGGGAAGGTGAGCATATGAATGATAAATTAGATGTAAAGACGGGTGTAAAAGATACGTTACCGACAGTTTTTGGATACATAGGCATAGGGTTAGCTTTTGGAATTATTGGAAGGTCGGTTGGCCTTAATCCTTTCTTTGTTGGAGCGATGTCGTTATTCATATACGCAGGTGGTGCTCAATTCATAACTGCAAGCATGCTTTCTAGTGGTTTTCCTGTACTCTCAATTGTCTTAGCAACATTTTTAATCAACTCAAGAATGATATTGATGAGCATGGCAACAGCTCCATTTTTCAAGCGATACAGTGTATTTAAAAATATTATAATTGGTACTTTTTTAACTGATGAGAGTTTCGCTTTAGGAATGAATAAACAAAACTATACTAATGGAAGGTTGACTTATGAATGGTTCAATACTGCAAACCTAGTATCTTATTTTACATGGGTTGCATCATCGGTACTAGGTGCATTACTAGGTGGAATAGTTAAGGATCCTAAGGTGCTAGGTTTAGATTTTGCTCTAGTAGCGATGTTTATAGGATTATTATACTTACAAGTTATTTCAGATTTTACTATAAAGAAAAAAGTACAATTTCTAGTAATTGTTGTTGTGTTCTTCTTAGTATATTTTGGAATGATTTTTATTCCAAGTAATTTATTAATTATAGTGGTTACTTTAATAGGATGTGCGATAGGAGTGGTACTGAAAAATGTTATCTACTAACTATATAATATTAACAATATTAGGCTGTGCAATTGTGACTTGGTTATCTAGGGTACTTCCATTCGTATTATTGAAGAAATTCGATTTACCTAAACCGGTTATAGAGTATCTTAGTTTTGTACCGATTGTAATAATGTCGGCTTTATGGTTTGATAGTCTATTTATTCAAAAGATTGGGGAGTTTCCTCGAATTAATTATGAAAATCTACTTGCTTCTCTACCTACGGTATTAAGTGCAATCATTTCAAAGAGCCTCTTGGTGATAGTTGTAGTAGGAATAGTTTCACTAGCAATTATTAGAATTGTATTTTAAAAATAAAAATTAAGAATTTTAAGAAAATATTATCGAATTAATTTATAACTTAAATATACATGTTTATAGTTTAAATTTTTTCCTATTTATGGTATCATAAAAAGATAATAAAACATAACAGAAGGATACGAAAAATGGAGAAAGGATTATTAATAGTTCTTTCAGGACCTTCAGGAGTAGGTAAAGGTACTGTTAGAAAAAGAATTTTTGAAAGTAATGATGTTGACTTCGAATATTCAATTTCAATGACGTCAAGAGGTATGAGACCTGGTGAAGTAGACGGGGTTGATTATTTCTTTAAAACAAAAGAAGAATTTGAATCTTTAATTCAACAAGGTGAGTTATTAGAGTATGCTCAGTATGTCGATAATTATTACGGAACTCCCGTTAAATATGTAAGGGAGACGATGGAAAAAGGAAAAGATATATTTTTAGAAATTGAAGTACAAGGTGCGGGACAAGTAAAAAGTAAAATTCCGGATGCTTTATTTATATTTTTAGCACCACCAAGTATTGGTGATCTTAAAGAAAGATTAAAAGGTCGCGGAACTGAGAGTGATGAAGTAATAGAGTCACGTATAGCAAAAGCTAAAAAAGAAATTAACATGATGCATTTATACGATTATGTAGTTGAGAATGACGAAGTGGATAAAGCTGTAGAACGAATTAGGGCTATCATACTGAGTGAGCACTTAAAACGTGAACGTATTGAGATGAAGTATAGAAGAGCATTGTTAGAATTAGAAGAAATGTAGGAGAAAAAAATGTTATATCCAAAATTAGACGTATTAAAATCAAAAGTAAATTCAAAATATATGCTAGTATCATTAGCAAGTAAAAGAGCAAGAGAACTATTTGCAAATCCTGAAACAAGCAAACTTGACAAATACACTTCTCATAAAGAAGTTGGTAAAGCATTAGAGGAAATTGCTGAAGGTAAAATTTCTGTATTAGAAAAATAGTTTAGATTATTGTTTACAAAATGTTATTTTTAGTGTAAAGTAATATAAGTGTTTTTCTTTGAGTGATCGCGGCAGTAATGCTGAGGAAAGTCCATACTCACACAGGCTGAGATGCCTGTAGTGTTCAACGCTAAACGAAAAAATAAGTTTAGGCACCTTATGGTGACGGCAGAAAATATGACCTAAGTAGTCTTCTATATGGTTATGTGTCTTGAAAGTGCCACAGTGACGGAGTTCTTATAGAAATATAAGAAGTGGAACGCGGTAAACCCCTTGAGTGAGCAATTCAAATTTTGGTAGAAGCACTTATTCCGCAGAAATGAATGTAGGAATAGGAAATATGTATATATTTAGACAGATGATCACAGCTATTTTTACGAGAGTAAACTAGTCTCGTTTGAGTAAGATAGATACAGAATATGGCTTATGATAAGAAAAACAACTAGTTCTAGGGGCTCTTAGGAGCCTCTTTTTTTAAGGAGGAAGAAATGAATTTTAATTTAGTAGCAACAACCCCTATGGGAATTGAAGCAATAGTAGCTAAAGAAGTGCAAGAATTAGGTTATGAAACAAAAGTAGAAAACGGGAGAGTGTTCTATTCAGGAGATAAGAGAGCAATAGTACGTTCGAATCTATGGTTAAGATGTGCAGATAGGGTTAAAATCGTAGTTGCACAATTTCCTGCATATACTTTTGAAGAACTTTTTGAAAAAACTAAAGAAATAGAATGGGATAAATATCTTCCAGTAGATGCCAAATTCCCTGTAGATGGACGAAGTCATAAGTCTACATTATTCAGTGTTTCTGACTGTCAGTCAATCGTTAAAAAAGCAATTGTTGAGAAAATGAAGAAAAGCTATGGAGTTACAGGTTGGTTAACTGAGACAGGAGCTAGATATAGATTAGAGATTATTATGTTAAATGATATTGCAACTATTCTATTAGATACTTCTGGAGATGGGCTGCATAAGCGTGGATATCGAGCTAAACAAGGGACTGCACCATTAAAAGAAACATTAGCAGCAGCAATGGTTAAACTTACGAACTGGAAAGGTGAAACACCATTATATGATTTATTCTGTGGATCGGGAACATTATTAATTGAAGCGGCTATGGCAGCACAAAATATGGCACCTGGAATCAATAGAAACTTTGACTTTGAAAAATGGCCATGGATGCCAAAAAGTCTTGTAGATGAAGAAAGAAACAAGGCTGAGGATCTAATTGATTATGAGAAAGAATTAGAATTATATGGTTCTGATATTGATCCTAAGATGATAGCGACTGCTGAAAATAATGCTGAAGAAATAGGATTAGCGGGAGTTATTAAGTTTAAACAAATGTCAGTTTTTGACTTTGTAGCGAAGAAGGAAACTGGGTGTGTGATTGCCAACCCACCGTATGGAGAACGTTTAGGTGAGAAAAAAGAAGTAGAAGCTATGTACAAATTTTTAGGAACGGAACTTAAAAATAAAAAACATTGGTCACTTTATCTTTTAACTTCTCATAAAATGTTTGAACATTTATACGGGAAAAAGGCAACGAAAAGAAGAAAACTTTTCAATGGTTCCATTGAATGTACCTATTATCAATACTGGGGAGAAAAAATAAGATAACATTTGACAATTATAAAAATATATCATAAAATAAGGATGTAAGTAGAGTTATATAAAAGAAAAGAGGTTGAGTTTATGCATTTAACAAAAAGTACTGAACAAGCAATCTGTATAATGGTAATGTTATACCTTCAAGATAGGCATGTTTTCTTAAATTCAAAAGAAATAAGCCAGCGTTTAAATATATCTCCAACGTATCTAAAAAAAATTATGAGGAAATTGGTTGTCAATGATCTAGTTAAAGCTAATACAGGGATTGGCGGAGGATATAAATATAAATCTAACAAGAAAGTTACTTTGTATGATATATATGTTGCGCTAAATGATGAAGTGGAAATTTTTGCGTTAAAAACTGATTATGTTTCTAAAATTTTTGAAGGTGCTTTAGCAGTTGATAAACGTTACAATAAGTATTTGAAGAAAGTTAATACTGTTAATAAGGCAATAAAATCTTCATTAGAAGACATTACAATCGAAAGCTTAGTAGAAGATATTCTTGAAGAAAATGCTAAGATAAGATTAGATTGGAATAATTGGGAAGACGAATTTGAAAGGGTAAATGTCTTCTTTAAAGGATAAAAAAATACGGTTATGAGAATTCATAACCGTATTTTTTATAGCGCACTAGCGAAAGCTTCGATAAATTTATCTATATTTTCAAAGTCTTCGTCAGTATCTGCTTCAATCTCAATTTTAAGGTTTTCTGTAGGATTAGTTGCACCAGTTTTAGCAATTTGCTCATTGAATTGATCTACACAAGCACAATATTCATCATAAATTGTGTCACCAGTACCGATAACTCCATAGATTTTTCCTTCATAATTTTTGTCAGCAAGAGCTTCGAAAAATTCTTCCATTTCCTCTGGTAGCTCTCCTTCACCGTATGTGTATGTAGCTACAATAAATGCATCGGCATCATCAAGAAAATCAAAGTCTTCCATATCTTCGATAAATAATTTTTCTATTTCTAATCCTTTTTCTTCTTCGAATTTTTCAATCATTAAATCAGATAATATTTCCGTATTACCTGTTAAACTCGCATAAACTAATTTAATATTCAAAAAAAATTCCTCCGTTCTATTTATATATAAATGATAACTATTCCCTATTATAACGTATAAGAAAAGTTAAGTAAACAAAAACATTTCAGAATATTTATTTTGAGCAAAACTATTGAAAATTTATGAAAATTGTAGTTTAATTTTACTATAATTTACATTTTGGAGGTACTGTATGGAAAAAGCTTCAATTCTTTTCCATTCTATCTGTAGTTAGAGTAAAATTTAATATCAAAATTTCACAAAATATAAATAGAAGATGAGTAATATACTCAGTTGGAGGATAGATAAATGGAAAACAAATTTACATTCTTTGAGAAATTTATTATGATTTCTACAAAAGAAACTTTATTATTTTTATTAGTGCTTTTTGGGCTATTTTACTTTATGTATTATCTAGCACAAAAAAGAGTTAGTTCTTCAAAGCGAACTTTATTATCAACAGCAATTGGTTTACTTTTAGGTATAGCTATTCAAGCATATTCAGGTTTTAGTGATGAACCGATGAAAATTAAATATGTTGCTGAGATTACGACTTGGTATTCATTATTCGGTAATGGTTTTATTGATTTAATTAAAATGTTAATTGTTCCATTAGTACTTGTGTCAATAATTAATGTTATTGTTAATATTAATGCAAATACAGATGTTAAAAAATTAACACGTTTAACTTTAATTATTACTTTAGGTATGGTAGCTATAAGTTCAATTGTTGGGTTTATAGTGTCTACTGTCTTTAAGCTTGGAAGCAGTTCTATTGTTTTAGGAAATGGAGATAGTAAAATTAAAGAAGTGAAGAACGTTGTAACAATTATTCGCGAATTAATTCCTTCGAATCCAATTAAAGCAATGGTTGATTTTAATGTTATCGGTGTAGTGATCTTTGCAATGTTTATAGGCTTAGCGGCAAGATATATTCAAAATAAAGATGAAAACAAAGTTAAAACTTTTATTGATTATATCGCCAACTTACATGCTATAGTTTCTCGTATGACAGTCCTAGTAATTAGATTATTACCTTATGCAGTAATCCCATTATTAGCGAATACAATTGCTCAAAGAGGATTAAAATCAATTAAAGATGTGTTATTATTCATTGCTTTACTGTATGTAGCCGTAGTAATTCAATTCATTATTCAAGGATTATTCTTAGTTTTACACGGTGTTTCACCAGTTACATACTTCAAAAAAGCAAGTAAACCTTTAGTTTTAGCATTTACATCACGTTCAAGTGCAGGGACTTTACCTCTAACAATTAATACATTAACTAAAGAAATGGGAGTAAACCAATCAACAGCAAACTTTGTTGCTTCGTTCTCTTCTACAGCGGGAATGCAAGGATGTGCGGGGATTTATCCAACGATGTTAGTAGTTTTCTTAGCTAATGCAAATGGAATCGCAATTGATGCAACATTGTTTATTATGACTGTGATTGTTGTAACATTAGGTTCAGTAGGTATTGCAGGAGTTCCTGGAACAGCAATTACTGCCGCTTCAGTTTCTGTAAATGGAGTAGGTTTTGGTGCATTATTTAATCAAATTAACCCAATTTTAGCAGTAGATCCAATTTTAGATATGGGACGTACTTGCTTAAATGTTAGCGGCGGTATGACAAACTCTATAATGGTAGATAAACATTTAGGATTATTTAGTAAAGATAAATTTAATGAGTTTAACAAAGTTACAGAATAAAAATATTAATCGTAGTACGAAAGTGCTACGATTTTTTTGTATTCAAATATTATAGTTAAATAGTAAGAATATAAATACTATCTAACTATAGGATGAAAATGTAGATAGTTTATTTAAAATATGAAATAACAAAACTATCATATGTATATTATTAGTTTTTTTCTTTTTAATATGATAATATAATAAAGGTAAAAATTTAGTAATATATCAAAATTTTGGTCAAAGCATTATTTTGCAATTACGTTAAAATATATGGAGGTACTATGACTGAATTTTTAAAAGAATATGATGTTATTGTAATTGGAGGAGGACATGCTGGAATTGAGGCTGCACACGCCGCTAGTAGAAAAGGTGTTAAAACTTTAATGATTACAATTAACCTAGATACTATTGGTTTTATGCCATGTAACCCAAGTGTAGGAGGACCGGCAAAAGGTATTGTTGTACGTGAAGTAGATGCACTGGGTGGTCTAATGGGACGTGTAGCAGATAAAACTAATATTCAAAGTAAAATGTTAAATACTGCAAAAGGTCCAGCAGTTCGTGCATTAAGAATGCAATCTGATAAGGTAGAATATCAACTAGAGATGAAGAGAATCTTAGAAGATACTCCAAACTTAGATATTGAGCAAGCGATGGTACGTGAACTTATTATTGAAGATAATAAAGTGGTTGGTCTAAGAACTATGCTAGGTACAGCATATAAAGCTAAGACAATAATTATCACAACGGGTACTTACTTGCGTGGTGAAATTGTAATTGGAGATATTAAATATTCTTCAGGTCCTAACCATCAGATGCCATCTATAGATCTTGCAAAGCAATTAGAAGAATTAGGTTTTGATTTAGTTAGATTTAAAACTGGAACACCACCAAGGGTTAATGCTGATAGTGTAGATTTTTCAAAAACAGCAATTCAGCCAGGGGATGATGAAGAGCATGCATTCAGTTATGAAACTACAGAATTTGTGAAAGATCAGGTTCCTTGTTGGTTAACTTATACTAATACAAGTACACATGAAATTATTGATAAAAACTTAGGGCGTTCTGCAATGTACTCTGGAGTTATTAAAGGAACAGGACCAAGATATTGTCCAAGTATTGAAGATAAATATGTTCGTTTTAATGATAAAGAAAGACACCAACTTTTCTTAGAACCAGAAGGAAGAAATACGAAAGAAATCTATGTGCAAGGTTTATCAACGTCTTTACCCGATGATGTACAAAGAGATATGGTTCGAAGTATTGCAGGACTAGAAAATGCAGTTATTATGCGTAATGGTTATGCTATTGAATATGATGCTGTAAATCCAACAACACTTTGGCCAACATTAGAAACTAAATTAATCGACGGATTATTTACAGCTGGTCAGATTAATGGTACAAGTGGTTATGAAGAGGCTGCAGGTCAAGGGATCATGGCAGGAATAAATGCTGCATGTAAAGTTCTAGGTGAAGAACCTATGATACTTGGTAGAGATGAGGCATATATTGGAGTGCTTATTGACGACTTAGTAACAAAAGGAACAAACGAACCATATAGACTTCTAACATCAAGAGCGGAACATAGATTACTTCTACGTCATGATAATGCAGATATGCGTTTAACGGAAAAAGCTTATAACTATGGCTTAGTAACTGAAGAAAGATATAATAAATTCTGTGAAAAACGTAGTATGGTAGCTGATGAAATAGAAAGACTTAAGACTTTTAGAATAACTCCAACAGCTGCGACTTTAGAAAAATTAGCAGAGTTAAATAGTGCAGAAATTCGTGATGGAATTTTAGCAATTGATATGCTAAGACGTCCAGAATTATCTCATGCAAATGTACTTTATTTAGCAAATGACGAAACAGTATTACCTAAAGATGTAGTAGAACAAGTTGAAATCGAGGTTAAATATGAAGGGTATATTAAAAAATCTATTCAACAAGTTGAAAAACTTAAAAAAATGAATGAGATGAAAATACCTACAGATCTTAATTATGATGATGTACCAAGTTTAGCTTTAGAAGCAAGGGAAAAACTAAAAAAAGTTTTACCATTAACGATTGGACAAGCATCTCGTATATCAGGAGTTAATCCAGCGGATATTTCTATTCTATTAGTATACTTAGAACAAAGAAGAGGTATGAATAATGAATAAAGAGCAGTTCTATAATTCTGTGAAAGAAAAGGTAGGTATAGAATTATCAGAACTTCAGAAAGAGCAATATAGTAAATACTATGATTTAGTTGTAGAATGGAACCAAAAAATCAATCTTACAGCTATTACTGAAGAAGATGAGTTCTATACAAAACATTTCTTTGACTCAATTTCATTAGCATTCTATAAAGATTATTCAAATATTGAAAGTATTTGTGATGTGGGAAGCGGTGCAGGATTTCCGTCTATCCCATTGAAAATATTATACCCAAATTTAAAAGTTACTATTGTTGATTCTTTAAATAAACGTATTAAGTTTTTAAATCTAGTTAAGGATGAACTTGGGCTTACTGATTGCAATTTTGTTCATGCAAGAGCGGAAGAATTTGGTCAAAATAAAGAATACAGAGAAAGTTTTGAAATAGTAACTGCTAGAGCGGTAGCAAGATTAAATGTATTAGCTGAACTATGTTTACCATTAGTTAAGAAAGATGGTTACTTTTTAAGTCTAAAAGCTCAAAAAGCTGAAGAAGAGACTAAAGAAGCAATTAATGCAATAAAACTTTTAGGCGGAAAATTAGAGCAAGATCTTGAATTTGATATTGAAGGTGAAGAAAGGCATATACTAGAAATTCGTAAAGCCAAAGAAACACCTAATAAATATCCAAGGAAAGCTGGTACACCGAATAAAAAACCATTACTATAGAATATATAAAAGGAGAATTTTGTAGTTATATCTACGAATTCTCCTTTTGTATATACTTTAATGAAATAAAAAAAGAAAAAAGAAAGAAATTTTCAAAAAATTCTTTACTTTTTTTTGATTTTATATTATTATATTTATTATATTAAAAACAAACAAGAAAAAGGAGGATATATATGTCAAAAAGAGTAAAGGATTTTCTTAATATTATTTTAAACGGAACTGCCTTAGGAGTTGTTGCTGGATTAATTCCAAATGCTGTTTTAAGTACATTGTTTAAGTACTTAGGAACTCTATTTGCACCGAACGTATTCACTACACTTTCACAAGCGATGTATTTATTACAATTTTCTGTACCAGTTTTAGTTGGTGTAATTGTTGGGCAAAGTTTAAAATTTAAACCTTTAGAGTCATCAGTATTAGGTGCTACAGTCTTAGCGGCAAGTGGATCATTAACTTTTAATGCTCAAACAAAAGCGTGGACTGGAGTTCCAATGGGAGATTTATTTAACGTAATTTTAATAGCAGCAATTGGAGCATTAGCATTAGGTTATGTTAAAGATAAATTTGGAGCTGTTACAATCATTTTCTTACCGATAACTGGAGGATTAGTAGCAGCATTAGGATTAGTAACATTACCTTATACAAAGAGTTTAACAAAACTATTAGCGTCATTAATTTTTGAATTCACAACATTACAACCAGTATTAATGTGTATCTTAATAACAATGGCATTCTCATTCTTAATCGTAACACCTGTATCAACAGTGGCTATGGGATTAATCTTATTTACGAATGAGAACTATGTAGGTGCTGGAGCGGCTACATTGGGATTAGTTTCTGCAGCAGCAGTACTAGCAATTGGTACATACAGAGCTAACAGTAAAGGAGCAAGTGTTGCTATCCTATTAGGAGCAATTAAACTTATGATGCCAAACTGTGCACGTAAACCACAATTATTCCTTACTATTTTAACAACAGCAGCAGTTACAGGTTTATCTGGATACTTCCTAAAAATTCTTGGAACACATGAAAGTGCAGGATTTGGAATTATCGGATTAATCGGACCTACAAAATCATATGCAATGAATGGTGGAAACTTACTGCCAATTCTGTTAGCATTCTTTGTAATTCCGTTTGTAGTTGCATTCTTAGCTGATAGACTTTATTCAGATGTATTAAAACTATATAAACCTGAAGCATATAAACCAGAAAACTTATAATTACATTAAAAGATATTCGAATTTATTTCGAGTATCTTTTTTATTTTAAAAATATAGAGATAACGTTGACAAAGTAATTTTGTAATTATAAAATTATAGTAGAAAATATATTAAGGAGAATGATTATGAAAATTTTATTTGCAGGAGCTGGGGCACTGGGTTCAAGATTTGGGTACATGTTATTTAAAAATAATGAGGATGTAACTTTTGTCGATACTTGGGAAGAACATGTTGAAAATATAAAAAATAAAGGATTAAAGGTAATAATTGATGAGGTTGATTTAGGAAACTACTATATTCCAATATATAAACCAGAGCAGATTTCAGGGAAGTATGATGTTATTTTTGTAGCTACTAAATCAATGCAGTTGAGACCAATGTTAGATAGTGTGAAGCATCTTTTTCATGAGGATACTAAAATTGTTTGTATATTAAATGGTCTTGGGCATGTGGAAACACTAAAGGATTATGTGAAAGAAGAAAATATTTTAATAGGTGTTACGGTATGGACTAGTGGTCTTGGTGGACCAGGAATATTGAAAGCTCATGGAACAGGGAAAATAGAATTAAAACAGGTTAAAGAGATTAACCTAGATAGAACATTATCTTTAGTAGAAAGATTTAACGAAGCTGGATTAAATATTAAGTATTCAGCTGATACCTATCAATCAATCTGGCATAAAGCTGGATTAAACTGTGTCCTAAATTCATTTTGTACTTTAATTGATTGTAATATTAATCAGTATGGAAGTTATGATAAGAATTTACAATTGACGAGAGCAGTTTTGAATGAGGTAACAGCTGTAGGAAGAGCAGAAGGAGTAGATGTAAAACAAGAGGTTATAGAGAACAATATTAAGAATATCTTCCCATTGGATATTGCCGGTGCACATTATCCTTCTCTTTATCAAGATATGAAAAATGGTCGGCTTACTGAGATTGATTTCTTAAATGGGGCGATTTCGAGATTAGGAAAAATTCATAATATTCCAACTCCTGTTTGTGATGTTATTACATTAATGATTCACTCTAAGGAGTTCATCAATAATAATAAATAATAGGATTATAAAAGGGATGCTAAAAGGCTCCAAGTAGAGAAATATCAATGTTTTACTTGTATTTTTCTGTCAAAAAAGGTATAATAGTTCGTATGTTCAATTTGTCTATTTTTGGATAGGAGGAAAAGATATGTCATTAGAAATTAATAATGAATTTGGTCATGTTTCTATAAGTGATGATGTTATTGCATCAGTAGCTGGTGGAGCAGCTGTAAGTTGCTACGGGATTATAGGAATGGCTAGTAAAAATCAAGTTAAAGATGGAATTACAGAAATTTTACGTAAAGAAAATTACGCAAAAGGAATTAAAGTAAAAAAAGACGAAGATAAACTTGTTATTGATTTATATATAATTGTTATGTATGGAACAAAAATTTCAGAAATAGCAAACAATGTTCAATCTTCAGTTAAATATCAAATAGAAAAAACACTAGGTGTTAAAGTAGATGAAATTAACATTTACATTCAAGGCATCAAGGTAAATAAATAGGAGGAAAGATAGTGGAGAAAATTAACGGACTTGTTTTAGCTGAAATGATCGATTTAGGATCGAAAAATTTAGCTAAAAATGCAGAAAAAATAAACGCATTGAACGTTTTCCCTGTACCAGATGGTGATACAGGAACAAATATGAATCTTTCGATGTCATCAGGTGCAAAAGAAACGGCTGCAAATGTTGTTGAAAACATCGGTGAATTAGGTAAATCTTTTTCTAAAGGTTTATTAATGGGTGCACGTGGAAACTCTGGTGTTATCCTTTCTCAACTATTTAGAGGGATGTCTCAATATATCGCTGATAAAAAGGAAGTTAATGCAAAAGAATTTGCTGAAGCTATTCAAAATGGTGTAAGTATTGCATATAAAGCGATAATTAAACCTGTAGAAGGAACAATCCTAACAGTTGCACGTGAAGCAGCAGAAGCTGGACTTAAAGCAGCAGAAAATACTACTTCTGTAGTAGAAGTAATGGAAGCTATATATGCTGAAGCCCAAGCGTCACTAAAAAGAACACCTGAATTATTACCAATCTTAAAAGAAGTTGGTGTAGTAGATTCAGGAGGTCAAGGTCTTGTTTGTGTATATCAAGGATTTGTTGCTGCACTGAAAGGTGAAAAAATCGAAGGTTTAGAAGCGGTAGAAACTAATGTTGTTGACATGCAATTTGAAGATAATCATGATATGGACTTCATGAATCCTGAAGATATAGTATACGGATTCTGTACAGAATTCACTGTACGTCTTGATAAAGAGAAAAAAGAATTTAATGAAGATAAATTCCGTGAAGATATGAGTAAATTTGGGGATTCATTATTAGTTATTTCTGATAGTGAGTTTGTAAAAATTCACGTACACACAGAAACTCCAGGAGATGTGTTCAACTATGGGCAACAATACGGAGAACTTATAAAAATTAAATCTGATAATATGAGAGAACAACACCGTGAAGTTCTTAGAAAACAAGAAGCTAAACAAACTACAGCTCCAAAAGAGTTAAAAGAACAAGCGATGATTTCTATTTCTATGGGAGCTGGCTTAAGTAAAGTTTTAACTTCTATGGGAGTTGATTATATCGTAGAAGGTGGACAAACGATGAATCCATCTACTGAAGATATCATGAAAGCTATAAAAGAAGTTAATGCTAAAAATATCTTTATTTTCCCAAATAACAAAAATATCCAACTTGCAGCAAAACAAGCTGCTGAGTTAGCAGAAGAAAATGTTTTTGTTGTTGAAAGTAAAACAGCACCTCAAGGGCTTGCTGCGGTAATGGTATACAATCCACAAGCAGCAGCTGAAGAAAACTTTGCAAATATGCAAGAAGTTTTATCTACGGTAAGTACTTTAGAAGTTACCCATGCTGTTCGTGATACTAACATTGAAGGTGTTGAAATTAAGAAAGATGAATTCATGGGAATTAGAAATGGTAAAATTGTAGTTTCTAATCTATCACTTAATACAGTATTAGAAGAATTATTAGAAAAATCACTTGATGAAGATTCTGAAATTGTTACACTTTACCTTGGTGAAGAAAGTACAGAAGAATATACAGATTTCTTAGAACAATTAATCGAAGAAAAATATCCTGATGTAGAAGTAGAACTTATTGAATCAGGGCAACCGGTATATCCTTATATTATCGGAGTCGAATAATTAAGTGTTAAATTAAAAAAGTAGCATTAGTCTAAAATAGATTAATGCTACTTTAAAGTTGATAGAGTAAAATATCAATATACTAATCATAAGGCATCAAAGCAAATAGATTATGATTGGAAAGGAGAAAACATGGTTGATATAATTATTGCATTATTATTAGCTGCAGGTGCGTACTTAGGATACAAACGTGGGTTAATCATGCAAATTTTTTATCTAGGAACAATTGTAATAGGTTATGTAGTATCAATGTTATTCAGTTCAAGACTAGCATATTTATTTACAAGTATGATACCAATTCCAACTGATGTTACAGATGGTTTAGAAGGGATATATAAAGGATTAAATATTCCAACTGCGTATTACCGAATAGTGTCATTTATTGTATTGTTTATTGTAATTCGATTAATAATACAAATACTAGCACAAACATTAGGAGTTGTTAGAAAATTACCGTTAATAAAAATAACGGATAGATATTTAGGGGCTATTTTAGGATTTGTTGAAATCTATTTAATAGTTTTCGTAGTATTATATCTAGTAACGGTATTGCCTACACCAGACTGGAAGATAGCGATATTTAAAGATTCAGTGTTACCAGACTATATAATACAAAACACACCAGTGTTGTCTAAACAGTTTATTAGTTTATTCTTTAATAAATAATTGAAAGAATCGGAGTACGTAAAGTACTTCGATTTTTTGTAAACTTAAACCAGATTATGATTTTAATCGAAAGAAATTGTTTAATGCTTGTATTTAGTGTATAATAGTTTGTGTTATAAAATGATAAAGCATGTAAATATAGATAGAAGGAGTGAGATTAGATTGAATAAAATTACTCAAAAGAAACTTAATTTAGACCTAGTTTTAAAAGATATAGAGAAATATTGTTTCTCAGAGTTATCTTATGAAAAAATAAAAAATTTAGAATATATAACAAATTATGAGAAGTTAGTAGAAGTTCATAAAGAAAACGAAGAAGGATATGACTTACTAAGAAAATATCCAAATGAATTCAAATTAAAAATATTTGATTATAATGCTAGTGTTAAAAAAGCTAAAATTGATAGTGTCCTTTCAGAAAAGGAACTCTTCCATATATTAAGAAATATTATAACTTATGATAGATTTTCTAGAAGATTTGAGAATATTAAATTACAAGAGCATGTTAACTATCCTAGTTTAACAAAATATGTTGTTAAACTAGATGATTTTAGTGATCTTGAAAGGTATCTAGATAGAATAATAGACGAGGATGGTTATATAAGACCAGACGCTTCGTTAGAACTGAAAAATATCAAAGTAAATATTTCTAAGTTGAAAAACAAAAGTGATCAAATTTTAAAAAATATCTTACGTTCAAATGTCAAAAAATTGACTGAAGCAATTGTTACAAAGAGAAATGACCGTGATGTTATTTTAGTAAAACCAGAATATAAAAATGATTTTGGTGGAATTATCCATGATGAGAGTGCTTCGGGTAATACTTTTTATGTTGAACCAAAAGAAAATGTAGAGATTAACAATGAAATTGGTATACTGAAACGCAAAGAAAGAGAAGAAATACTTAGAATTTTAAAAGAAGCTTCAGAAGTTATTAAAGAAAAAGCTGACGAACTTATAAATTCACTTTGGAATTTCTCACAAATAGAGTTTATTTTTTCAAAAATGAACTTTTGTGCTAGAAATGGCTTTAATAAACAAAGCATAGTAAATTCACAAGAACTTAATCTAAAGAAAGCATATAATCCATTAATTGATAAAGATGTAGTTGTAAAAAATGATGTTATTCTAGATAATAAAGGAAATTCACTAATAATAACTGGTCCTAACACTGGAGGTAAGACTGTAATATTAAAAACAGTTGGATTATGTGTGTACTTATCACATTTAGGATTTTATATTCCAGCATTAGAGGAATCAATAGTCGGATTTTTTGAAGATGTATTTGTAGATGTGGGAGATGAGCAATCAATCGAGAATAACTTATCTACCTTTTCTTCACATATGACTAATATAATTGATATATTAAATAAAACAAATGATAAGAGTATTATTCTATTAGATGAATTATGTTCAGGAACTGATCCAAGCGAAGGTGCTGTGCTATCAATTGCGTTATTAGAGAAATTTAAGAATCTAAATGCAACGATGTTATGTACAACGCACTATCCAGAAATTAAAAATTATTGTTTTGAATCAGAGTATTATAAAAACTCATCTATGGAATTTGATTTTGAAAAATTAAAGCCAACTTATAGATTTATAATAGGTTTACCAGGGAAATCTAATGCAATAAATATTTCTGCTAAATTAGGTTTGGAGCAATCTATTATCGATGAAGCGAGTTCGCTATTAGAAGTTAATACAAAAGAGAACAATCTCTTCATAGATAAACTATCGGAAAGCATTAGAGAATATGATTATAAATTAGAATATATAAATAAAAGTTTAGATGAAATTGATGAAGTTAAAGAAACTCTTGAATATAATCTACAGAAATATGAAGAGTATAAAGAAAGTCTGTATAATGATTTAAGTATAGAATTAAATAAAGAAATAGAAGAGAAAAAAGAAGAAATGCTTGAAATTTATAAAGAATTTAAAGACAATACTTCTTTAAAACAACATGAACTTAATGAGCTACTTCATTCTATGGATAAGAGTAAGAATAAAGTAAAATTACAAAGAAAATTAGAAAGTCAACCTAAGTTTAATAATAGTGAAATACAGGTTGGTGATGATGTGCTCGTACTAAGTTATAATCAAAGAGCGACTGTATTAGAAATTTCAGGAAACACCCTACAAATAAAAATGGGGGCTATGAAACTAAATATCAAGAAAAAAGAAGTTAGAAAAATCGAAAGTGAACCAGAAATTGCTAAAAGATATGTAAGCACAAGTAGTGTAAGTAGTAAAAAAGTCGGTATTGATATTAATGTAATAGGATTAAATACAGAAGAGGCCATAAGAGAGATTGAAAATTATATGGATAAAGTAATACTTCAAGGTTATGATACATTTACTATTATTCATGGTTTAGGTTCTGGTATACTACGAAAAAATATCGGAGAATACCTTAAAAATAATAGATATGTAGCTAGCTATAGAACCGGAGGGCAAAACGAAGGTGGAATGGGAGCTACTGTCGTTGAGATGAAATAAAAGGTTAAGTTGGATTAAATTCCAACCTAACCTTATTTTTTATATATCCAATATCTTAATGTAGTTCTGGATTCTTCTACTACCTCGTTTTCTAAAATACCGCCACATGATTCAATAGTACGTTTTGAAGCTATATTATTTTTATCGCAAGTAATTAGAATTTTCTGTAGACCGAGTGAAAATAAAAATTCAGAAGTGTAGTTTAACATTCTCTTAGCGTAACCCTTTCTTCTTTCTGACTTTCTAACACTATAACCTATATGACCACCGAAGTTTAATAGATAATCATTAAGTTCATGTCTTGCGTTAATAATACCGACAATCTTATTATCATCTAGTGCAAAAAAAGTATGAGCAGTAACAAATCCTGGAGTGACTGTTTCTTTATATTTAGTATTTTCTACAAATTTTACCCATTCAGGGATAGATAAAGCAGTCATATTAGCTGCACCATGAATGATTTCATTATTAAGAACAAATTCTTCTTTGTAATTTAATATTTGTTCCAAAGTAACATCTTTAGGTTCTTTAAAGATAATCATAAAAAATCCTCCTTATACTATGTTATTAATATAATATCTCATTAGAATTTGATTGTAAATAATAAAAAAAAGAAATATTGAAAAAAATATGAAAAAAAATGAAAAATAATATTGACAAGAAATAAAGATAATGATAGAATAGTAAAAGTCTTCTCGAGAAGAAGACGAACAATCAAACATTTCAAA
>NZ_KQ959930.1 GCF_001553035.1 Gemella haemolysans
AGAACGTTGCCAGGCAACAGTGAGAGCCTTCCTTTTGGAAGGTTCTTTTTTTATATAATTCTTACATATATTTTGATTTTATTTTCAAAATAGAGTATCATAAGGTAGTAATATTTTTTTGGAGGTTTAGGAAATGTTTTATTTAGAAGATGAGAAAACATTAGTGTTAACTGGTGAAAATAAGAAAGACATTTTAAGTGCGTTAAAATTAATTAATAATATATCTAATAATAAGAATATAAAAGTTGCATATATTAAAATCTTAGGAAAAGTATTAGAATTTAATAAGGCTATAGAAAACTATTATCATTCACAAAAGCCTGGATATAATGAGGTATATCAAGAAAGAATTGACAATTCAGATAATAGTTATGACGAGTTTAAGCGTATAAAAGCATCATTAAAATTAGATTTTGATGATGATAATTTTAATAATGAATTAGAAAAAGAATTTAACTTAATACTTACTAGAATTGAAAGTAGAATTTCTATAATTTTTGAAGATGAACATCAGTATAATTTTAATAATTACCTAATTACACTGATTCAAAAAGAAAATCTTGATGAGTTTATTTGGCTAAATACTATTTATAATATTTATAAGGAAGGTAAGAGTTTGAATAGTATTGTTAATGATTATTTGAAGTTAAGCGATGTTGAATTTTCTGATCTTTATAAGATTTACCTATTTGTTACTGATTATAATATCAATAAGTTGTTATTAAAAAATGAATCTAATATTATTAATGATGACTATTTAGAGAATCATGATATATTCTTTGATTACATGTATAAGCTTATTGATGATTTAAGAACCTTTGTAACAAAAAATGATAAGAAGAATATTCTTAGTTTTTCAACTATTATTGAGAGTCATACTAATATTAGTACTCCTAATAAAGAAGAATTTCTAGACTGTGTATATAAAGTATTCAATTTCCTAAGAGCACTTTACGAAAATGATAACGCAAAATTATTATTAGATAATATCTATCCTATTTTAGTAAAATCTTTCTTTGCACCACTACGAAATGATGACAAAATTAAGTACGACTATAATCAGGATTTTATATATGCATTAGAGTATACTCAAATCATTATAGAAGTAATGGATGATAATCATGAATAATAAGTTTTCAGTTAAGGATTATTATTGTGTCTATAATGATTTTGATACATCTAAACGCATAAAAGAGTTACATAACTTGTATTTACCATTACTTGGTAATGATGCAATTAGTCTATATACATTTTTTGGTAGTAAGATGCTAAGTGATAAAAATCTATCTAAAAGTTATCTACATTATGATATACTCGATAATCTAGGTTTATCAGATAATAAGTTCTTAATTGCAAGAAAAAAATTAGAAGCTTTGGGTTTGATACAGTCATTGTATTTTGATAATAATGGTATTGGACAGTTTATATATAAAATAAAAGAAGCATTAAGTTTTGAAGAGTTTTTTAATACACCAGTGCTTGCAAAATTATTAGAAAATACATTGGGGTCTAATAATTATTCTGATTTGGTAAATTATTATTCTTTAGATAAAGTAAGCTTTAAGAGTTTTGAAGATATTTCTGCGAAATTTTCTGATGTTTTCCGTTTAGAAAATCTAAATGATTTTAGCTTTGATTATATAACAAGTAAAAGTGTTAATGGACCAAATTTTGATGAATATTTCTTTGATTTTGATAAATTAAATTTTTATTTAGCTAATAGTTACCTAACAGATGTAATATCTAATCCAGAAGTTAAAAACAAAATTTTAGGTTTAGCTCATATTTATAAAATGTCTCCAGAAGATATGTCTAGTGCTATAGAAAAATCTGTAGAAATTTCTAATGGAGCCAGCGAGATTAATATTAATGTTCTTAGTGATTATATCGCTCAACTAAATGTTAATGTTAGAAAACAAGAAGTACCGACTCTTGATCGTATGATAAATAAAAATCTTGTTGGTAAAAAAGAAGAGCAGTTAACTGAAGATGAAAAATTTGCTAAAGAAGTTGATAACACTAATTTTGTAGAATATTTAAATAAGCAGGTAGGAATAGTACTCTCTAAAATAGATGCTAAAAATATTGAAGAGTTACAAAGTAAGTATAATTTTCCTACTGGTGTACTAAATATATTATTAGAGTATTCTATTAAGCAAAGTGGTAAAAATTCAATACCACATATAAACTATATAGATAAAATTGCAAGTACATGGAGTGCTCAAAAATTATTTGGAGCTAAAGATGCTATAGATTTTGTTAGAGCTAATAGAAATCAGAAAACTAAAGCTTTTAGCACTAATAAGAGTCCACAAAAATCTTATTCAAATAATCGAAAATCAAATCATGCTCCGTTTCCTGAATATTTACAAAATAGGCAAAATAGCTTTAATCAATCAAAAAAGGAAGAGGACAGAGTAGTTACAAAAGAAGATGAGGATACTTTTAAAGATTTGATGAAAGTATTATATAATAAAGGGGATGTATAATGAAAAAATTATCCAATATAGTATCAAGTAATACAGAAAATTCATTTAAGAAGTTTATCACAGAAAAAGTTCTGAGTGATGTAGAGATAATTAAGTTTATTCGTGATAATAACTTTTCTAAAATTGATGTAGAAAATAATCTTGAAAAATTTTATCAATATTATATTTCTAAAGATACACTACTAAATATTGAACATAAACCAAAATTGGTTTGTAGTGATAAAGAGGTTAATATAGTTTATCAAGAGACTGATGAATATAAACAAAAAGTTGAAAACCAAAAAACATCGAATAGAATCAAGACAGAATTTATTCCAAAGAGAGTTTTAACATATACATTTGATAATTTGTCCAAGAATAGTAAGAAATCTAGATTAGCAATAGAAATTGTAAACACTTGTATGAGCATCCTTAATAAACAAAGTACAAGAGGTGCATATATATATGGGCCAACAGGAACTGGTAAGACATATTTGATGGGATGTATTTACAATTATTTCAAACAGAATGGTAAAGAACCAGCAATTTTATACTACCCTGAATTTATTAGAAAAATAAAATCAAAGATTAGTAATAACAGTTATGATTTATATATTGATCTTATAAGAGATGAAGAAATTCTTATTATTGACGATATAGGTGCTGAAAATATTACGGAATTTATTCGAGATGAGGTGCTTGGCCCAATTATTAATCATAGAGAAGCAGAAAAATTACCAACATTTTTCTCATCTAATTTAAGTATAGATGATTTAGCAGAATTGTTATCTAATGGAAGAACAACTGTGGATAAAACAAAGGCTTTAAGAATAGTAGAAAGAATACATTCTTTAAGTGCTTCTCACTTCTTAGATGGTGAGAACGAAAGAGAATATTATAATTAAAAGAAGAAGCATTTTTAAACATTTTCGTTTATTAATGCTTCTTCTTTTTTTTATGGTAAAAAAATCAAAAAAATTCATTTTTTTTTAGAAATTAGTGGAAAAAAGTGGGGAAATGTGGTAAATTATAAAAGTAAGGTGGTGAGAAGTAGTGTTTATTGGTCAATACAATAATAAAATGGATGCCAAAGGAAGGCTTAGTATTCCAATAAAGTTCAGAGATGAACTAGGTGAAAAATTTATTATTACAAGAGGTCTAGACTCTTGTTTATTTGGCTATTCACTACAAGAGTGGCAAAAAGTGGAAAGTAAGATAAAATCACTACCTATTACTAAAAAAAATGCTCGTACTTTCCAACGTTTCTTCTTTTCTGGAGCCACTGAAGTTGAAATAGATAAACAAGGGAGAATTAATATTCCAAACGCTCTTATAGAGCATGCTTTTTTAGATAAAGAGTGTGTTGTGAATGGTTTATCAAATAGAATAGAAATATGGGATAAAACACGCTGGGAAGACTTACTAGAAGAAAGTGAAGCTAGTGTAGAAGAAATAGCAGAAGAATTAGAAGATTTTGATTTTTAGGATGGATGAGAATGTTTAAACATTATAGTGTATTATTAAATGAAGCTGTAGAAGGCTTAGATATAAAAGAAGATGGTATATATGTAGATTGTACTCTTGGTGGGGCAGGGCATAGTTTAGAAATTTTAAAACGTTTAAAAAATGGAAAACTATACGCTTTTGATCAAGATAATGTTGCATTAGAAAATGCCAAAGAAAAATTAGCTGAATACAGTGATAAAGTTGTCTTTATTAAGTCTAATTTTGTTAATTTAAAAGAAAAATTAGCAGAGCATGGTGTTAATGAAGTGGATGGAGTTCTTTATGATTTAGGAGTTTCTTCACCACAATTAGATACACCAGAAAGAGGTTTTAGTTATAATTATGATACAAGATTGGACATGCGTATGGATACTGATGCAAAAATTAGTGCATATGAAGTCGTTAATGAGTATAGTTATCATGATTTAGTAAAAATATTTTATCGCTATGGAGAAGAAAATTTCTCTAAGCAAATAGCGAGAAATATTGAAAAAAAACGTGAGCAAAAACCTATAGAAACTACTTTTGAATTGGTAGAAATTATAAAAGAATCTATCCCTGCTGCTAAAAGAAGAACTGGTGGACATCCAGCAAAAAGAGTATTCCAAGCAATTCGTATTGCTGTAAACAATGAATTATCAGTATTCGAAGACTCATTAGAACAAGCAATAGATATCGTTAGTGTAGGTGGAAGAATATCCGTAATAACCTTCCATTCTTTAGAAGATAGAATTTGTAAACAAATATTTAATTCTTATTCTAAATCAAAGAATATTCCAAAAAACCTTCCTATTATGCCAGAAGAAAGTTTATCTAAATTAAAAGTAATTACAAGAAAACCTATATATCCTAGTGATATTGAATTAGAAGAAAATAATAGATCAAGAAGTGCAAAATTAAGAGTTGCAGAAGTTCAGACGAAGTAGAGGGGAGGAAAGAAAATGGCTACACTAAAGGTATATAGTCGTGAATATGGAGTAAAAAAAGTACAAGAGAAAGTAAAGTTTAATTTACTAGAAAAAACTACGTATGGAGTTTTTGTAGGAGTTATTTTACTTGCCAACGTAGTTATGTTAAACTATAAAGGAGAGATTTATTCATTACGAAGTGCTCAACAAAAAAATGATATTGTAATATCAGAAAAACAAAAAAATAATAATGAACAAAAAGTTATGATAAACAATCTATCATCTTACGAAAGAGTTAAAAAGATTGCTGAGACGGTAGGAATGAAAACTCAAAAAGATAGTATAAAGGTAGTGAGATAATTGATAAAACTTTTTAAGAAAATATTAACCTTAAAGTTTTTGGAAGATAGAAGAAGTTTAGAAAGAAAAGATTATATCTCTCGAGAAAGAACAAAAATTGTATTTTTTCTAATTTTTGTTTTTTTCTTTGTATGGATATTAATATTAAATATAGGACAAATGATGTTAATTGGAACGGTTAGGGGACATAATCTTTCAGAATTAGCAGATAAAAAGTATAAGATAGATAGTAGTTTACAGCCAAATCGCGGAAAAATCTTTGACAGAAATGGAAATATACTAGCTGATAATATAGAATCCTATAAATTAGTAGCAGTAGTATCAGATAAAGCTACAGAGGATGATACAAATCCACGCCATGTGGTAGATATTAATAAAACAGCAGAAGAACTATCTAAATTTATTAAATTAGATAAAAACAAGATAAAAGATATACTTAGTAAACAAGGAGTCTATCAGGTAGAATTTGGGACTGCGGGTAAAGATATAAGCGTAGAAGATAAGAAAAAAATAGAAGAGTTAAAACTACCAGGAATTGAATTTATAGCAACAACAAAAAGATATTATCCAAACGGAAGTATGCTTGGTAACTTTTTAGGATTTGCACAAAATTCACCTGATAGTGATTTAATAACAGGTCGTTTAGGAGTTGAGAAAACCTTTGATTATTATTTAAGAGGAAAAGAGGGACATATTACTTATGCGAAAGATGCATGGGGGAAAGTTGTTTCTAATATACCGAAAGTTGAAATCAACCCAGTTGATGGGGCAGATATATATTTAACAATTGATAAAAATATTCAAGGTTTTATTGATAATACTTTAAAAGATATTCAAGATAAGTATGAACCAGAAAGTGCGTTTGCAATCGCGGTCAGCCCTAAGACAGGAGAAATATTAGGATTAGGACAAACACCAGCATTTAACCCTAATACTCAAGAAAATCTTGCAAGTGCTTGGTCTAATATTTTCTATAACTCAGCTTATGAACCAGGTTCAACTTTAAAAACATTCACAATGTCAATCATGGCAGAAAATAACATATATAAACCAGACAGTTATTATAGATCGGGATCATATCAAGTAGAAGATGCTACAATTTTTGACTGGAATAAAATTGGTTGGGGTACGATTACTCAACGTCATGGTTTCCAACAATCTTCAAATACATTAATGTTAACTTTATTAAATGAATTAGGAACTGAAAAATTAAAAACAGGTTTAGAAAACTTTGGATTTGGAAAGAGCACGAATTCATTATATGGTAATGAAGCAACGGGAGATCTAGTATTTAATAATAAAGTTTCAGCTTCAACAACAGTATTTGGTCAGGGTAGTACAGTGACTGCAATGCAAATGGTTCAAGCAGAAACAGCAATTTTAAACGACGGACAGATGTTATCACCATATTTCCTACAAAGAATTCACGATAAAACGATTGATAAAGATGTTAATATTGGGAAAAGAACTGTTGTTGGAAATCCAATTTCAAAACGTACAGCTGATATAATGAAAGAAGAATTATATGGTGTTGTAAACGGAACTTGGGCGCAAGGTGGTAAAAGATATGCTGTAGAAAATTATAGTACATCTGGTAAAACTGGTACAGCAGAGGTAGTAGATCCGAAAACAGGAACATATTATAAGAGTCCATATAAAGTAATGCACTCATTTATAGGATATGCACCAAGTGAAGATCCACAAGTAATACTATATGTTGGTTTAAAATTACCTTCTAAAGAATTAGGAGCAAGTAATGCTAATGGTGCATCTGAAATATTTAAACCAATAATGGAAAATACTCTTAACTATTTAAATGTTAAGAAATCAAAGGATAACAACACTATTCAAAGTTATCAAATGGATAATCTTGTAGGGGAAAATGTTGAATCTACAATTGTTAATTTACAACAAAAAACTAAAAATATAATAACAATTGGAAGTGGAACTAAGGTAGTTGGCCAATATCCTTCAGCAGGGAATATAATAAAACAAGGAGAGAGAGTATTTTTATTAGTCTCTGATGAAAATATAATTACACCTAACTTTACAGGATGGTCAAAAGTAGACGTACTTAACTACGCTAAATTATCTGGATTAGATATTGAAATCGAAGGAAATGGATTTGCTAAACAACAATCTATTCCAGCACAAAGATTTGTGAAAAAAGGGGAAAAGATAAAAATAAAATTTAGTTAGGAGAACGAAATGAGTAATTCAGATACAGTATTTGCTATATCGTTATTACTGGTAGCATATTTTCTGACAGTACTAATGCTACCTAGATTAATAAAATATTTACATGTACTAAAGTTTGGCCAAGCAATCAGAGAAGAAGGGCCACAAAGTCATATGCATAAAAAAGGAACACCTACTATGGGAGGTATTTCTTTTATAATTGCGATAGTTATTTCACTTATAGTTGCTATGTTTTTAGATAGTCCGAATATACAATACTATATACTGTTCATTTATACTACAATATCTTTCTCAATAATAGGATATATAGATGATATGTTAATCGTAGTGAAAAAGAAAAATGATGGATTAGCACCAAGAAAAAAATTAATGTTACAAATACTATTTTCTGTAATATTTTATATATTAGTAACTTTCATTTACAAAGATGTTAATTATATACATATTCCAGTATTTGATTATAATTTAAATATTTCATATTTCTATATAATTTTCTTAGTATTTTGGCAAACTGGTTTTTCTAATGCAGTAAATTTAACAGATGGATTAGATGGATTAGCTACTAGCGTAACAATTATTACAACTAGTACGTTTGCTTTATTAGCATATAAAGAAAATAACTTCCCTGTATTAGTATTTTGTTTAACAATAGTAGGGGCACTTGCAGGATTTTTATTATTTAATAGAAATCCAGCAAAAATATTTATGGGCGATACTGGATCATTAGCGCTAGGAGGAATTCTAGCTGCAATATCTGTGATTTTACATAAAGAAGTAGCATTTTTATTTATTGGTTTAGTATATATATTAGAAACACTATCAGTAATTATTCAAGTAGCGTACTTTAAGAAAACTGGTAAAAGAATTTTTAAAATGTCACCATTACATCATCATTTTGAACTGTCAGGTTATGGTGAAGTAAAAACTGTATACATTTTTGTTATTATAGCTGTTATATCTTCAGCTATAGGGTATTTTGTAGGAGTAATATAAAATGATAAATTTAGAAGATAAAAGAATATTAGTATTAGGATTTGCTAGAAGTGGTTACTCAACTGCAAAAATTTTAAATAAATTAGGCTATGATGTAATCCTAAATGCATTTGACGATCTGAGTACTGATAAAAAAGCTATTGAATTAAAAAACTCAGGTGTAAAAATAGTTGATGGTGGTCACCCATTAGAACTATTAGATAGTATAGACTTAATAGTTAAAAATCCAGGAATAAAATATGAAATTGAATTTTTGCAAAGAGCAATAGAAAAAAATATTGATATTATAACTGAGATAGAATTAGCTAACACATTGTTTAATATTGATATGGTAGCAATTACGGGTACTAATGGAAAAACTACAACTACACAAATGACATTTGACATACTAAAAGCAGCTAATAAAGATGTCTTTTTAGCAGGAAATATAGGATATCCATCTATTGAAGTAGCATACAATCATCCTAATTCTTTAATTATTACTGAAGTATCATCGTTCCAATTACAAGGAACTAAGTATTTCAAATCATCGGTAGCAGCGATTACAAACTTAGGCGTTGGTCATTTAGATTATCATGGTAGCGTAGAAAACTATAGAAATGCCAAGAGAAATATCTACAAAAATCAAACCCAAGATGATATTCTAGTTTTAAATATTAAAGAATTAGAAAAATATGAATTGAGTAAAATAAATTCACAAGTAATTCTTTATGATACGAAAGAAAATTCAGAAGCAGATGTGTTTGTAAAAAACAATATGGTAGTCTATAAAGATATAGAATTATTTGATATAACAAAAATGTCTCTTCCAGGTATGCATAATGTAGAAAATGCAATAAATGCAGCATTAATATCATACATAAAAGGTGCATCGATTGAGACAATTCGCAAGGTACTTTATAGTTTTAGCGGAGTAAAACATAGATTACAATTTGTTGGAGAACATAATGGAGTGAAGTTTTATAATGATTCAAAAGCTACTAATCCAGTAGCTACTACTACTGCACTTTCTGGATTTGAAAATAATATAATACTAGTTTGTGGTGGAAAAGATAGAGGAATTGACTTCAAAGAATTAGTTCCATTCTTCTCAAGAATTAAAGCAATGGTTGTTGTGGGTGAAAGTAAAGAGATACTATTTGCACTAGCATCTGCTAATGGAGTAGAATGTCATAGGGCGAAAAAAGTAGATGATGCAACAGTTTTCGCAAATAAACTTGCAAAAAGTGGAGATATAGTTTTACTATCTCCAGCATGTGCATCGTGGGATCAATATAGATGTTTTGAAGATCGTGGAGATGAATTTATAGCGACGTTTGAGAAGATTAGTCAAGAGGATTAAAAACCATGAACAAGAAGAATCAAAAGTTACTAACAAAAATAAATAATGAGAAGAGACGAAGCTCATTAGAAAAAATTAAAAGAAAAAAAAGAAGAGAATTAATATTCATAGTAACTTTATTTTTAATTGTGATAGCAGTATTTACATTATTATTTAGTAATTATTTAAAACTAAAAACAATAGATGTTGAAGGTAATAATCAAATTACTAAAGAAGAGATACTAGAAGCGGGTAACATAAATAATAATCTAAGAACTTGGTCTATAAAAGATGAAGAAATTCAAAAAAACATTCAATCCAGATTTGAAATATTTAAGTCTGTTTCTGTTCAGTCGAAATTACCGTCTACCATTAAGGTGAAAGTTGAGGAATATAATTTTATTGCACAAAATAAAAAAGAAGATGGTAGTATAGAGATAATTATGGAGAATGGTATACCATACTCTGGAAAAATAAGAAATAATTATAATCTGCCAATTCTGGAAAACTTTAAAGATGATAGTGATAAGTTAGATGAGATATATAGGAATTTAAATAATTTAAAAGAAGAAGTTAGACTTCAAATATCAGAAATTATAAATGATGATGGTGATAATATCACTATATATATGAAGGATGGTCAAAAAGTAAAAGCGTTAAGAGCAAGTTTTTCTGATAAATTAAATTATTATGATGAAATATCAAAATATATTGAAGATAAAAATAATACAACTTTAAATCTGATAAATGGTGCATATTTAGAAACGCCAAAATCAGAAAAAAGAAGAAACGATAGTATTAAGCAATTGCTTGCACGTCAGGGACTAAAAGATGAGAAATCATCAAAATCTAACAAAGAAGAATCAGAAGAGACAGAAGTAGTAGAAAAAAATAACAAAACTGAAAATTCTACTACAAATTACAAAACAACAACCTCTAAAAATATTAAAAATACCGAACAACAATCAGTAAATAATAACAAAAATGAATAGTAAAAAAAGTATCCAAAATTTTGTATTTTGGATACTTTTTTTATTCAAAAATTATATAAAATTAAAAGGTTCTTTGTCAAATTCGGTTGATTTAGA
>NZ_KQ959931.1 GCF_001553035.1 Gemella haemolysans
AGCTGCTGCTAAGGCTCAAGCTGAAAAAGAAAAAGCAAAATTAGAAGAGCTTAAAAAAGTAGCCTTAGCTAATATCGCTACTGATAAAGATGTAAACAAAGAAGAAGCATCAAAACTTAAAGAAATAGTTAATTCTGCATCTCTTAAAGATACATTAGTAGCCAAAGTTGTAGAAAATGGTTCAACAGAAGAAATCACAGTTTCATTTGACAACACTTCTCTTCAAGCAGATAAATTCGTTATAGAAAAAGCTGATAAAGAAACTGTTGCAAAAGTTGAAGAACTTGTTAAAAAAGCAGAGGAAAATCTAACTGTTGTTAAAACAATAGACTTACACTTCATAGATTCTAAAGGAACTACAATCAATAAACAAGGAGAAACTCGTGCAGTTACAGTAGCTGTTGTAGCTAATGAAGATGAAAAATTAGAAGTTTACTATGTAAATGGTAATAAATTAGAAAAAGTACCAAGTGTTTATAAAGATGGAAAACTTACATTCTTCACTAACCACTTCAGTATATACACAATTGTAAAATCAAAAACTGTGTCTTCTGATCAGAATACACCTGTTCCTATAACACCTGCTCCATCAAATAAAAACGAAGAAATAAAATCTGATAAAGGTGAAGCTTTAGTTCAAGAAGAACTACCTGCTTTAGATTTAAATAAAGTTTTAAATGAAACTACTCAAAAAGACTCTCTTAATATCTTGGGACAAACTGATAACAAAGAAATTAAAGATAACGATAACCTTGATGTAGTTAAAACTAATAATCAAGTAACATCTGCAACTCCTGTAAATACTGTTAAAAAAGGACTTGCTAATACTGGATTAGCTTCTACTGCTACTGCTGGATTAGGTGCATTAGTACTATTATCTGCTTTAGTATTACGTAGAAAATTTAATAAATAAAATAAATATTAAAATCTTTATACAAAGGGGTAAATTACCTCTTTGTATAAAGTCATGTATAAAGAAATATAAGGAGAAATCAAAATAAAATGAAAGCAAATAAATTATTAAAAGTTCTATCAGCAGCAACTATTATCTCTACTCTTGCTGTGGTCGAGAACTCTACACAAAGCAACACTACATTTGCTATAGAAAATAATGCCGTTGCTGCAAAAGATATAAAAAATCTTCCTGATGGAGAATATAATATCACTGCTGAAGCTCTTAAATTCTATGGAGCAGAAGGTGAAGCATCTATGGCTGCCGCTGGTTTAGATACAACTAAAACCAAATTAATCGTACGAAATGGTCAATATTTCGTAAATGTATCTTTTAAACCAATTACATTCGGTGGCTTAAATGGTTACTTGGGAGATTTAAAATATTACGACGGTAATAAAACTCATGCAAATCGTAATAGTATTCAAAATAATGAATTTAATCCTGCTACTATAGTTGAATACTATAGTACTGCTGAAACTGATAACTTCGTAGAAACTTACAAAAAGAAATTTCCTGGACGTACTGCTTATCCAAAAACACTTTCTTATAGTGTAGATAAAAATAAAATCGATTCAAATAATAAATTAGAAACTTATACTGAAGTTTATGTTCCAGTTATGGCTTCTATTGGTGAAGCATTTGGAACTCAAAGAATGATTCTCAAATTTGATTTAAGCAATGCATTAAATACGGTAGCGAATACTCAACCAACACCGGCTAAACCTGCTAAGACTGAAGCTACAGTTAAACCTGAAACACCTGAAAATACTCAGCCTTCAAATAAACCGACAGAACCTACAACAACTAAACCATCAGACAAACCAACTGATTCAGGTACTACAGAACCAGCTAAACCTGTTAAACCTGTAGAAACTCCTAAACCTAAGGAGCAACAAAAACCTGCAGCGACTACACCTACTCCTGCAGCTACTGCAACTTACTATAAAGGAGTAAAAGCTTCACTGCTAAACGCACACCGCCCTGGACAAAAATCAATGGGAGATGCAGCTTTAGAAAATAGTAATGTTACTGTATTCAAAGAAGGAAGTACTTACCACTACATCGTAAGATTCCACGATCTTTCAACTCAAGGATTCACTGGTGGAATCTCTAAATTCTGGGTAAATGGTATAGAGTATCCTGTTAATCCTACAGGAGGAGGAAGCAATCAAGTAGAAGTTCACTTCACTTCTTCTCAAAAACTGTCATCAGTTCCTGTTTCTGTATTTGTTCAAGCAATGGAAGATATTATGCAAGGTGGCGGTAAACAAGATGCTACATTAGCATTCGACTGGTCTAGTGTAAGTGAACAACAAGGTCAACCAATAGCAGGTGGAAATTCTGGATCTAGTGGATATACTCCTCAAACTTCAAAAACAGGAAAAGATACAGGGAAAAAATCTCCAACTTCACCAATCAAACCAGTAGCTAAACCTAACCTTCAAGCACAAGACCAAGCTCAAGGTCAAGGTGAAGAAAAAACAGTTACATACTTCGATAATGTTACTGCATCTCTATTAAACGCTTATGAATCAGGTCGTGCCTCTATGGGGAATGCAGCACTAGACGGTATTACTGTTTATAAAGATGGATCTACTTATCACTACATCGTTCGTTTCCATGATATTAAAGTAGGAACTCTTACAGACGGTATTACTCGTTTCTGGGTTAATGGTACCGAATACCCTGTTAATAGAACAGGTGGTGCAATGAACCAAGTACAAGTTCACTTCACATCTCCTGAAAAATTAACTAACATTCCTGTTTCTGTTTTCGTACCAACAATGGAAAGTATTATGCCAGGTGCTGGTAAAAAAGATGCAATCCTAAGCCTAAACTGGTCTAATGCTACAGAAAGACAAGGTACTGCAGTTATTGATGGTGGTCAACCTGGAGCTAGTAGCGCTGGTAATGGGGCTGATGCTTTAACACCAAAAGGTGGACGTCTAAACAACGGTAGACTGTCTAACACTGGATTAGAAACTTCATCATCTATCCTTGCAGGAGCTCTTACTCTAATGAGTGCCTTCATAGTAGGTAGAAGAAAAGAAAAATAAAATAGTAAGATAATATCTTGCTAAATTAGCTTAATATTACCAATTTTGTAAGGATTGACCCAAAAGTCCTAAATTTTAAAAAAGTGTATATGATAATTCATAGACGCAGTGGTTTATTGATATCTAAATTCGCTTTATAAAAGCTTTTTAGATATCTAATAAACTGTGCGGGGATGGCTCGACAAAATCTTATTTCTAGAAATCACGATTTTTGAGTCACTCCCTCTTATTAAAAATTGAATAACATATAAGAAAGTGAGTTTTTATAATGAAACGAGTTTTAAAACTGTTAACGATAGTTATTGCTACATTAACGTTTATCGTTACATCTAGTAATGTACCTTTCGTAAAAAAAGTACACGCAGCTGATAAGGTATACAGTGTACCTGTTGAGCTGTGGCATTCTGAAAATAGTGGTCGTCTTTCTATGGGGAATAATGCATTAGCTACACATGCTACTGTAAATGTTCATGATAATAACACTTCTACTATTACTGTTCAATTCACACCGATGGATTTCAGTAATATGCACGGTCACTTATTATCACTTAGCATCTACTCATCTCCTATTTTCTCAGGAAGTCTTACTGCTGCTTCTGTAACAAGCACTTATAATGATACAAACTTAGACGGTGGTACTAGTACTTACCCAGGAACTCTAAGTTTTAATTTCGGTGAAGCTAAACCTGATAAAGTCGGTGTTAGAGTTGCTGTTGATGCCATGAATCAAATTATGGGTGGTGATGCATCTCAAAATGCTATTATTAAATTTAACTGGTCTGCAGCTAATCTAGTATCTGGTTCTGAAGATTCATCTAAAGATAAAGAAAAAGAGAAAAAAGCTGAAGATAAGAAAAAAGAAGAAGAAAACAAAGATAAAAAAGATGAGAATAAAGCACCTCAAGGATTTGTTGCTAAAAAATTAGAAGATTACTTCAAAGATAATCAAAAGACAAAAAATCCAGGTCTTTATAACCTTGATATCACAGGTTCATATTTAAACCCTATTACTGGTGTTACTGCTGATGGCGGTACTAAAAACACTGCTATCGGTGAAGGTATGGTACAAGGAGTAATCTCACCTATTAATGCAGGTGGAGATCTAAATGAAGCTCTTAAAAATCAAAAATCTAACGGTGAAAAACGTTGGTCTAAAGCTATGCTTCAACGTACAAAAGATGGTAAACTATATGCTACTGTTCGTATTCACTTAATGAACTGGGTACAACGTAGCAAAGAACAAGGTCCTTTCATTAAAGTTCTTCAAAAAGATGGAGAATTCAAACAAGTTGCTGCTACTGAAACAAAAGTAAACATAGAACAATATAAAGATAGCTATGTTGACTATCGTTTTGAAGTACCAAATGAAAACTTCTTAGCTATGGTACAAATGTATGTAGAACCTATGAATCGTCCTGTTCGTTATTTCGTAGAAGTTAATACTGATACTATTAAAAACGGAAATGATGGTTTAGATATGGAAGCTATTAAAGAAACAAACTACACACCTTACTATTTAGGAGGTATTGGAATTCTTGCAATTGCTGCTGGACTTTACTTTCCTCGTAAAAAAAGAAAAAATAACTAGGAGATAATTCATGAAAAGAAAACTATCCCTACTATTTACACTACTTCTAGCTAGTATCTTAGTACTTACTGCTTGTTCATCACAAAATAAAGCTGGTAATACTACTGGAACAGATCCTAATCTAGCTGATAAAGCTTTTAATGAGACTATTGACTTAACAGGTGTAAATAAAGATAAAAAATCTGAAGAAGAAAATGGTAAACGTGTCATAATGGACTCTGTAGCTTTAGCTCAAGTCGCAAATGTACTTGACATTAAATTAGCAGGTGTCCCTACTACAAAATTAGGACGTATGCCTAAAAAGTATGACAACATTGTTCAAATCGGACTTCCTATGAACCCAAATATGGAAGTTATTAAATCGATTAATCCTTCTATTGTGTATGCTCCAGATAGTTTACAAGACTGGATAAAAGAAGGATTCGAGAAAAATAAAATTCCTTATAAATTTGTAGATATTCGTAGTGTTAACGGATTATACTCTATTACAGAAGATCTTGCAAAAGAATTCGGTAAAACTGAAAAATTCAAAGAATTAAAGAAAGAACACGATGAATTCTTCACTAAATTCAATGAAAAAATCGCAAATAAAAAGAAACCAAAAGTTCTTGTTCTTATGGGCTTACCTGGAAGTTACCTGGCTGCTACTGAAAAATCTTATGTTGGTAACCTTGTAAAATTAGCCGGTGGTGAAAATATCATTAAAGGTACTGAAGAGTTTAAAAATCTAAACTTAGAAACTGCTTTAAATGATAAACCAGATTTCATTTTACGTACTGCTCATGCTATGCCTGATAACGTAAATGAAATGTTTAAAAAAGAATTTGAAAACAATAAGAGTTGGTCTCACTTTGATGCGGTAAAAAATAATAAAGTTGTCGATTTAGATAGCTCAATGTTTGGTATGACAGCTACATACGATTACCAAAAAGGATTAGAAAGTCTATACAGTATTTTCTATAGTAACTAATACTTAAAACCAGAGGTAGCACAATGCTACCTCTGGTTTTTTATATAATTCAAATTAAAAACAACATATGATATACTAAACATATAAAATATATAAGGAGGTTCTTAATGTTTAAAAACAAAAAAGCAATCACTTTTTCTGTTCTTATTTTACTCTTATTAAGTACAATATTTTTTGCAGCGAACAGTGGTAGTATAAAAGCTAGCGTCGGACAATTAGCTATTGGCATCTTTACCGGAGAATATGCCAATGTAAATGCAATTATAGACGTTCGTTTCCCAAGAATTATCATCACTATTTTGGTTGGTGCTGCTCTTGGAGTTAGTGGTTTATTATTACAAACAGTATTAAAGAACCCGCTTGTCGATCCTAGTATTATTGGTGTTTCTAGTGGAGCCAACCTAATTTTATACTTAGGATTAGGAATATTCCCACAATTTATGATATTTAAGTCTGTATTTTCTATCATCGGTGGTGTCCTTGGTTTCTTAATCATTTATTATCTAGCAGGTAGAACAAAAAATAATGTTAAAATTATTTTAATTGGTATTGCAATAAGTTATTTCTTCACAGGAATATTGAGTTCTATGCAGTACTTGAATGCAGCTAACTCTACTACGTCATCTGTATTCAAAACTGTTGGTTTAGGAACTAAAAACTGGGATGATGTTTCATTATTACTAAGTTGGATTCCTATATTACTAATTATCAGTTTCTTCTTAGCAAAACTATGTAATATCTTCGCTTTAGATGATAATATTATTAGTTCACTTGGTATCAATATTAATATGATTCGTTTATTAATTTCATTTGTTGCAGTAGCTCTTGCTTCTGTTTCTACAGCAGTGGCAGGTGTAATGGTGTTCTTAGCTCTTATTACACCTCATATCGCTAAGATTATAATTGGGCGAAATCATATTTACACCATCCCATTTAGTGCTCTACTAGGAGCATTTATACTACTTTTATTCGATACAATAGGTCGCGTCATTTTCGCACCTATCGAAATACCTGCTGATTTAATAATGATGATTATAGGTGGACCTGCATTTATTATTTTAGTTAAGAAAGGAGTAAGTTAATGGAAAATATAATAGAAATTAATAACCTTACGTTTAAGTACGATAATAAAAATGCACTTTTTGAAGGTCTAAATGTAAGCATTGAAAAAGGTAAGATTACTACCCTACTTGGTAAAAATGGTTGTGGTAAAAGTACACTTATAAAAATATTAGCAAAAAATCTAAACTATAATGCTGGAAGTGTAAAAATTGAAGGTAAGGAACTGAATTCATATTCATTAAAAGAACTTGCGAGTATTCTTGCAATTGTTTATCAAAAGAATGAAACTCCACGAGAAATTACCGTTTATGATATGGTTAGTTTCGCTAGACTTCCTTACCAAAACATTTTCTTTTACAAGCCTACTGCTAGTGATGTTGAAAAGATTGAATTTGCTCTTGAAAAAACTAATCTAAAAGCCTATAAAGATAAACGTGTGGATGAGTTATCGGGAGGTCAGCTTCAACGTGTTTATATCGCAATGGCATTAGCACAAAGTACTGATATTATTATACTAGATGAGCCTACTACTTTCCTTGATATAAAATATCAAAAATCTATAATGCAACTTGTTAGAGATCTTAATAAATCTTTAGGAATTACTATTATCATGGTACTACATGATATAAATCAAGCACTAGCATACAGTGATAATATTATTGCTCTTCTTGATGGAAAAGTTATAAAGAATGATAAAGCTGAGAACTTCTTTGATGAAGAGCTTCTAAACAAACTTTATGACGCTGATATTAAAATAGAAGATGGAAAAGTAATTAGTTGGTAACTTTTTAAATATCTGATATAAATATTTTGAATAAATCGCTACATCTTGGTATTAATACATAAATGTAGCGATATTTTTATACCTGTAAAGACAGTTAATGTTATTTCAGCAATCTTTAAATACTGTTATATCAACGTTTATGAGGATTTATCTTTCAAAAGGTAGAGCGAAAGCTAGAGTAGTTAATAAGTTAATTCAGCAATCTAATCTAAATAAATGCTGACTGCTTCTAGCTTTCTTTGATGTGCTAACTCTGCGTAAGTATCCATAGTAGTTGATATTGACTTATGCCCCAAGTTCTTTCCAATTTGTACCTACATTAAACAACATTGAATCATGAGTGTGTCGAAACAAATGGAAACCATAATCTGGTGATTCTAGACTTACTAATTGAAAGTGATAAAATAAGAATGTACAGTTTTGATAAAATAAAAATTTACAAATAGGTTATAATAGTGCATATTATCAGTTTCACTACCAGATTTGGCACAGCATTTATTCGACAAACCTCATTGAGTCTCTTAATAAAGAAATCAAACGTCAAACGAAAAAGAAGGTTTTTCCTAACGAGGAGTCTCTGGAACGTTACTTAGTTACTTTGTTTGAAGATTATAATTTCAAGCAAAGTCAACGAATCCATAAAGGGGGTGACCAATGTTATGACACACTCGAAAGCTTATTTGATTAATACTCCGTAACTCTACTTGAGTGTTTACACATATTTATTGACAGTATCAATATGATACGAGTAGGTATTTCTTGTGAGTAAATTTCATCAGAAAATTTCATAGATAAGTCCTATATATAATCATGGTAAAGTAGTAAAAATAGTTATTATCCTAGTTGACTAAAAAAATCTCTGATTTCCTCATCTTTTATAAAATAATATATAATTTTCCCCTCTCTTCTAGTGTCCAAGATGTTTTCATTAGCTAGTTTACGAAGATGGTGGGATGCAGATGCCATACTGAGATCTAGTAAACAGGCTATATCACAGACACAGAGTTCTTCAACAGCAAGGAGATAAAAGATGATATTTATCTGTTTATTATCGGTAAACTTCTTTAAAATGCGAAGTGATTTTTGAACTTTTTCCTTTTCAAGGTAGTTCATTGCGGTTGTAACATTTTGCTGATTTATAATATTCACTTGACAGATACTATCTTTTTTCATAATATTTTCTCCTATCCTAACATAGTCCATAGCATGTTAAAACTGTTATTTTCAATCAGGATATATATCCCCAATCCTAAATAAACAACGGCAATAAACCATCTGCTATATTTTTCCAAAGTTTCTCCAACAGATGGGAGTTGTGCCAATTTTTGGGCAGAAAAAACCAAGAGATAAATCATGACTAGAAATGTAAGTAAAGCCACTATCAAATCCGCTAAATTTAATGTAATAAAATATGGGACAAAGATACCAATATTGTCGGCACCGCAACTTGCAAAAGTAATCATAGCGACTAGAAAAATCAAGTTTTTATTATCTTTGCGCAACCCTTCTTTGGCAATAGCTTCTCCATCAGAATCTCCTAAAAATAAAACTTTGAGACCTAAGAAAATTGGAATCAAACCGAGCAAACCTAAAATCTCTTTACTAGGAATATAATGTAAGACAAATGCAAAAAGCAAACTTAGCAATATTAGACTAACAGAGCCTAGAAATTGTCCTAAATAGATGTTAATGATGTCTTTTCTGCTTTTTCTTTTGGCAAAAAATAACATTAGGATAATAAGTAAGTCTACGGCTGTCCCAGAATACAGAATTATTGAAGTAACAATATTTTGAATCATAAAACACCTCATTCAAATTTATTTTTGAATATATTCTAACATTAAACTTTATAGATGTCTACTTCAATTCCACCAAAATATAGATAAGAAGTTAGTGTACCAAATATTAAAAAGTCCTGCCATTGAAATGATAGCAGGGCTTAACTTCAATATCCAACTGATATATTTATCTAAAAAAGGTAGAGTTTTTATTAATTTATAGTACGATGTAATGAGTTTCAAAAAATCAAAAATCATTTAAAATCAATATTTTGACATCTATTGACGTGTACTGAAGCCCTTACTTAACCTCTAAAAAATAACACCTCTTCTAAAACTATTAAAATTAATGTTTTACAATATTCATTATTAACTTCCTTCAGATTGTATAATTATTGATTTTAGTGGTAAATAATTGTAAAATATATTAGTACAAATATTAATAAAATAATTACAAAGGAGTTTTTTATGGAAATACTAACTACCCTAGGTATATTTGTCATAATTGTAATACTTGGTTCATTTTTAAATAATCTTTTCCCACGTATTCCAGCAGCTTTATTCCAAATAATACTTGGTGCTGCGGTAACATTTATTCCTAACCTCCCACTTCATTTTGAGTTTGAATCAGAAATGTTTATGATGTTAGTTATCGCTCCCCTATTATTTACTGACGGTTTCAACTCGTCCTTAAAGAATATCTGGCTATACAAACGTCCAATTATATATATGGCAATATTTTTAGTTCTTGTGACGGTAATTGTTGTCGGTAGCATAATTCATTTATTGCTTCCAATGATTCCATGGGCAGCATGTTTTGTTTTAGCCGCTATCTTATCACCTACAGATGCTGTTGCTGTTAAATCAATAACTAAGGGAATGAAACTACCTAAAGGCCTTATGGCTATATTAGAAGGGGAATCTCTTCTTAATGATGCTTCTGGTCTTGTGTCATTTAATATAGCTCTAGCCGCTGTTCTTACTAATACATTTTCTGTTACAAATGCTAGCTATAAATTTTTAGTAGTTGCAGGAGGTGGAGCAATTTTTGGACTTATCATTGGTATAGCATTCTCTTATATTAAGTTTACATTCTTAACAAAGTTTGCTGATGAATCTAATATTTTAGTTATTTTTCAATTAATAACACCAGTTATAGTATTCTATCTAGCAGAGCATATCGGTGTCTCTGGTATCGTTGCTGTCGTAATTACAGCTCTAGTTTACAACTACCAGAGAAAACTTCACTTACTTACTGTTGTAAGTAGCGATGCAGCAGTTACTATAGATAGTACTCAACAAATAGCAAGTTATGTACTAAATGGTTTCGTATTTACCTTTTTAGGATATTTACTCCCTGAAATATATCATACTATGTTTAACAATAGAGAGATTGATATTGTATATGGATTCATAATTTCATTAGTTATTGTTTTAGGTCTAATGATAGTTAGATTGACCTTTGTATATTTCAACTACATATCATTCCAACCTCATCATTTTACAACTGCTAGAAAAACAGCAAAAATAATACTAAATAGAAAATTTGACAAAGGTAACTATTCTAGATTTAGCTACTCTTTAATTGCTAGTTTGTGTGGTATTCACGGTACAGTAACACTTGCTACAGCACTTATGATTCCAGTTGTAACTTCTACTGGGGATAACTTCCCTCTTAGAAATACCATCCTATTCATTGCGAGTAACGTCGTTTTACTAAGTATTGTTATCGGTACACTCGCCCTTCCTCTTGTTGTTAAAGGAGAAGATGAAGAAAAAGAATATACTCAGTACTCTCTTCGTGAAAAAATCCTAGAAGGAACACTTGAAGAACTAAAAGAACGTGATATTTCTAAAAAATCTATCGAAGAAAAAGTTGCTTATGCTTTTGAAATAAAAAGTTTACACGAAATGAAAGCATACTTTAGAAACATGCACACTCGAAGATTTAAAAATGCTAGTGAAGCACTAGCATTACACAAAAAAATAATGAAAGCACAAGATAAAGCTCTTCCTGAAATACTTAAAGGCAACCCTAACATTGAGCAAATATTGGAAATTTCTAAAATCATGCAACTTAGAAAATCTTTCCTATTTACTTATTCAATACCAAAAAGTTTACTTCTTAATTTGAGAATATATATAAAAGAATCTAGTCTAAAACGTCGTTTAACTCGTCATTTCGTAGCTAAAGATTTAACTCCAGAATTTTATGAGAAACTTAAAGAAAAAGTTCCAAAAAGAAGAAAAGTAAACTTCGTCAATAAATTAGATGAAATTAAACAAAGAGCCGAAGCTTCTTCTAGCCAAATTCAGGCCATCATCGATTGTTCGCCTACAGTAAGAAAAGTACTTCTTGAGACGGCCTATAAGGTTATTGATGAAAAGTGTTCAGATGAAAATACTGCAGAATTCGTTAAAGATGTATATAAATACTACTCATTCACCTTATTTGAAGTATTTTTAGAAGACATCGATTTTGAAGAAGAACTTAAAGAACTTCAAATGGAGTCAGTTCGACTTTTAAAATATAGAATATTAACGATGAGAAAGTTAAACTATATTTCTTTAGAAGATTCTTACACTGTTCTTCGCAACTTAAACTTCAGCGAATCAATGATTTTCCCTCGTGAAACTGAAGAAGAATAAAATAAAAAAACTGACCTCAAGTTAGATTTTTTATCTAAAATGAGGTCAGTATTATTTTTTTAAAATTAATTATATCCATAACATAAAAAATTTTTATTTATATTATTTCTCAAAATTTATTAAAAGTATTATTAATTTTCTTATTACTTTCTCTAGAATTTTCTAGGACTATTATTATCTTATTACTTTATAGTAGATCATCATCCTTGACAAAGATTTCAATTCATGTTTTAATATACCCTATAGGGGTATGTAGGAGGTGAGAAAAATGTTTTTTTTATTCACAAAAGTAGATAGTATTTCTACTATCGAACTAGAACAAAGACTTAAACAAAATATTCAATTAATAGACGTAAGAACACCTGGTGAATTTAGAAGAGGCCATATAAAAAATGCAAAAAATATTCCACTAAATGAAATCGGCAGCTTCACTCCAGTAGCAGGAAAAAAAACATATGTAATTTGTCACTCTGGAGCAAGAAGTAAACTTGCCGCAAAAAAACTTAAAAAAAGAGGTTTCGATGTTGTCAATGTTAAAGGTGGAATGCATGCATGGAGAGGTAAAATAGTTTAAAATTAGACTATAGTTAATTTAACTCTGTTAAAAATACAACAATTTTCTAGATTAATACAGTAGTTAAATTTAATAATATTGAAAGGAATCAACTATGAAAAACAATATTTCAATGAAAGATTTTTATGAGAAATACACTAATAATAGTGAAAAACTCACTATTATTGACGTAAGAGAAATTCATGAATATGCCGTTGGTCACATACCTTCTGCTGAAAATTTCCCTTTAAGTACTTTAGGAGCAGACTTTTCTAAATTAGATAAAGATCAAAAATACTATGTAATTTGTCAAGCGGGTGGACGTTCAGCTAAAGCATATGATTTTCTTGATGCCCAAGGATTCGATGTTATAAATATCGAGGGTGGTATGAATAACTGGCCTGGAGAAACAAAATAAAGAATTAAACAACTAATTAGTAAAAAAACAAATAACAATTACTAGTTTAAAATTCTCTATAAAATTAATACATCTCAAAAAAATAAAAGTCTTGATTCAAAATAATTTTGAATCAAGACTTTTATTACTAATTTAGTTATACTATTTCTTTTTTACTAGATACTGTATAGCTTTCTCTATTCTTTCTTTATGTTCTTCAGGATTTTCTGTAGGATTATTAATACATTCCATAAGATTTTCTGTTATTAATAATTCAATAACTCGATCAACACTAGAACGAACGGCACTTAGTTGAATCATTATGTCCATACAATCTCGCTCTTCTTCTATCATTTTTTGAATTCCTCTAAGCTGTCCTTCAGAACGTTTTAAACGCGTTATGTACTTTGACTTTGACATATGTTTTTCCTCAGTATATTTTTTTCCATTATACATTGAATAGTTTATTTTGTCAAAATTTTCAAAGTAAATGTACTCCCTTTCCCATATTCACTCTCTACTATAATATCTCCATTAAGCTGCATAGCTAGTTGTTTTGCTATAGCTAATCCTAATCCATAGCCTCCTGTTTTCATATTTCTTGATGCTTCAACACGATATAATCTTTTAAAAATATTATCAAGCTCTTCTTTTTTTATACCACAACCTTCATCTATTATAGAAATAGAAAGAATTTCATCACTAATTTCTGCAACTATTTCTATTTTTGTTCCACTTGGTGAATATTTAAATGCATTGCCTAATAAATTAACTATAATTCTTTGCATTTTATTATAATTACTTACTATTTTTGCATTTTCTGGTATAACTTTAATAAAAATATCTCTTTGTTCTTTTTCTGCTCTTAACTTAAATTCAGACATACAATCAATTAATAATTTATCTAAAAATATTGTTTCTTTATTATCGGCAGAATTAGTTTCTTTCACACTTAGCGTCAAGTAATTTAATTCTTCAACTAATTTGTTTAATCTTGTTGTCTGACGACAAATTGTTTCTAAATAATACTTGTATTCATCTTTTTTTATTATACCATCTAACATTCCTTCGGCTGTTGATTGAATAGAAGTTATAGGAGTTTTTATATCATGAGAAAGTTGAGCAATCATAAGAGATTTTTCTTTTTCACTTTGTTCTAGTGATTCAAAACTTTCTTTTAAGTGCTCCGCCATATCATCAAATGCTATAGACAAATCTCTAAATTCGACAGGCCGTATCACTTCACTGCTGATATCAAATCTCTTCTCACTTATGTTTACTGTTTTTTTCTTTAAAACATTTAATGATTTAAACACACCTTTCAGTAATGCTAGACTTATAGTCGCACCAATCAATCCGGCAATCACAGTAATTGCAACAATAAAATAGGTATCTTTCTTTTCAATTAGCATTTGATTTGAAGCCCAAAATACAGCAGTTATAGTTATTAAAAATGACAAAACATATCCAACAATAATATAATCTCTTAATTTCATTCTATATTTCCTTTCCATTTTTAAACTTGTTTTTCCATTTTATAGCCTAGTCCCCACACTGTCTTTATATTTGGTGTTTTCTCTGTAGAGTGTTTCATTAATATCCTCCTTAATGAATGAACATGTACATTCAATGTATTCGCATCTTCAACATACTCATCCTGCCATATTTTTTCATACAATTCCGTTTTAGAAAAAACACGTTCCGGGTTATTTGCTAATAACCATAATAATTCAAAAGATTTCACCGTTAGATCTAGTTGTTTCCCATTGACCCTTGCTATTCTACTATTATAATTTATTTCTAAATCCCCAAGCATAGAAATACTATCTGTACTGTTTTTTTCAATTCGACGCAATATATTCCTAACTCTTAATACTAACTCTCTAGGGCTAAATGGCTTAACTATATAGTCATCAGCCCCCATGCTCAAAGCATAAATTTTATCTGGTTCAGTTGTTTTAGCAGTTATAAATAAAAAAGGTTGCTCTGCATCTAAATATTGTACTTCACTAATCAAATCATAGCCGTCCATATTTGGCATCATTATATCGGTAATAATTAAAGAATACTTGTTTCTTTTATATTTTTCCAATGCTTCTTTTCCATCATTAGCAATATCTATATCATAACCACCTTGCTCTAAATATCTTTTGTTTATCTCCGTTATTTCTATCTCATCATCTACTAATAAAATTTTATTCATCATATCTTTACTCCTCCTAACAAAATAGCACTATACATTAAAAGTATAGCACTATTTTGTTAAATTCTGCAAGGTACTTTCTCTCACTATTTTCAAAATATCAGTTTAATTGAAATTTCCCCACATAATTCTAGATATTCAAAAAATTTTATAAAAGAGACTACTATCAAATCACACTAATTTTAATCGTTTAATATATGGGGCTTACCCCAAAGTCCTAAAATTTAACAAAGTTCATATGAGAACTCGTAGACGCAGTGGTTTATTGATATCTAAATTCG
>NZ_KQ959932.1 GCF_001553035.1 Gemella haemolysans
ATTTATTATCAACCGTATTTATTATAGACCCGAATTTTCACACTAGGGTGTATTTAATTATTTATAAATACTATATTTTTTATTGATTAAGTATATTAATACTGCAGGAACTACTGCAAAAAACATTAATTTATATCCAAATACTTCTAATGCAAGAAATATAGGGGCAATATATGTCTTAGTTGCCGCAGAAAATACTAAACAATATCCTAAGGCTGCTGTTACTAAAATAGATAGGCCCAACCAAGTTCCTACAATTACTCCACAGGTCGCTCCAATCGCAAACAAAGGAGTAACCTCTCCTCCGCTAAAGCCAATCCCAGTACAAATGGCTGTTAATACGATTTTCAGCATAAAATCATAAACTTGAATCTGTTCAAAGTTTGTAAAAGATAGCCCAATTAAATTCGTACCTAACGATGCATATCTGTATTCGAAAACGAAACTAGTTAATATAAAAGCTGCTAAAAGTATCCATGTTATATTCTTATTAATAGCAACTAATTCTTTTGTTTTTCTTTGAAGGAGAACAAATAAGATTCCTACAAAAACAAAAATAACTCCAACTAAAACTAATTTAGAAATAAACTCTAAATTTATCTTAATTCCACTTACATCTATAGCTACAAAGAACTTTTCCAAACCTAATTTATGCGATACAAAAGCACTTATATACGCTACAACAATATAAGTTACATACTCATAAATTTTATTTTTTGTAAAGTTAAATTTATCACTGATAACCTCTAAAATGAATACTACAGCTGCTAATGGAGTTTGGAATAATCCTGCAAATCCACAAATCATTCCTAATTTCACGAAAAATTGTTTTTTCTCCGTACTGAGATCATTTGAAGCCATATTCCCACCAATAGCTCCACCTAATTGCACAGCTACTCCTTCACGTCCCACACTAACACCGAAGCTATGTGCCAATAAAGTATTTAAAGTTAAAATAAATGGAAATTTCCATGTAACTTTCTCTTTTTTATTAGTTGCCGCTTCAATAAAATACTTCATACCTATATCACTGGTGTGTAAATATTTATTACTAAACTTAGTAAAGATTAATATCAATGGCGTTAAAATTAATAAATACTTATAATAACTACTAGTTAATTCTATTAATTTCAATAACGTTTGACCAAATAACGAACAACAAATAGAAATTAATAATACTGCACTTACTAGTCTAAAATAATAATTCTTTAACATATTATATATAATTTTCTCCTTTAAATATAAATCTTAGACTGACATAAAAGTTCTGAATTCAAAAAAGTGTATATAACAACTCATAAAACACTGTGGAAAATAACTCTCCAAAATCTTGTTTCTTTGAAATCACAATTTTCGAGTCACTCTTTCTCAGATTTTTATCTATTGATTCTTCTTAAAACCTAGACTTGATTTTTTCGGCTAATCATAACTGAATCCTTCTCCTATAATATCATGGACTTCAGTTATTGTCACAAAAGCCCGAGGGTCAATTTTATAAACTAGAGATTTTAGTTTTCCTATTTCATTTCTTGAAACTACACAATAACCTATATTCAAATCTTTCTTAGAATAGCTTCCTTGTCCTTTTATATAAGTTAATCCACGATTCATATCTTCTTGAATTTTTTTAGTAATAGTTTCTATTTCAGACGAAACTATCATTACCCCTTTTCCAGGAACACCACCTTCAACGACATAATCTATAACTTTAGTACAAATAAAAATATAAATCAGAGTATATAAAATCGCTGGAAAACTCTTAACTACTACGAAAGTTAATGCTATGATTACACCATCAAGGATTTGGATAATTCTTCCAATTGAACTACCTGTATAAAGTTGTACAATTTTCGCCACTATATCTACTCCACCTGTTGTTCCCCCTGCTAGAAAGACTATCCCTAATCCTAATCCAGCAAGTAATCCTCCAAACACAGCCGCAAGTAATCTATCCCCACCGATCTCTATTTCTATATTATACTTCTCAAAAATCCCTATCCAAAAAGTCAACATAATAATGCCGTAAACCGTGTATAACATTGTCTTTTTATCTAACATTTTATATCCTATTATTAATAAAGGAATATTTACCAGTATTGTTCCAACAGAAACCGGAAGACCTATTGAATATAATAATAATAGTGAAATCCCTGTTCCTCCACCTTCTGCCAATTTGTTTGGAACATTAAAATGCATAATAGCAAAAGAATAAATAGCACAACCTAAAGAGATAATCAATAATTCTTTAAAAATTTTTGTTAAATTTAAATTTTTGTAATTCTTTTCCATAGTGTACCTCCAAAAGCAATTTTATCCTAATTATAACAGGTTTTATAGTCATAAACAACAGGCATAAATAATAATTTTTTACCTTTTAATAATTATTAATTTCATATTTTCTTAGACATTATTACAAATTTGTACTATAATTATAATATCAATATTGGAGGTTGACTTTTAAAATGAATAAAAACTTCATACCAAATTATCTTACCCTTTGCAATATTTTTTGTGGGTTCATATCAATTCTGACTACATCACATGGATATTTTATCTGGGGTGCTGTCTTTATTATCTTAGCCATGCTTGCAGATAGATACGATGGTATCGTTGCAAGAAAACTTGGTGTTGTTTCTGAAATTGGTCACGATTTAGATTCATTATGTGACGTAGTAAGTTTTGGAGTAGCACCTGCCATGCTTGTTTTTGAAATCTTTATTACTAATGATAAGCCATCAACTTTATTAATGGTAATTGTCGCAATTCTTTGTGGAATCTATGTATGCTGTGGTGCTTATCGTTTGGCCAGATTTAACGTAACAAAAATGAAAAACGGGTACTATCAAGGTGTTCCAATTACTACATGCGGAACAGTCCTTGCAGTACTTGCTCCGATAAAATTACCAAGTATTGCAATGTTAATACTATTAGTATTATGTTCTTACTTAATGGTAAGTAATTTGAAAATTAAAAAAATATAGAAAAAATGTTCAGATATTAATCTGGACATTCTTTTTTATATTCAAATATCTATTAATTACATATTTAAGCTTTATTCACACTAAGCAACTGACTATAACCTCGATCAAATCCGTTGAATTTTCCCAAGCCATTGAGTGACCTGCATTTTTTACCGTCTTTACATTTACATTGTGTTTAGGTAATTCTTCCAAGTCTTTACTCGGAAGGCTATTTTCTCCAAATATAAAATATTTCGGGATATCAAATTCATATAACATACTTCTCCATGATGTTTCTTTTTGTAATACTGCATCACGAGAAATTTGATAAACTGCTTTAGGTAACCAATTTTTCAATGTTGCAGCCCACATTGTATTCATTCCACTTTCACAATATTTTATTAGTGTCTTAATACTTTTTTCGTAATTATCTTCCTTATACTGTGCTATCGCCCAACTAATCTGACCTTTTGTAGAGGGATCTAAGTTTGGTTCTGTTAAAATCAATCTCTCAATTCTATCTTTACACCTTGCACACAACTCAATAGCAATAGCACCACCTAAACTATGACCAAATAAGATAACTTTATTCAAACCTAAATCTTCCAAAAATTCCGCTAGATATTTCGCATGTTCTTTAACCTCATATGAAAAATCTAGAGGTTTGTCACTATATCCAGCCCCTAATAAATCTATAAGTACCCTCCTATGGCCTTTAAATTTCTCACTATTAAAAATTTCTACATAATCAAATGATCCAGCGCATCCTAATCCATGAATAACTACTATAGGTGTTCCACTTCCCTCAAAATCATTATACCTTATCTTGTATTTTTCATTCCTTATTGTGTATTCTCTCATTAAAACCTTACTCCATATAGTTACTTTACTTAATTATATCACTTATTATTAGTATATTACTTTTTTTTTTTTAATTTTTGTTATATAATTTTATAAGTAATTTTGAATAGTAACAAACTAAAAAGGAGATTTCATAATGATATTTACTGAAATTAGTAGTGAAGAACTTCAACAATTTCAAAAAGAAAATAACCATAGATATTATTTCTCGCAATCTGCAGAATACAATATTATGGCCAATAATAACAACTTAAAAACTGAAATTTTAGCCGTAAAAGAAAATAATAAAATACTAGCATACGGTATTTTCATTTATTTCCAATATAAAAAATACTTTTACAAAGTAACTGCTCAATACGGACCAATTATGGACTACTCAAATTCTGAATTAGTTAGTTTTTACTTTAATCAATTAAAAAAACACTATGCAAAAAATCTAAGAGTATTGTGTGTACGTGTAAATCCATTTGTAAATGAAAAAATCTATAATGATATTGAATTTGTAGAAGAAAACAAAGAAGCAGTTAAAACCAATAGAATTCTAAATGATTTAAATTACCAGGCAATGAACGAAGATTTATTTACAAATCCTACACTAGCTTCTCGTTGTATTTTCTCTAAACCACTAGACGAAAATATTACTGAAAGTAACTTATTAAAAAATGTTTCACAAATCGCCCGTTATACTATTAACAGAACGATGAAAGAAGGAGTTCAGGTTCGCGAAATTGATATATTCAATGAAGAAGATGCTAGAATCTTTGATGAAATCAATCGTGATACTGAAGATAGAATTGATTTTGAAATTCGTGACAATACTTATTTCAAATCATTAAAAAATAATATCGGAGATAAAGCTCACTACCTTGTTTCATATATTGATTGTGATCAATTCGTTGAAACTACAACTAACACAATTGCAAATCTTGAAAAAGAGCGAGACGATTTAAAGGAAAAATTAGAACAAGGAAAAGTGAATGCTAAAAAAGCAACTAACCGTCTAAAAGAATTTGATGAAAACATTGCTATTTGGTATAAAAAAATTGATAAAATAAAAGAACTTAAAGCTGAAAATGGAAATGTTATTAACCTTTCATGTGCTACTTTTATAGAATCTGGTCAAGATTTAATTTACTTCACAAGTGGTGCAATGAGAAAATTCCATCGTTATGAAGGTCCATATGCAATCCTATTCCATATGATGAAATATGCAATTAAAAATAACTTCAAATATTTCAACTTCTTTGGTACTTCAAAAGATTTCCATTCTGAAGATGCTACTGATTACGGTGTTCTTCAGTTTAAACGTAACTTCAATGGAAACATTGAATACTTTATGGATAATTACGAAATTAGAAATGCTATTGGAAAAATTTGGAAAATATAATAAAAAAGGAATTGAGTCTTTAGCTCAATTCCTTTTTCTTATCTATTCTGTTTTTTTAGCTGCTTTTTTAGTAGCTTTTTTTGGTTTTTCTTTTTTCTGTGGTTTGTTATTTTCAGGATACATTACTTTATCTACTAGTCCATACTCACATGCCTCTTCTGCTGTTAGATAATTATCACGTTCTGTATCACGTTCAATAGTCTTAATAGTTTGACCAGTTCTATCTGCTAAAATTTTGTTTAATTTTTCTCTTGTTCTTAGAATGTGTCTAGCTGCTATTTCTATTTCTGTTGCTTGACCTTGTGCACCACCTAATGGTTGGTGAATCATAACTTCTGCATTTGGAAGAACGTATCGTTTACCGATAGTCCCAGCTGCAAGTAAGAATGCACCCATACTAGCTGCCATACCCATACAAATAGTAACAACATCACATTTAATGTGTTGCATTGTATCATAAATTGCAAAACCAGCTGTTACACTTCCACCTGGTGAATTAATATAGAAATAAATATCTTTTTCACTATCTTGTGCTTCTAAAAATAAAAGTTGACTAGTTATTGAGTTTGCTACTTGATCATTTACATCAGAACCAAGAATGATAATTCTATCTTTTAATAATCTTGAATAAATATCGTATGCTCTTTCCCCTTGAGAAGTTTGCTCTATTACTGTAGGAATTAAATTCATTTTCTTACCTCCTAATTTTCTTTTCACTAGATATTATATATCAAAAATGGTCAATTAGCAACTTTTTTCCCTTTCTAACCTTTCTTCATTTTCTCCAAATACATTGTACTCTCTACAAATAAATACGGCTCAAAAAAATATGTTTTTAAGTCGTACTATCCACGTTACTATAATCTATAAGAATGTTCTTTAAAGTTCCCTACTATCGTATTTACCGCATTTACAGTAATAAATGCTTCAGGACAATTTTTTGCAACTAACTTACGTAATTGATGCATTTCATTCTGCTGAATAACTACAATTATCATTCGTTTCTTCTCGTGTGAATATCCACCTTCTACGTCCATAATTGTTGACCCTCTATGTAAAGTATTATTTATAACTTCAACCATTCTTTCAGGATTATTACAAATAATTGTACATTGAATATAAGCTGAGAAGAATTTCTGAACACCTTTCATCGTCTGATTACGTACAAAACTCATAACAAGAGCATACATTACATATTTTATATCAAAAAATATCCATACTATTGTATAAATTGTAATATCCTGTATAAGAAATACAGTTGGTAAATTAAAATCCATCTTTTTAGAAATAAATTTACCTGTAATATCTGTTCCACCAGTAGAAGCGCCCGCAACTAATAGACAACACATTGCAAGTCCAGAAATAATCCCACAAAAAATTGCTGCGACAAGAGAATCTCCTAAATTTACTGGTGTTATAATTTTTGGTAAATTATTTATTAAAAAAGAGGATATACTTATCACAATTCCTGTAAGAATTACGAACTTACGGCTAATATATCTATATCCTATATAAAATAATGGAACATTTAAAATAAATTGTACAGTACCTATTTTTATTCCTGTTAACTTATTCACTACTAAACTTAATCCTAATGCACCACCTGCCCCAATATTATTTACAGGTATTAGTAATCCAGCATAAATAGAGAATAATATCGTTCCAATGATTATTAAAAAGACATTTTTTGATTGTTTATGTTGCTCAGTCGTATAAATCGTATCTGATAATTTCATGATTTCCTTATCCTTTATTTTTTTCCTTTATATATTTTAATACAAATATAAATTTAAAACAATTAAAATATTGATTATATTAGATAAAACATTAATAAATAATTCATTTTATAGGCATTTTGTGTTAAAATTTAAGTAATAGACTTTTTTAGTTATTATGATATAGAAGAAATTTGGGAGTCATTCATTAGTTAATTTATACGATAATTAATTTTTAATTTATGAATCTCCCTTTTAAAAGGAGCTATTTATGATTAAACTCTATAATACATTGACAAAACAAAAAGAAATTTTAAAAACAATTGAAGAAAACAAAGTAAGAATGTATGTTTGTGGACCTACTGTATATAACTATATACATATTGGAAATGCACGTCCGATTATAGTTTTTGACGTAGTTCGCAAATATTTAGAACACAGTGGATATGAAGTAGATTTCATCTCTAACTTTACAGACGTTGATGATAAAATTATTAAGGCTAGTAATGAAGAAGGAATTTCTACAAGTGAACTAACTGAAAAATATATTACTGCTTTCTTTAAAGACTATGATGCACTTGGATGTAAAAGAGCAACTAAAAACCCTAGAGTTACTGAATACATGCAAGAAATAATTGACTTCATCTCAAAACTTGTTGAAGAGGGATTTGCATACGAAGCTAATGGTGATGTTTATTTCAGAACACGTAAAAAAGAAGACTATGGAAAATTAAGTAAACAATCTATCGATGACCTAATTAGTGGTGCTCGTATTGAAGTTGGTGAGCACAAAGAAGATCCTCTAGATTTCGCATTATGGAAAAAAGCTAAACCTGGCGAAGTTAAATGGGATAGTCCATTTGGAGAAGGTCGCCCTGGTTGGCATATTGAATGTTCTGTAATGGCAAAAGAAACTCTAGGTGATACAATCGACATCCACGCTGGTGGACAGGACTTAACATTCCCTCACCACGAGAATGAAATTGCACAATCTGAATGTCACAACCATGCACCATTCAGTAACTATTGGATGCATAATGCATTTATTAATATTGATAATGTTAAAATGAGTAAAAGTTTAGGTAATTTCCGCTTAGTAAAAGATATTATTGCAGAAATAGATCCAATGGTACTGCGCTTATTCATGTTAACAGTTCACTACAGAACTCCAATTAACTATACATTAGAAAATATTGAACTTGCGAAAACAAACTTTGAAAAAATTAAAACTTCTTATCAAAACCTACAATTCAGATTAAATAATGATATGACTGATGAAAAATTAGATACAGAAGTTGTAGCATTAGTTACAGAAGAGTTAAACAAATTTGAAGAATATATGCAAGATGATTTCAATACAGCAAACGCACTTTCTTCATGGTATGAAATTGTGAGAATATCTAATTCATACACAGCAAAAGAAGCTGTCAACAAAGAAACTCTAGAGCTAATTAACGCTGCATTTGAAACATATAGTTCAATTCTTGGAATAAACGTAAAAGAAGACAATACACTTAATAGTGAACACATCGAAAGTTTAATAGCCGAACGTGAAGAAGCTCGTAAAAATCGTAATTTCGCCTTAGCTGATAAAATACGTGACGACTTAAAAGAACAAGGAATTATCTTAGAAGATACTAAACAAGGTGTACGATGGAAAAAAATATAACTTTTAAATTTACTGAAAAAAACTTCGCTAATCCTAATCAAATGCAAGCACTAACCCTTGCCTATATCGGAGACAGCATCTATGATATTATGAGTAGAGAGTATGTTATGAAAAATCACTTAGGTAAAATAAATGATCTTCATAAAACAGTATCTACAATCGTATCAGCAAGAGCACAAGCAAGTTTTATGGAAAACATACTAAATAATAGGATATTAACAGAGCAAGAAGAAAAAATTTATAACCGTGCAAAAAATCAAAAAAACAACTCTAAAGCAAAGAACGCAAGCATTATGGAATATAAACTTGCTACAGGTTTAGAGGCAGTATTCGGTTATTTATATTTAGAAAAAAACTTTGAAAGATTGGAGGAAATGTTTAACTACATAATTAGACTATATGAAGAAAAACAATAAACACTATAAAGAATTAAGACTAAAAAACAAAGAACAAAAACCTCAAGTTGAAACTCCTGAGGTTGATTTAGATAAAGAAGTAATTGCTGGTCGTAACGCTATACTTGAAGCTATTAAATCAGGGCGCGAAATTAATAAAATTTTATTCCAAGAAGGTATTGAAAAAGGAAGATTAAAATCTATTTTCGCTATTGCTAATGAGAAAAAAATCATTTGTCAAGAAGTTCCAAAACGTAAACTAGATAATTCTACTACTGAACGTCACCAAGGGGTTATCGCCTATGTTGCCCCATACGCTTACTTTGAACTTGATGAAGTAGTAAATAACCTAGAAATTAATAAGGATACTACCCTACTAATTTTAGACCATATTGAAGATCCACACAATCTTGGTGCTATAATTAGAACTGCTGAGGCTAGTGGTGTTAAAGCTATAATAATCCCTAAACGTCGTGCTGCTGTGGTTAGCCAAACTGCAGTTAAAGCATCTGCAGGAGCGATTGAACATATGCCCGTTATTCGCGTATCAAACCTAACTGATGCTATTAAAAAGCTAAAAGAAAAAGGATTCTGGATCGCTGGAACAACATTAGCAGAACGTTCTGAAGATTATACAAAAATTGCAAAAGATGTACCTTTAGCTATTGTAATCGGTAATGAAGGTGAAGGAATGAGTAAAGTTGTTACTAATGAATGTGACTTCTTATATCACCTTCCAATGTTAGGAAAAATACAAAGCTTAAATGCTTCTGTAGCAGCTGGTATAATAATGTACGAAAGAATTAAGTCTAATGATTAAAATATTAAAATCTAAAGAAGAGCTTAACCTTGGTTTTGCTCTTCGCATTGAAGTATTTGTTAAAGAACAAAATGTTCCTATTGAACTAGAATTAGATGACAAAGATCATAGTGCAAACACTATTCATATTGGATATTTTCATGACGATAATCTTATTGGAGTCGCACGTCTTATCGATATGGATAAAGATGTTATTCACATCGGACGTGTTGTTATTGATAGAGAATATCGTGGAAGAGGTATTGGTCGTAAGCTTATCGTTGGCTGCGAAATTACTGCCAAAAACATTTTAAAAAGAAAAATAGTTATAGAACTTAGTGCTCAAATACAAGCAGAAAAATTCTATGAATCATTAGGTTACAATCGAGTGAATGACAAAATATATTTAGATGCAGGTATTGAGCATGTAGATATGAGGAAAGTAATTAATTAAATTTATAAAGGAGGCTTTTTTATGAAAAAACAATATTTATTTATTGATGGTTATAATCTACTTTTTCGTATGAAAGAATATAACTTAATAAAAAGCTCTACCTTCCCTACTGAACGTGATGTTCTAATCGATATGTTACGTGAATACGCAGGAGGAAATAATTACATCGTCTACTGTGTATTTGATGCCTATCTAACTCGTGCAAAAGAATATATAAAAGAAGAACCACCTATCAGTATAGTTTATACAAAAACTGGGCAACGTGCTGATCAATGGATAGAAAGAAAAACTCGAGAATTAAGAATCGATCACTTTGTAGATATTATAGTTGTGAGTGATGATAACGATGAACGTGATACTACTCTCGGGTACGGAGCTATTCTAAGAGACTGTCATATGTTTATCAAAGAGCTAAAAGATAGGAAACAAAGTGTTTCTAAAATGACTAGAAAACATAATTCAAGAGAATTAAAAAATAGACATATTCGAATGAGCGATAAAGATAGAAGAAAACTAGAAAATTTCATAAAAAATGGGAAATTTTAAAAATAAGAGATGGACATATTAAAATCCATCTCTTTTTTAATATTTTGAAAAATCTATACTCGAATCTAAATGAAACTAATTTCAATTTTTCCTTTATTTGAAATTGCTGTTATTTGTCTTTCCTTAGCAGCTGTTGTATTCTTGCTGTAATTAATTTGATAATCTTCTTTATTCCCTATTATCTTAGCAAAGATATCACCGGCATCTGTTACCAAATCCATAGAGTTCACTTTAGTTTCATCTACTATAATTTTTGTATTATTTTTAGTTTCAATTACTGCATTTTTAATAGTGTCCTTAGTAATTTGTACCTTTTTATTATCAGTAGCTATTTTAAGATTACCTATCTCAGCTTCATCAACTACAACCTCATCATTACTACTAATAATTAAATTTTCTACATTTACAAATATTTTAGAAGTTGCATCTCTGTTTTCCAAACTTATATTTTTATATACTTTATTAGGAAGATATACGTTAAGGCTATTATCACCTAATTCCTCTGCGAAAGCAGTAATATTTAATAAATTATTATCTATAAAATACTTATAATTTCCTTTGTACCTTCCTTGTATTAAAATCGTCTCATTATCGTGATAATAAATTTTGACATTATTTTTCAATGTGTTAATTTTAATACTATCTATCCCTTTCTTCCCAATCCATTCACTAAAGACTTTATAAGAAGATTCTTTTGGAGCATTAGTTTCTTTATCCTCTTTACTGAATCTCACACAACCTGTTGCAATTGACACAGTTAATATTCCAATAACTATTGTTTTTAAAATTTTTTTCATTATTATCCCCTCCTACCCTCAGAATACTCCTATAAAAATAGAATGTCAAGAAAAAAATGATTGACCTAGGAAAAGACCAATCATTTTTTTATAAAATTATCTCATTGTTACGAATTCTTCAGAACCTGTTGGGTGAATTGCTACTGTGTTATCAAAATCACGTTTTGTTGCACCCATTTTAATAGCTACAGCAAATCCTTGTATCATTTCATCTACACCATAACCAATTCCATGTAATCCAATAACTTTCTCATCTTCACCAAGAGTTACTAGTTTCATAAAACATGGTTGTCTGTGACTAGTTATTGCAGAATACATTGGAGTGAATGATGATTTATAAACTTTAATATTTTCTTCACCAAATTCTTTTACAGCTTGCTCTTCTGTATATCCAATAGAACCAATCGCTGGGTGTGAGAATACAACTGTAGCAACATTAGTGTAATCTAAGTGTTCTTCAGGTTTATTATTAAATAATCTTTCTGATAATCTACGTCCTGCCGCAACAGCAACTGGAGTTAAAGCAAGGCGTCCTGTTACATCACCAACTGCATAGATTCCTTCTACATTAGTGTTTTGGTATTTGTCTGTTGGAATAAATCCACGTTCATCTACTTCTACACCTGCAGCTTCTAAGTTAAGATTCTCAGATAATGGTTTTCTACCAATTGCCCAGATTAATAAGTCAACTGTAGTTTCACGTCCATCTTCAAGTACTAAAGTAACACTGTCATCAGCATTTTTTACAACTTTTTTAGGAATAGCATTTGTGTGAAGAGTTGGACCTTCTTCATTAATTACTTTTACTAAAGTATCTACTATATCTTTATCAAAAGTTCTTAGCGGACGATCACGACGTACAAATAAGTGAGTATCAACACCTAATCCATTGAATACCCCAGCAAGTTCAACTGCGATATATCCTGCACCAACTACAGCAATACGTTTTGGTAATTGTTTCAGTGCAAATACTTCATTAGAAGTAACACCAAACTCGGCACCTTCAACATTAGGGATAGTTGGTTGTCCGCCAGTCGCTATTAGTATATGATCAGCTGTATACTGTTCACCATTTACTTCAACTGTATTTTTATTTACAAATTTAGCATATCCTCTTACTAGATCTACTTTATTATTGTTTAATCCACGTTCATAAGAACCATGAATTCTATCAATATATGCAGAACGATTACCTACTAATTTTGAAAAATCAAATTCTACATCTCCAAAACTAAATCCATAATCATTTGCGTATAGTTTTAAACTTTCAGATATTTGTGACGCATGCCACATAACTTTTTTAGGAACACATCCAACATTTACACATGTTCCTCCTAGTTCATTTCCTTCAATTAACAATCCTTTTACACCGTACATTGCAGCTCGGTTAATTGAAGCTATTCCACCGCTTCCTCCACCAATTGCAATATAATCATAATGTTTTGCCATGTTTTCACCTCTATAATATAGTATAACTTTTATCAATTAAAGATTAAGTATTTCCTTATCTTTTATTAAGTTACACTTAATCTCTATATTTCATATTATGCAACATTTAACAATTTAATTCAATAGATATGCTTACATTTGTAATCGAAAATTGAAAATCATCTTATTATCAAAGATTTTCAATACCTTTCAATATTTTCCAGTTAAACCTTCAAAGCATTGTTAATGATAAATACTTCTTTTTATGATATAATTTTTCCATAAATGAGGTGATTATATGTTTAACTATATAGAAAAATTAAACTCTATAGAACAATTTAAAACTTTAAAAGAGGAAAATGAAAAAATTGTTTTTGTATTTTCTGCAACATGGTGCCCTGATTGCATCATGCTTGATCGTTATTTAGAAGAAACGATGAACAAGTTTCCAGAAATAAAATTCATCTACGTTAATCGTGATGACTACCCAGAAATATCTCAAGCTCTTGATATTTTTGGTATTCCATCTTTTGTAGGTTACAAAAACAATGTTGAAGTTAGTCGTTTTGTATCAAGACTTGCTAAAACACAAAAAGAAGTAGAACAATTTTTAGAGAAAATCTAATTAAACTATAAAAAGGCTCAGCATTTTGCTAAGCCTTTTTACACTACCTTAAATAATAAAGTGGTCCTAATATTTTTTTAATATTTTCAGTTGATTCAAATTTTAGATCTAATGCATCATCAACAGTTTTTATCTTATTGTTTTCTATCATTTCTTCTAGTGTTGACGGAATTACACTTAATTTAAACACCGGAGTGATTTTTAAATCTGATGTAGGAACGATATTATAAAGATCATTTTCTTCAATTTTTTGACCTACAAAAATCTCTTTTGTTCCTTTACCCATATTTACTTTTACTGTTTTGTTTGCAATAAAATGAGATAATGAATAACCTGATTTAGGTGCTACTATTATTTTATTATTTTTTGTAGCATCCCCAATATTATTAAATTCATCAACTCTTAAAATATTAGATGTACCTTTAGAAAGATTAATATTTCCTTCAAAAGTTTTTTCAAATTCTACATTAAATAACTTTCTATATACTGCAGTAAATTCAATATCTTTCCCTTTTTCTGTAACTACAGCACCTAATTCATTAGTTTGTAATAGTTTATTTTTTGATACTCTAATATTTTCTGAGTTTTCACCAGCCATTAAATAATCGTTATTTGCCTGCCAACCTAAGAACTCCTGCTCTGTAACTCCAGTAGCCGTTGGTAAATTAATCATACTATCTATTCTAGATCCTACTAGTACCTCTTGACCATCAGACAAGAATTTATCAATACCACGTCCTACAAACTTAACAGTAACCCACTCACTATCCACTTTTTTAAAGTAAATCTCTAAAACTGTCTCTGCTGTAATATAATCATCATCGCTGATTACTTTCTTATTGGATCTAAATAATACCTCATAACCTGAACTCGGTTTAATTTTTTTACGAAGTTCTGCTAATAACTCCCCTATTTTTTTAGTTTCAGGCCACTCTATATCCTTGTCTTTTATACTATCATCAACCTTACCAAAACGTTTATTGTAATCATCTTGACGAATTTTAATAGTATTAGTATTTTCTTTATAATTTGCTTTTACTATAATACTATTATCGATACTAACTTCAGATAAATCCTTAATTTCATTAATTTTAGAATTATCTTTTGCATTTAAAATAGTATAGCTATCAACATGATATTTTTCTCTATCAAAGAACTTAGTATCTATTTCACTTAGTTTCTGACCGGTTAGCAACGTCACTTCTTTCTTAGTAATACCGTTATCCAATAATATTTTTGTATTATATTTTGCTTCAATTTTTATATTATTTCCTAATACTTGAGAATTTGAAACTTCCTTGTCATCTAAATAATAACCAGAAAAATCATAACTTGAATCATTACTAGTTATATCTTTAATTTCATTTTCTTTAATGAAGTTACCAAACGATACTCCCTGTTTGATTAAAAACTCTTTATTATTCTTCTTAAATTCCGAAGGATATTCTATTTTTACATTATTCCAGTAATCTTTATCCTGCGATAATTGTACTTCTATTTTTTTCGCTAAATATGGTACTTCTAAATTTTCCAAGCTTGTTTCCTTACCATCTACTACTATCTTTGCTTTAGTATAACTGTAGTACTTATCAGGACGATAATACTGCTCTATTTCATATGGTAAAACTGAGAACTTATCATCCTTAGGGGAATTTCTTAATTCAATCGTTCTATTTACTACCTCTTTTTTTCCTTCTGTTACAACTAGATTGATATTCTTTTTAGTAAAATATATTTGACTTGATTTAGAATATTCAAGATTCTCTATATTTCCTTTATTATCAATTTCATAACTCATAACATTCATTATTATTCTACTATTCGGTACAAAAAGTTTTAGTAAACTTTTATCAACTATTTTACCAGCACCACTATTTTTTAATTGTATTCTAAAGATTTCATTTGGAATATTATTATTATCAAGTGAATAGAAAATTAGATAATTATATGAATTCTTTTTATAACTTAATAATTCTGCACTATACTCCAATTCTTCCATATTACTCTGAATTAGATTGTTTTTTATAACAGGAAGAGAGTAACTTCTACTTCTAGAGAATAAATCAAAATTAAATATATTATCCCTTAGTACTGTATCCATTACAGTTGTATTATAATCTGTAAAATAATCTGCTTTTATCTCTGAACTTGCAACTGTAATTAAGCTAAAACATAACAATCCAGAACTTATAAATTTACAATATTTCAACATTTCTCCTCCTTTCTTTCTAATTTCTATTATATCATATTCAATAAAAACAATTATACGTAATGTCATTAAAATAAAATTAAATAATATAATATTTCCGCAAGATATTATTGTTTAATTTCTCATATAAGAATTTTTATTTAAATATCACAAAATTGACCTATAAGCGTATCACTTATAGGTCTGTTTTTATTAATGTTATTTTATATTTTAAGCTTCGCTTGTATTTTCTAACATTATTTGATCATTAGATATACTAACTTCATCATATTCGTTATCATCCGCAAAATCGTACGAATACTCCTTATATAGGAACATTTCATTAGAGTAATCTAAGAATTCCTCATCTGGAACAGAAAACTCTACTTCGTTATAGCTTTCATCAGCATAATCTGATAAAATCTCATCTTCATAGTCTATTTCAGTATTGAAGTCCTGGGAATATTCATCATCTTGCCCGTACCTGGGATCCGGCGACTCCAAACTAGATAAATTCATTGTATACATAATTAATCTCCTTAAATATCTTTTTTTATTATCATAATTATACATAATAGTTTAACTTTTTTCAAGCAAAAACTATAGTTTTCTCAAAATATTTTTTCTAACCTCATCAAGTGCTTCTACACTTGCTCTAAAGCGGATTAAGTCTCTATCACCAACGAATAAACATTCTTTTACAGTAACTTCTCCCTGAGCATATACAGCTATATAAACTAATCCAACAGGTTTTCCACTTTCATCACTATTTGGTCCTGCTATACCAGTTGTTGCAACAGCAAAATCACTATTTAATCGTTTCGCTACTCCTAGAGCCATCTCACAAGCAACCTCTTCACTTACAGCTCCAAACTCTAGAGAAGTTTCTTCTTTTACTCCTAGTGTAGTAATTTTAGACCTATTAGAATAACAAACTATACCTTCTAGTAAAGAATCTGAAATTCCACTTTTTTCTACTAACATAGAGACTATTTCACCTCCAGTTAGAGACTCAGCAATGGAAATAGTATAATTATTTTCAATAAGAAGATTAGCTACTACAGTATTCAATTCCGTTTGTGAACTTGAGATATTTTCATCTCCAACCAAATAAATATACTCACCAACCCCTTCTCTTCTTTCTATTTCTTCTAGTTGACGATTTATCATTTCTTCACATTCAATTTTATTTTCTGAACTTGCTGTAATTCTTAGTAGAACTTCTCCTGTTTTTGCGTATAATGCTAATGTTGGATTAGTTTGTCTATCCATTATGTCTTTAATTTTCGTCTCTAACAATGATTCTCCAATACCATAAAACCTAACATATTTAGAAATAAATTTTTTCTTACTATATTTCTCTAAATAGGGTTTGACACCTTTTTCAAACATATCACGCATTTCTCTTGGTGGTCCTGGCATTAATATAATACGTTTATTATTTTCTTCAATAATTATACCTGGTGCTGTACCACAAAAATTCTCTAATACTATAGCACCTTCAGGAATCATAGCTTGTTTTTTATTATTATCTGTTATTACATTTCTACCTGATCTCGTTAATCTCTCGAGTATTTTTACCCATGAATATTCATGGAAATAGAAATCACGACCAAAATATTCGGCTGCACATTCTTTAGTGATATCATCATCCGTTGGCCCTAAGCCTCCAGTTATTATAACAGTATCGTTTTCAAGAAAGGCACTCTCCAAAGTTTTTAGCAACCTTTCTCTATTATCTCCAACCGTTGTTTGTCTAAAAACTCCTAATCCAAGTGCTGCTAATTCTTTTGATAAATACGCTGTATTAGTATTTACAATATCTCCTAATAATAACTCTGTTCCCACAGAAATTAATTCAACTCTCATAAATAAACCTCGCAAAATTTACTAAATTTCTTCTCTTAATTCTATTCTACATTATAACAGCCAAAAAATAAATAATCTAGTCCTAAAGTACTTTCATTAAGAATAAGAAAGCTCAATGAACTTATTCACTGAACTTTCTTATTACTCTATTCTCTATTTGTATATTTTTGATGCAGTTCTAACTGATCTCCCATAAGTTCTTCAACTGTTACCAATTCAAATCCTTGTTCTGTTAAATATTGAAGTACTGTAGGTAAAGCATCAATTGATGTTTGGTGAATATCATGCATTAAAATTATTGATCCTGGTTGAGTTTTTCTAACCTCTCTCATAATAGAAGCAGTATTTCTATTCTTCCAATCTAGAGTATCAATATTCCATAATATAAATGACTGATCTACTGCCGCTTGAATAGTAGAATTTATTCCTCCATATGGTGGTCTCATAATGTGAACATCTTGACCACTCGCCTTTTTCAAAGCTTCAGTAGTATCATTTATCTGGCTCTTAGCTTCTTCTAAACTAATTTTCGTTAGTAATGGATGACTCCAAGAGTGGTTACCAATTTGATGACCTTCTGCTACAACCTGCTTAATAATGTCTTCATTTCCAGCAACTGAACGTCCAACCATAAAGAATGTAGCTTTTGCATTATATTTTTTCAGCAATTCTAGAGCTACTGGTGTAGTATTTGGATTCGGACCGTCATCAAATGTTAAAGCAACTGCCTTCCTACTTCTTTTCTTAATATATTCATTATATTTTGCTAAATCTTCAGCTTTTAGATATGTTCCATCAATATATTTATATAAATCATTTACTGGGATATCTACTGACTTAAGCCCTGATTTATTTTCATCAACCGCTATTTTAAATTTAGCTTCGTCATATATAAATTTCCATGTAGCCATATCTTGATTACGAAGTTTAATAATGATAGCATTAATATCTTCTTCTGATAATCCTTTTACAGCTAATTGTTGTTTTATTTTTGATAAAAATTTCTGTTTAGCCTCATCTGGTGAACTAAATAAGCTAGATAATGTAAATTCTTTATTATCTTTATCTAAATAAATACTTGAAACCATTGATTCACTAGCAGATTCAACTTTCCTTGATTCTACTTTATGTGATACTTTCTTTGCACTTACTTCTTTTACCGCTGCAAAATTTGATTCTTTTTCTACAACTCCGTAAAATGCTATCTCTTTAATATCTTTATCAAAGTTTAAATTTCCCTCTATTAGCCCTTTGGTCTCATCATCTAAGCGTTCTTTAATCTCATTAGTTTGCTCGATGTTTGAATTTGGATAATATACTTTCACATATTTATCACCTATCCAACCAGACTTAACAGTACTGTTTTTAGCTAATTCTGATTTGTCCCCATCTTCAACAATTTTTTTCACATCTGATTGAAAATTATATTCTTGCCATTTATTGTATGCTGTATCTCCAAAAAATAATAAAAATGTGCATACCAACATACAAAGTATTCCAAGAAGAATACCTAATTTCTTCATTACTTTATTCCCTCCTTAATATATTTCTTCAATAATATTTTAAAAATATTATTTTTAAAGTGGCTCGAAATCACAATTTCGAAGAAATTGATTTTATCAAGTCGCATCGACCGTAAACTTACTAAATAACCATCAAATTCTTATAAAGCAAATTTAGTCATCAGTAAACCTCTAAGTCTATAAATCCTCAGATAATCTCTTTTTAAATTTAAAACTCTTGGTTTATTCCCTATTTACTTTTATAAAGTATTCATTAATCATTATACATTAAACAATTAAATTACTCCAGTAAAAATTAAACAAAAGTGTACAGGTATTTCCCTAAAGAAAAAAGATGTTAGCAAAGCATGCTAACACCTTATATATATAGGCTCTTTGTCAAGTTCGGGGCATGGAAAAA
>NZ_KQ959933.1 GCF_001553035.1 Gemella haemolysans
TTTTCTATCAGTCCGATTTTTTGATGAGCCATATAAAAAAGATTCCAAATTATTAAACTTGGAATCTTTTATTAATATTAATCTTCTACTTTTACAACCCAACCAAATTTATCTTCAACTTTGCCTAATTGGATACCAGTTAGTAGGTTGTAGATTTTTTGAGTCCATTCTCCAGGTTTGTTATCAGTGATAAGTTCTAATTTTTTAGTACCATCGAATAATTCTCCAACTGGAGCGATTACGGCTGCAGTACCGCATAGGAATACTTCTTCAAGTTTTCCATTATCGTAAGCTTCATAAACTTCTTCAAGAGATAGCTTTCTTTCTTCCACTTTTTCACCTAGTGATTTAAGTAATTCTAATACTGAAGCACGAGTGATACCTGGAAGGATAGAACCATTTAATTCTGGAGTAACGAATGTTCCATCAATTTTGAAGAAGATATTCATAGCTCCACCTTCTTCGATGTATTTTTGTTCAACTCCATCTAGCCATAGTGATTGAGAGTAACCAAGTTCTTGTGCTTTCTTTTGACCTTTTAGTGATCCAGCGTAGTTACCTGCAGTTTTAGCGAATCCGAATCCACCACGAACAGCACGTACATATTCGTGTTCTACGAAGATTTTGTTTGGTTGTAATCCTGCTTTGAAGTAGCTTCCTGATGGTGATAAGATAATTACGAATTTAACTTCGTTATTCGGATGTACTCCTAGAGCTTCTTCAGCACCGTATAGGAATGGTCTAACGTATAAAGAAGTACCTTCTGATTTAGGAATCCATTCTTTATCGATAGAGATTAATTTTTTAAGAGCAGCTAATGCAAATTCTTCATCTAGCTCTGGTAAGGCAATACGATCTGAAGATTTATTTAGACGTTTGAAGTTTTGTTCTGGACGGAATAAAACTGCTTCTCCATTAGCATTATATGCTTTCATACCTTCGAAAACACTTTGTCCATAGTGTAATACGTTTAGAGCAGGTGAAACTGGAATAGGTCCGTAAGGTACGATACGTGGATCATACCACCCTTTATCAGAAGACCAATCCATAACGAACATATGGTCTGTAAAGACTGTACCAAATCCTAGTTTATCGTCGGGTGTTTTTTCTTTTGGAGTAGTTGTAAGTTCTACTCTGATATCATTTACTGTTAGTTTTGTCATAATTATATTTCTCCTTATCTTTTAAAACAATTAATTTTTAAATGTGTTAGAAATATTATAATACTAATCAAATCATTTTTCAATACTTTTCTTTAAATTTTCTGAATTTTTATAAAAAATATCCGATATTTCATCTTGAAAATTTAATGAAAATACTATAAAATATTATGTATTCATTGTTAATTTTTCACTTTGATATTTTAAGATACTAATTTAATTTTTGTTGAAAATATGTTACAATATTAGAAATGTTATATTAACAATGTACCTAATTTTAAAGGAAGGTAGATATATATATGGATATTAAAAAATCATTAGAAAACAAATTTAACACGTCTTTAGCAAATCTTACAGGATCTCCAATTAGAGAATTTGATGCATTTGCTTCAACGATTGAAGGAATTATCAAGTTAACATTAGGAGAGCCTGACTTTGATACTGCTGAAGAGGTTAAAGAAGCTGCGAAAGTTGCTTTAGATAATAATAGAACACACTATTCAGTGAACAATGGTATTGAGCCATTAAGAGCAGCGTGGGCTAAAAACTTAGAGAAAAGATATAATTTAAAATATAGTTCAGATGAAGTTATCGTAACTATTGGTGCTTCTGCGGCGATAGAACATACTATTTCAGCTATTACAAACCAAGGGGATACTATTTTAGTAGTAACACCGTACTTCTCAGCTTATGAGGGAGTAGGTATTTTAAATAAATGTAATATTAAATTCATTGACACAGCTGATAATGGCTTTAAAGTTCATCCAAGTGATTTAGAAAAAGCTCTAGAAGGGAATAAAGATGCAAAAGCAATTTTAATCAACTATCCAAACAACCCAAGTGGTGTTTCTTATACTAGAGAAGAAGTTAAAGAGATTGCTGATGTATTAGGAAAATATGATATTTTTGTACTTAGTGATGAAATTTATGGAGATATTACATATAACTATAAACACACATCACTAGCTGAGTTTATTCCAGAACAAACAGTTCTAATCAGTGGATTATCAAAATCTCATGCTATGACTGGATGGCGTATTGGATTTGTCGCAGCTCCTCAAGCGATGATTAGAAAAATCGGGGTTTTCCATCTGTTTACAGTATCTGGAGCTCCAACATTTATTCAAGATGCTGCTGTAGTAGCTTTAACTGATGAAAATGTGGATAATTATAATAATCATATGATTGAAACTTATAGAGAAAGAAAAGATTATATGGTGCCAAGACTTCGTGAATTAGGTTTTGAAATCCCTGAAATTGATGGAGCATTTTATATCTTTGCAAAAATTCCAGCGGAATATAGAGAACTTGGAGCGATGGAATTTTGTAAATTATTAGCGAAAGAGGCTCGTGTTGGGGTTATTCCTGGGACAGCATTTGGGAAAGCTTATAATGACTTCTTTAGAATTAGTTATGCAACAAGCATGGAAAATATAAAAGAAGCTGTTGAAAGAATTTCTCAATTTATGAATAAGTAATTATATAGAAGAAAGGTTATTTAAATGAAAGGAAAATTCATAACAGTAGAAGGTTCAGACGGTTCAGGTAAAACGAGCTTTATCAACTTTGCTACAGAGTATTTGAAAGAAGAGGGATATAAAGTAATAACAACACGTGAACCTGGTGGGACAGAGTTTAGTGAGAAAGTTAGAGAACTACTTTTTGATAGTTCAAATGATATTGATGCTAAAACTGAAAGTTTACTGTTTTGTGCTAGTCGACGTGATCATATTGTAAAAAAAATATTACCACATGTAAATGATGGATATATTGTAATTTGTGATCGTTTTGTGGATAGTTCGATTGCTTACCAATCTTATGGTCGAGGGCTTTCTAAACAAGATATTTTAGATATAAATGCATATGCAACTGATAATCTTGAACCAGATTTGACATTATATTTCTGTGTAGATGTTGAAGTTGGGCTAGCTCGTACAAAAAACAGAGATGATAATAACCGAATGGATCAAGAAAGTCTAGATTTTTATAAAAATGTCAAACGCGGTTATGATGATCTTTCAAAAGAAAATACCGAACGTATTAAGGTAATTGATGCGAGTGATACATATGAGAATGTGCAAAAACAAGCACTTTCTATATTGGAAGGATTTTTAAACAATGAACTTTAGTAAAGATACAATTGTAATAAAATCTTTAACAAATACATTAAAAACAAATAAACTATCCCATGCCTATTTAGTAGTAGGCGAGGATAGTTTATATTGTGATGAGTTTATTTTGAGTTTTGTTAAAGCAATTTTTTGTTTAGAAAATAAAGATAAAGAATTTTATAGTTGTGAAAATTGTAAAAACTGCAATAGTATAAATCATGGGAATTATGTTGATTTTTATAAATTATCAAGTGAAACTTCAATAAAAAAAGAAGAAATTCAAACTTTAAAATCTGATTTGAGCGTTAAATCATTTTACGGTAAGAAAATATACTGGATAAAAGATATCGAAAAAATGACAGAGCAAGCAGCAAACAGTTTACTTAAATTTTTAGAAGAACCAGAAGATGACATTATAGCTATTCTTAGTTGTAAAAATATTAGCGCTGTATTACCGACGATTATTTCACGTTGTCAACAGATTAAATTAATTGGACAAAGTGAAAATATTGAGATTGAACAGAATGAAGAGTTAATAAATATTGTTAGAGAATATGTAAAAAGATATATGAGAAAACCTCATCTTGCTAATATTTATCTGTTGGAAAAATTAAAATCTAAAGATGAAGTAGTAGAGTTTTTCAAATATTTAAATATGGAAGTTTCTAGGAGCTATAGTGATGAAATCGTAAGTGATGTTGTTAATATTAGTAAGGTACAGGAAAAAATACTTCAAGCACAAGCAGATTTAAATGGAAATGTTAATGCAACATTGGTGCTGGAAAAATTCGCCTTTACTATTTTATTAGATAACAATAATTTAGAATTTTTAACAAGAGGTTAGTATGGAAGATAATTTAAGAGTTGATACAGTTTCGAAAAATTATAAGATATTACAAAAAGTTGATCATTATAGTATGTCAACGGACTCTTTTTTATTACCATACTTTGCTAATGTTCCAAAAAGTTTTAAGAAAAATATTATAGAACTTTGCAGTGGGAATGGTGGTATCTCAATAATTCTTAGAGAAAAGTCAGATGCCAAAATAGAAATGTTAGAAATTCAAGAAGACTTAGTTGAACTGAGTAAAAAAAGTATAGAGTTAAATGAAATTACTAATGTAGCAGGACGAAGTGGTGATATAAAAAATGTAAAAGACTATTATAAACCATCAACATTCGACTATGTAATTTGTAATCCACCGTATTTTCCCGTTGAGAATATGCCGAATCAACGAGAAAAGTTTAATCACAATATTTCACGTCATGAATTACTATGTAATCTTAGTGATGTAATCCAGGCGATTAGATATTTAGTTAAACAAAACGGGAAATTTGCATTGGTTCATAGAACTTATAGAATAAGTGATATTATCTCTGAATGTGAGAAAAATGGACTAGCAATTAAGAGAATAAGGTTTGTATATAGTAAGCCTTCAAGTGAGAATAGTAAAATAGTACTTGTTGAGGGGAGTATTTCTAAGGTTAGCGATATTAAAGTTGAACAACCATTCTATATTTACAATGAAGATGGTAGTTATACAGATGAGATGAAGAAAGTGTATGGTATTTATGAGTAGTTTTATATATGTAGTTGAGTGTTGTGACAAAACTTGGTATACTGGATATACAACAGATATTGTTAGAAGGATAAAAACTCATAATGCCAAAAAAGGTGCAAAATATACGAGGGCGAGAGTACCTGTAAAACTTATTTATTTTGAAGAGTTTGAGACGAAAAGTGAAGCTACGAGTGCAGAAAGTCTATTCAAAAAACGAACTCGTAGTAGCAAAGAAGAGTATATTTTACTTAATTTGAATACAGAAAAAAGGCAAAAAATAAAAGAATTTAATATTAAAATAAAGGAAAAATAACTATGTTATATTTAGTGGGAACACCAATAGGTAATTTGGAAGATATTACATTAAGAGCACTAAGAGTGCTAAAAGAAGCGGATATAATAGCTTGTGAAGATACGAGAAATACTCAGAAGTTATTGAATCATTATGAAGTGAAGGGTAAAAAACTACTTAGTTATCATGAGCATAATGAAGATAAAATGAGTGATAAGATAATAGAATATTTAGAAGAAGGATTAGATATAGCATTGGTAACTGATGCAGGAATGCCATGTATTTCAGATCCAGGGTATGTACTTGTAGAGAAGGTAAAAACTGCAGGACTAGATGTTGTAGCTTTACCAGGTGCTAATGCGGGACTTACTGCACTGGTTGCTAGCGGTATAGAATCTTACAATTATACTTTTTATGGATTTTTACCGAGAAAAAGTAAGGAACTTAAGCAAAAGTTAGAAATTATTTTAAACTCAAAGACAACTGGTATTTTATATGAAAGTCCACACAGGGTAAAAAACTTAGTGGAAGAGATCGCTAAAATTGCACCAACGAGAAAAATTGCAGTAGCGAGAGAACTTACGAAGATGTTTGAACAAATTGAAACATATGAAGCTAGCGTGATATTAGATATGTTAGGTGGAGAAATTAAGGAAAAAGGGGAATTTGTTGTTATTATTTCTCCATCAAAGGATGAAGAAATAACAGACTTTAATCTTAATGATATTGTAGAGATAATCTCTCAAAAAGTCCAAAGTGGTGAAAAAAAATCAGAAGCTATTAAAAATACTGCTAAAGAACATGGCATAAATAAAAAAGAGGTTTATAGTTTATATCATGAAAAATATGATTAGTTTCATAACTGTAAATCTATTAATAGTAGTATTTCTTATTGCCGCAATACATATTAAAATATTTTTCCTGCCTTTGACATTTTTTGTATTTTTAAATATATTTATGATTTATAAAAGAAGTTCAGAATTGGATAAAAATGAACAGAAGAAAAAAATTATGTTGCATAATGTAAAGAACTCTTTGGGAGTGATACTCGGTTATACAGAAGCGCATAATGATGAATTAATTACTAAAGAAGAACTAGACGAAAGAATTAATGAGGAAATTCAAGAAATAGTTTCCATGATAAAAGACGAGATTTATAAGTAGATCTCGTCTTTTTGTATTGATTGATAAAAATGTTGATGACTCAAAAATTATGATTTTTGAGTCATTCCAACCAGTATATTATTCAATGAAGTTATTAGTAATTCTTTAATTTTCTCTTGATCTTTTTCTACGTTTTTTCCATGTATTTGCAGAGAAGAATACTATTAATGGCATTAATTCTAAACGCCCTAGTAACATTGAAATAGATAGAACTATTTTTGTAAAATATGGAATCTGTGAAAAGTTACTCATAGGACCAAAGTGATTAAACGCAGGCCCAGCATTACTAATTGATGTGACGGTTAAAGAAATTGCATCTTCAAAGTCATTTATTTGGAATGTTATTAAGAACAAAATAATAACATACACAAAGCCAAATAATAGCAGGTAATTAGATAATGGTGCAGTATCTTTTACTACTTTTCCATCTATCTTGAACATAGCAATTTTTCTTGGATTTAGAGCTTTACTTATACTTTGTTTAGCATTTTTAACGAAGAAAATTAGACGTGGAATCTTAATTCCTCCTGCAGTACCACCAGTACAACCACCGACTATCATAAGAATAAGTATAATCATTTTAGAAAATACAGGCCAAATATTAAAATCGTTGTAGGTGAATCCTGTAGTCGAAACAACTGAAGAAACGGTGAAGAATACATCTAGTAAACTATGGTTAGGTGTATCGTATGAACGATAAATATCTAAAAACATTATTATAGATAGAATAGATATCATTCCGAAAAACCAACGTAATTCTTCACTTTTTAGTACTTTAAAGTATCTTTTAAAGACTACAAAATATATTAAACTAAGATTCATAGAGAATATTAGCATAAAAATAGCAATAACAACTGTAATATAAGTACTATTATAATATGCGATACCCGTGTTTCTTACAGCAAAACCGCCAGTTCCCGCTGTAGAAAATGCTAGATTAATACTATCGAAAACTCCGATTCCACCTAGCAATAGTAGGAAGAATAATATGATTGTTAATGCAATATAAATACCATAAAGATATATTGCTGTTTGTTTCATAGATGATACCACTTTACCAAAATATGGACCAGGAACTTCTGCCTTAGCTATATGGATGGTGTGTGGAGATCGTGGAAGAATTGCAAGCGCGAAGACAATAACCCCCATACCTCCTATAAAATGTGTAAAACTACGCCAGAATAATAGACTTTTGGATAAAGATTCAATATCCTGTAATATAGTTGAGCCTGTAGTCGTAAAGCCACTAACTGTCTCAAATAAACTATCAATATAGTGTGGTATTTCTCCAGATAAATAGAATGGAAGTGCCCCTAATAGAGAAAAGATAACCCATGTTAAAGTTACTATTACATATCCTTCTCTCTTGTAGAAATCACGTTCAGTTACATCTTTTGTTAAATAATGCATTATTACTGATAATAGAAAGCATACAATTACTGTACTAAAAAAAGAAATTGTAATACGAAGTTGTTCGTCATAAATTAATGATACGATTGTAGGAAGAATTAATAGTGCCGCTAAGAGCATTAGCATTTTCCCAACGACGTTAAAAACCATTTTAAAATTCATAGGCTACCTCCTTGCAAGAATATCATCGATATGTTCAAGTTTATTTCCATAACTTACAACCACAACATTATCATTTACTTTAATTTCGTCTTCACCATTCGGGAAGATTTGTTTATTATTACGAATGATAAATGCGATAAGCATGTTGTCATTTATAGCTAGATCTTTAAGCTTAGTTCCTATGACTTTAGCATTGTCACTTGTTATTTTAAACTCTATAACTTCAGCTTTATTGCTAGCTATACGATAGTAACTTTCTATATCAGAAGCTCGACTACATTGCAGAGATTTTGTATATTTTTTTATTATATTTCCAACAATTTCTTTTGGTGTGATGTATGAATATTGCCCAATATCTTCAGCTATTTGTTTAAGAGATGCACGATTCACTTTAGCAACAGTTTTCTTAATACCAAGCTTATGTGCATATAGATTAATTATAATATTCTCTTCATCAAGACCTGTAAGAGAAATACAACTATCAAATGTTTGGATACCTTCTTCAATTAATGTGTCTCTATCACTACCGTCAGCCCAGATAACATCAATTTCTGGGAAGGTTTCACTTAGGGATATGGCTTTTTCTTTATCAATTTCAATAACTTTAGTATAGAATGATACTTTTTGTAAAAACTCAACTAAGTAGTGAGCGATTTTCCCTGCACCTATAATTAAAGAAGATGTTACCTTTTTCTCAAGATTTTCTTTATTTCCTAATAACTTATAGAAGTTTTTAAGATTTTTGTTAGAAGCAGTGATATGAACTTTATCTCCAACTTCAAAAATATAATTACCGCGAGGTACAAAGACATCTCCTTTTCTCTCAACTAAACAAACTAGTGATGGAAAATCGATGTATTTTTTACTTTCTATTAGAGATACTCCATTAAGTATACTGTTCTCATTAATTATTACTTCTAAGATATTGAATTTATTGTTAGAAAAACTTTCTACTTTTATTGCTGTTGGATATTTCAGCATATAGAAAATTTGTTTTGCTGCTTCGTATTCTGGATTGACCATTAGGTCTATTCCTAGAGATTGTTTTATAAACTCTTTTGTTTTAGAATATTCTGGGTTACGTATTCTCGCAATTGTATATTTTGCTCCAATCTGTTTAGCTGCTATGCACGAAATCATATTTATTTCATCACTAGTAGTAACAGATATAAACATATCGGCGTTAGCTGCATCAGCTTCTAATAATATGTCAGAATTCGCACCATTACCAACCAATCCTTTAATATCATATGTTTCAACGAGCTTTTCAACACGTCGCTCATTTGTGTCGATAATTGTCACTTCATCAAATGTGTTAGAAAAATCAGCGCAAAGAAGTTCACCGACTTTACCACCACCGACTATAATTACTTTCACTTTAATACTCCTTTTTGAAATGATATCCCTATTATAACCTAAAATATAATAAAATGCTATAAGCTTATAATTTTATAGTAAGGTAGTAATAGTAAGGAATAAAATAATAGAGAGTGATTTAAAAATCGTAATTTCGGAGAAATCGATTTTATTGGAGTTTTCAACGAAGTTTACTCGATATCTAAAAGATTTTTATATAGTGAATTTAGATATGATACGATACTTTGTCAATGAGTTTTCACATAATTTTTTGTGAATTTTGAGATTTTTAAGCAACACTATAATAATTATATAAATTTATTGTTTAGATACAATTATTTTATTTGTAGTTCGATTAGGGAGATGAGACTGGTTGGGCGTGACTCAAAAATCGTGATTTCGTAAATCGATTTTGTCGAATCAGTCCCACTATTAAGTTGGAATTTATAGAATTGATAAGAGGTGAAAATATTAAAATATTACAGAATAGTACTATGTATATTTGGTGTAGTTCTACAAATTTTTAATTATACTATATTAAAATAATTTAGTTTATGTTATAATTAGTGTTGGGAAATAATCTTTTCATTATTTTTTAATGGTCAGCAAAAAAAGGAGGAGCACAAGGTGGCAAAAATATCTAAACAGGATATCGACTATATTTTTGATAATATTGATATAGTTAGTCTCGTTAGTGAATACGTAAAATTAGAAAAACGTGGACAAAATTACTTAGGTTTATGTCCATTTCATAATGAGAAAACACCATCTTTTACGGTCTCACCTGAAAAAAAAATAGCCCATTGTTTTGGATGCGGTAAAGGTGGAAATATATTTCAATTTGTATCGCTAATAGAAAACATTACATATAATCAAGCAATCGTAAAGCTAGGGACAAGGTTAGGACTGGATATAGAGTCAAATAATAATAAAGAAGAGAGTTACGATTTAAATAATGAACTTGATATAATGTACTATGGACACAGGCTTTTAGCAGATTATTTTAATTATATCCTCCTTAATACAAAAGAAGCAGAAGATGCGCTTAATTATTTATTAGATAGGGGACTGAGTGTAGATGTTATTAAGCATTTCAATATTGGATATGCGCCCCGTGAAAACAATATTGCTTTAAACTTTTTTAATTCGAACAAAATCAATTTAGATTTAATGGTTGAAGCGGGACTATTAGGAAAAAATGATAATGAAAATTACTATGATGTCTTTAAAGATAGAATAATGTTTCCTATTAAAAATAATCAGAATCAAGTTGTAGCGTTTTCTGGTAGAACTATGTCTACGGATAGGAGTGTTCCGAAATACTACAATACGCATGAAACGAAAATTTTTGAAAAAAGAAAAGTTTTATATAATTTTTCAGACGCACGCTCATTTATAGCCAAAGAAAATGAAGTGATATTATGCGAAGGGTATATGGATGTTATTAAAGCCCATCAAAATGGCGTGAAAAATGCCGTAGCATTAATGGGAACAAACATAGATAATAATAAATTAAAAGAAATTTTATCACTTGTAAAGAAAATTACATTGAGTTTAGATAATGATGAAGCGGGTTCAAAAGCACAAATAGAAATTGGAAATAGAATTATTGAGACAACGGATAATATTTATAAGTTAAAATTTTCTGGTGCTAAAGATTTGGATGAATTTTTAACTGAAAAAAATTCTAGAAATCCTGATTTTGATGTTGAAAATTATTTAAGAAATAATAAAGAGCACTTTATTAATTATAAAATTGAATATTGTAAAAATGATTCAAAAACTAATATTGAACAACGTATTAAATATAAAAATGAACTACTTGTTAATATTGCTTATGTAGAAGATGAATCACTAAAATACATGTTACTTACTAATTTGGCAGAGGAGTTCGGAATCGAGCGACAAGTTCTTCTTAAAGAATTAGGTAAAGTGAATGTGAAAAGAAAAAGAGCGGCAGAAGAATGGATAGCTCCAGCCAATCCAGAGTTGTTGTTTAGAACGACTAATTATGATAAAAAGATGTGTAGATTATTTAAATACTTTTTTGTCGATAGGGCGTTATTTGTTGAAAAATATAATGATTTAGAGAAGTGTCAATTTCCTCAAGAAGTTTTTGTGAATCTGATGGATTATTTGGTAATTTATTATAATAATAATTTGGAATTCCATATTCATAAATTTATACACAGTATTGAGGATGAAGAAGTAGTAAGGGTTGCAACATATATAGATGAAACAGATTTTCTAATTGAGGAAAATCCAATGTCAGATGTTGTTGGCGATTATATACGATATTTCTCAAATAAACAAGTGACATTAAAAGAAATTAAAGATAGACTAAGAATCGCTATTCAAGAAATGGATATTGAAGCTCAAAAAGAACTGTTGTTACAAGTTAAAAATTATAAGAAGTAGAAGGAGAAGAACATGGTTAAGAAAGCAAAAGATTTTGAAACGATTAAAAACGAATTGTTAGAAAAAGGGAAAAAACAAGGGGAGTTAACTCAAGAAGAAATAGTTGAATCATTATCAAAATTAGATATTTCTTCAGATGCAATGGATGATTTCTATGAAGAGTTAAATAATGAGGATATTATCCTGATTAATGCTAATCATGAAGAAGAAGAGGAAGAAGAACTTGATCTTGAAGATTTATCAGTTCCAGCAGGAATCAGAACTAATGACCCTGTAAGAATGTACTTAAAAGAAATCGGGAAGGTGCCGCTATTATCAAAAGAGAAAGAACTAGAACTTTCTAAACTTATTGAAACAGGAACAGAGGAAGAAAAAGAACAAGCTAAAAAAGATTTAGCTGAAGCTAACTTACGTCTTGTAGTAAGTATTGCAAAACGTTATGTAGGGCGTGGAATGTTATTCTTAGACTTAATCCAAGAAGGTAATATGGGATTAATCAAAGCCGTAGAAAAATTCGATTACTCAAAAGGATTCAAATTCTCAACATATGCTACTTGGTGGATTCGTCAAGCAATCACTCGAGCTATCGCAGACCAAGCTAGAACTATCCGTATCCCAGTTCATATGGTTGAAACTATTAACCGTCTAATTCGTATTCAAAGACAATTACTTCAAGATTTGGGGCGTGAACCAAAACCTGAAGAAATCGCTAAGAAAATGAATATGACTCCAGAAAAAGTTCGTGAGATCCTAAAAATAGCTCAAGAGCCAGTTTCATTAGAAACACCAATTGGTGAAGAGGATGATTCACATTTAGGAGACTTTATCGAAGATAAAGAAGCTCAATCTCCAGTAGAGCACGCTGCAAACGAACTTCTAAAAGAACAACTAGAAGAGATACTAGAAACACTTACTGATCGTGAAGAAAATGTTCTGAAATTGCGTTTTGGTCTAAAAGATGGTAAGACTCATACCCTAGAAGAAGTGGGTAGTGCGTTTGGGGTAACTCGTGAACGTATTCGTCAAATCGAAGCGAAAGCTATCAGAAAATTAAAGCACCCATCGAAGTTGAATAAACTAAAAGGATTCATGGAATAGGTCTTATAGACGTTGGTATAATCAATATTTTAAAAAGTATATTTTGTAATGGGAACAAAAAGGGAGCGTATAAAATCGCTTAAAAATATAAGAAAAACAAGGTTGAAATTTTCAACCTTGTTTTTTAGGTTCTTTGTCAAATTCGGTTGATTTAGAAA
>NZ_KQ959934.1 GCF_001553035.1 Gemella haemolysans
ATTTTGAAATGTTTGATTGTTCGTCTTCTTCTTGAGAAGACTTTTACTATTTTATCATCTGTTTTAATTTATGTCAATACATTTTTTAAAAAAATCTGAGGAAAAGATTAACTCTTCCTCAGATATGCATTATATTACTATTTGATTTATTTTCTTAGTAATGAAATATTTAATTCTAATAGTTGTTCTAGATCTACTGATGATGGAGCTTGAGTCATCGGATCAGCTGCATTCGCAGTTTTAGGGAACGCGATTGTATCACGTAAGTTATCACGTCCGGCTAATAACATAACGAATCTATCTAATCCCAGAGCACAACCTCCGTGAGGTGGTACACCATATTCAAATGCATCTAATAGGAATCCAAATTGTTCTTGTGCTTGTTCTTGTGTGAATCCTAACGCTTTAAACATAGAAGATTGAACTTCTTTATCGTAAATACGGATACTTCCTCCACCTAACTCATATCCATTAAGTACTATATCATAAGCTTGTGCATATGCTTTTTCTGGTGCTGTCTCTAATAGTTCAACATCTTCTACTTTTGGCATTGTGAATGGGTGGTGGGCTGCACTATAACGACCTTTCTCTTCATCATATTCTAATAATGGCCAGTTTACTACCCATAGATAGTTGTATTTATCTTTATCAATTAAGTCTAAATCAGCAGCTAGTTTTTGACGTAATGCACCTAATGATGCGTAACATACTTTCTTACTGTCTGCAGCAAATAATATTATATCTCCAACTTCTGCATCTACACGAGCTACTAATTCTTGAGCTACTTCATCAGTAAAGAATTTAGCAATTGCTCCATTTAATCCTTCTTCTGTTACTTTTACCCATGCTAATCCTTTAGCTCCATAGTTTGCAACATATTTACCTAAAGCGTCGATATCTTTACGAGAATATTGCTCTGCACATCCTTTAGCTACGATACATTTTACTGCTCCACCTTGTTCTACTGCATTTGAGAACACTTTGAAGTCTAAGTTCTTAACAAGATCACTAACATCTTTTAATTCCATTCCGAAGCGAGTATCTGGTTTATCACTACCAAATCTTTCCATTGCTTCTTCGTAATCAAGTCTTGGGAATGGTAAAACTACATCGATACCTTTTACTTCTTTCATTACGTGTGCAATTAAACCTTCTATCATAGTAAGAATTTCTTCTTGTGACATAAAGCTCATTTCCATATCGATTTGTGTGAAGTCTGGCTGTCTGTCTGCACGTAAATCTTCGTCACGGAAACAACGAGCTACTTGATAGTATCTGTCAAATCCAGCAACCATTAATAATTGTTTAAATAGTTGTGGTGATTGCGGTAATGCATAGAATTCACCCGGGTGAACCCTACTTGGTACTAAGTAGTCACGTGCTCCTTCTGGAGTAGACTTAGTTAAAATTGGTGTTTCAACATCAACAAACATATTGTTGTCTAAATAATCTCTAGTTGCTTTAGTAATTTTTGAACGTAAGTGTAATACTTCTGCAAGTTCTGTTCTTCTTAAGTCAAGGTAACGATATTTTAGACGTAGCTCTTCACTTGATAAACTTGCATCGTCTAATACGAATGGTAATGTTTTTGCTTTTGATAAAATTTCTAATTTATCAGCGATAACTTCTACTTTTCCTGATGCAATTTTCTCGTTTACAGTAGATTCATTTCTTAATACTACTTCTCCTTCAATAGAAACTACGAATTCGTTTCTTAAAGTTCCTGCTAGTTCATGTAATTCTGTATTTTTTTCTCCTGAGAATACACATTGAACTACACCCATTCTATCTCTTACGTCTATAAAGATTAAGTTACCAAGGTCACGACGTTTACTAACCCAACCTTTTAATGTTATTTTTTTTCCAACATATTTTTCATCTATACGACCAGCGTATTCCGTTCTTCCGTATGCGCTCATTATTTTTCTCCTCTCAATTTCTCTTGTAAATAATCAACTATGTTATCTAAGTTAATTGTTTCTTGTTCAAATGATTTCATGTCTTTTATGACAAGTGTTCCATTTTCCAGTTCACTTTGTCCAATTATTATAGAATATTTTGCATTATATCTATCTGCAATCTTCATTTGAGCTTTCATTTTTTTATCAAAATAATCATTTTGTACGCTATATCCAGCTAACCTTAAATCATTAGTAAGTTTTACTCCAGCATTTGAAGCTTCTTCACCCATAGCAACTACAAACACATCGATTGTATCATCTATAGGTAATTCAATATTTTCACTTTCTAGTGCTAATAATAATCTTTCGATACTTAAAGCAAAACCAATACCTTTTTTATCTTCTGGTCCATCTAACAATTTAATTAAACCATTATAACGACCACCTCCACAAAGTGTTTTTAATTCCACTTCAGGATTATCTATCATAATTTCAAATGCAGTGTGAGTATAGTAATCTAATCCGCGAACTAAATTATGATCGATTTCATACTTTACACCAAGCGCATCTAAGTGTTTTAGCACTTCGGCAAAATATTGTTTTGATTCCTCACCTAAGTAATCTAATAGTTTTGGTGCTGATTTAATAAGTTCATGTCCTGCATCAACTTTACAATCTAAAATTCTCATAGGATTTTTGTAAAGTCGATTATTACAATCTTCACAAAACTCATTTATTCTAGGCTCAAAATGTTTTACTAATGCTTCATTATAAGCTTGTCTCTCTTCAGGATTTCCTAAAGAGTTAATACTTACCTTGATATTTTCTATACCAAACATTCTGTAAATATTGTACGCTAAGCTTATTACTTCTGCATCAATCTTTGGACTTTCTTCTCCAATAACCTCAACTCCATATTGAACGAATTGACGATAACGTCCTTTTTGTTTTCTTTCATATCTAAACATCGGACCAACATAGTATAGTTTTTGTGGTTGAATTGTTTTTGCGAATAATTTGTTTTCTATATATGAACGAACTGTTCCAGCAGTTCCCTCAGGTCTTAGTGTTAAAGATCTATTTCCTTTATCTTGGAAAGTATACATCTCTTTTTGAACTATATCAGTAGTATCTCCAACACCTCTACTGAATAATTCTGTTGATTCAAACATCGGTGTTCTAATTTCTTCATAGCAAAAGTTCTTGCTAATTTCTCTTAGTTTCCCTTCAATATACTGCCATTTAATACTTTCTTCAGGTAGTATATCTTGAGTCCCTCTCGGCATACTAATTACCATTTCATTCTCCTTTCAATAATTTATCTACAAATCATACTTCAATATAAATTAAAATCGCCCCATATAGCTTATACTATATGGGACGATAACTAAATTCGTGGTGCCACCCTAATTCATATCGAAATATCGATACCTTATTTTTAAATTATTAAGTTTTACAAAAAGTGTTACTTATTTTAATCATTAATATTTAATCTTTCAGCCAAGGGATTAAATTCTCTTTAATTAAAACATAAAATAAAATTCTTTTTACTTTTTTTGTCACGTTTCTTTTAAATATATTATACCAAACTATTACTATTGTCAAGAAATTATTATATATTTCATCATATTATTTTTAAAATCTATTCCAAATATTCTAGCCTGTATATAAGATTATTTTTCTACAAAATTCAATATTAATAGCTACTATTTATTTCACTATACTAGACAGTTCCTAAGCAACCAAACAGATAAAATGCATATTTAAATTAATTACTTATTATTTCCTTCACTTGATTTTTTTTCCTTAACATTATACAATAAATTATAGTTGAAGACATTAAAGAAAGGAGTGCAACCCTTTATGAAAAAAATAATCTCTGTTTTAATGCCTATATTAGCAATATTTTTCTTAGTAGGTGGGACATATTACTACCTTAATGCAGGAAATAAGAATTTCAAAGAAGAACATTCAAAATATATATCATTAATTAATGATTCATATGATTTTAAAACTGGCTTAAACGGCCTTGAAACTTTAACTACAGAAAAAGCTAAAGAAACATTAAGAAATATTGATAATGAAGTTAATATTGCTAGTGAACTAGTAAAAATCGATAATGCACTTAATAATGCAGACACAGAAACTGCTTATGAACGTTTAAAACAAGCAAAAAAATTAGACACAAATCATACTTTTTCAAAAGCAATTTCATATTTAGATACACAATTAGATAATTATGATAATGCTCTTACTGAGATTTTAGAATTAGATACAACTTCACCTAACTATACTGATCAAGTTAAAGCTATTATAGCTAAGTATGAATTTAAATACGAAGCCTTAAAAGAAAAATTATTAAATTCTGAAACCTCAGAATTGGAACAAGATCACAAAACTAATGTTACGAAAAAAGAAGAAACTAAAAAAGAAATAGAAAATAGAGTAGTCTCTAAAAAAGAAACTACATCTACTAATAAAAATTCTAATAGTACTAAGAATAATTCTACGGATACTAAAAAAGCTTCATCTATACCTAATACTCAAAACCATCCACAAATTGTTGGTCAACAAGTACCTGAGACATATAATACTATACGTTACACTCAGGAAGGTAGCACTAGTAGAAATATCATTGAGAATGAATTAAAAGGTGATATCTCTAATTTTACAAATGAAGAAATAAACGCTGCAATTGCTAGCTATAACGCAAAAAATCAAGGATAACAATGACTATCCTTGATTTTTTCTATTATCTTATTTTTCTACAGCTATAACTTCAATCTCAATATTACCACCTAATGGCAATGCTGCTACTTGGAAAGCCGATCTAGCCGGAAGCACATCATTGAATTGCTCCGCATAAACTTTATTCACTTCAGCAAAATCAGCAATATCTTTTAATAATACTAATGATTTTACAACATGATTCATAGAGCTCCCTGCTTCTTCTAAAACTGCTTCAATATTTTTAAACACTTGTTTTGCTTCTTCGATAACTCCACCTTCAACTATTTTTCCAGTTTCTGGGTTAATTCCTAATTGACCCGAGCAAAAAATTAGATTGCCTACTTTATTTGCTTGTACGTATGGTCCTACAGCTTTTGGTGCTTTTGGTGTATTTACTTCTGTAATTTTCATCTTATAAATCTCCTTTTATTTTGATAAAATATCAACTTTTGATCAATACTTCATTACGAGAGTATATTAAAGAAGTTTATCTTCTTTTAAATAGACACTGTAATAAATGATATCTTATACCTTTTCATTTTATTATAATTTATTACAGAAAATTTTTCAATAAAATCGTATTCGTTTTCAACATATTACCATTATAGTAACTTTCTGATATTTTCCAATTAATTTATAATAATTTTTAGTCTTAAAAAATAAAAGGTTGTATACTAAATCCGGGGCATGGAAA
>NZ_KQ959935.1 GCF_001553035.1 Gemella haemolysans
AATATTTTGTCCAATTTTTTGGGTTCAGTACCGTTTAAAAAGATGGTTATTTTTTATTGTCTTTTTTTAACGCTACAATACATGCACTAGCTACTGAAACAATCAATAGATTTATTCCAATAACCGTCTGTACAATTTCGTAAGCTGACAACTTGCTACTCCTTTCTTCCAGATTTTGACACTTATGAGCATAAGCACCATCCCCTTTCATATTGAAGTAGCCACCATCCTTATCGAAAACTAATGTTTTCCAACTTCTCTCTCCAATTTGATTATATCAAATTAGCCTATGATTATCAACTATTTACGAATACGCTTTACATCCAGTACTTTAAGAAAATATTAAGAAATCTATCATCAAAAAAGACTATTGTTTTGATAATCATTTCTTATTTATTAAAATTTTATGCAAGCTTTACCAGTTTTTATATTTACACAGGAAAATAGGGGAATCACACTATTTAATATAGTATAATTCCCCCTAAATCCCCACTAGAAATTCTATTATTTTTAAGAATTCTTCTTTTTATTTTCAAATATAATACTACATTATTTTTTAATTAATCCTTCTTTTTGTAGATATTCTTTTGCTACATCATAAGCAGGTTTACCTTCAATATCTACTTTGTAGTTCATTTCAGTCATCTCTTTTTCTGTTATTTTTCCAGCAAGTTTATTTAAGATTTTTTCAAGTTCAGGATGTTTTTTCAATGTCTCTTCTCTTAATAACGGTGCCCCTTGATATGGTGGGAATAAATGTCTATCATCATTTAATAATTTAAGCTTATTAGTTATTATTTTACTATCCGTTGAAAATACATCGATAATATTTACATCACCATTTGAAATAGCTTGATATTTTAATGCTATTTCCATAGTTTTAACATTAAGATTCAAGTGATAAAGATTTTTAAGTCCTATACCACCATCTTCTCTATCATTGAATTCTAATGAGAATCCAACTTTTGAAGAATTTTCTACTAATTTTATATCTGAAATATTATTTAATTTATTTTTATTTGCAAAATCTTCTGTTACGGCTAAAGCATAAGTATCCTGGAATTTTGTAGGTTTTAGGTACACAAGATTATCTTGTTCGAAAATTTTATTTTTAGCAACTTCATAAACCTCATCAGGATCATTAGAAGCAACAGTCTGAGGTGTTTTTAATAATGTTGTAGTAACTGTACCTGTAAATTCTGGATAAATATCAATACTTTTACCTTTTAACGCCTCATATAAGAAGCTTGTTTTACCAAAATTAGGTTTAACCTCAACATTAATATTTGTCTCATCTTCTATTAAAAGTTTATACATATTTATTAATATCTCAGGTTCTGCTCCTATTTTACCAGCTATTATTAGTTTATCATTAGACATTTTTCCAATCGGGAAAAAGCTGATAGTTAAAGCCACTACAGCGGCAAGTAATGAAGCTAAAATAGTTTTTGGTTTTTTATCTTGTAAAAATTTAATTAATAACCCAAATAGAATCGCTAATATTGCAGATGAAATAGCTCCAATTAGAATTAACGCTGAGTTATTTCTATCTATTCCTAATAAAATAAATGAACCTAATCCCCCTGCTCCTATTAAAGCGGCAAGTGTTGCTGTACCTATTATCATAATACTCGCCGTTCTCACACCACTCATAAGTATTGGCATAGCGAGTGCAAGTTTAAATTTTTTCAATTTCTCAAGTTTTGTCATACCAAAAGCTGTTGCTGCTTCTTCTAATGATGGATCAATCTCCGATAATCCAGTAATCGTACTTTGTAGTATTGGGAATATTGCATATATAACTAATGCTACAACTGCTGGTAATGTCCCTATCCCCGTAAACGGAATAAATAAACCTAGTAATGCAAGAGAAGGAATAGTTTGGAATATACCCGTAATTTGTAAAAACCATTCACTTGTCTTCTTATTACCTGAGATAATTATTCCTAACGGAACTGCTATAAAAATTGCAATAATAAGTGATAATAATGAAATTTGAAGATGTTCATATAAACCTGTTATCCAATCACTTTTTCTTTCTAAAAATGTACTTACTAAATTCATTATTTATTCCCCCTTGCAAAAAATTCGCGAACAAAATCATCCGCAGGGTTTTCTTTTAATACTTCTGGTGTAGCAATTTGAACTACTTTACCTTCTTTTAAAACACAAATTCTATCAGCAAGTTTCATCGCTTCATCCATATCGTGAGTTACAAAAACTGTTGTCATTTTATATTCATTGTGCAAAGTTTTAATTAAATCCTGTAATTGAACTTTACTAAGCGGATCTAGTGCAGAAAATGGTTCATCCATCAATAAAATTTTAGGATTAGCAATTATCGCTCGCAATATTCCAACTCTCTGTTTTTCTCCTCCAGAAAGTTCTTTAGGAAGACGATTCATATAATGCTTCGGATTCAATCCTACTTTTTGAAGTAAATCCTCTGTTTTTTCTTTAATTTCCTTTTTATCAAAGTTTTTCATTTCTGGAATTAACGCAATATTTTCTGCGACAGTAAGATTCGGAAATAGTGCAATTTGTTGAAGAACATATCCAGTTTTAAGTCTTAATTCCCTTAAATCATAGTCTTTCAATCTCTTATCTTCAAAATAAATATCACCCTCAGTTTGTTCTATTAATCTATTTATTAATTTTAATGTTGTTGTTTTTCCACTTCCACTTGGTCCTACAAGAACAAAAAATTCTCCTTCTTGTATTTCAAAATTTAATCCATCAAGTATCAAACCATTTGTGGAACAGCATAATGAAACATTATTATATTTAATCATTTTATATTTCTCCTTTCAATACTAGCTTTTCAATATTTTTCTTCATATTATCGTTAAAGATTGTATAGTATTCTGTAAATAGTTTTTGTTGTTCACTTGAAAGTTGTCCTATTGCTTTTTCTTCAGCCTCTCTTAGAGGATCCAAAATTTTTGATGCATATAAGTAACCTTTTTCTGTAAATCTTACTATTTTCTCCCGCCTATCTTTTTCTTGTTCCTCAAAATAAATATATCCTTTTTCCTTAAAAGTCCTCATTGCTGCACTAACTACTTGTTTCGTAGAATACGTTTTTTCACAAATAGTATTTTGAGTTATTCCATCCTTTGTATAATAAAGACAGGTTAAGATTAATAGCGATTTTCCTTGCAAACCATTTTTTCTAGCATAGTACTCATATAATGAGTTGTTCTCATATTTTTTTCTAGAAAACATACTTGAGTATTTTAATAGACTATTCACTTATTTTCACTCCCTACCTAAAGTCACAATTATTCTCAGCAATAATATTTTGGACATACTCTTTATCTAAAAACTTCAAATGTATTTTTTGTTTTTATATTTATTCTTCATTTTTATGGACAATGAAAAGTAATTCCAAATCAGTAAAATCTTTTGACTATTATCTTATTACAAAACCTATTAGTAATTTTTAAAATACTAATGAGTTAATTCTACTCCTACAATCTACAATTGTCAATAAATTGATTTTCATAAAAATAGACAATCAGTAAATATTTTACCAATTGTCTTAAAAATCTATTAAATTTATATTTAAAAATATAAACGCCTATTTGTTCTCTATCCTTTGTTTTATCTTGTTATAACGACGAATAACATTAATACGTTCGAATAAATATGGTAATAATATAATAACAATAATAATAGAATTTATTACTTTATTTAATGTTTCTCCAAAGACTCCTATCAGTAGTTCTTTATTTAATATCGAAATAAGTAGATAGATACAACACAAAATAGCTGTCCCCAGATTTAACATCCAGAATACTTTCGTGTTGGTCTTCTTAGTACTAAAATGCTCTATCTCTTCATCTGATAACTTTGTTAAAAGTATTTTTTCTTTTTTTATCAGCTCTCTAGATATTCCAAATACTATCAAGTAAAAAATACAGAATATCATCGAAAATACTTCAAAAATAATTTCTAGATTCATAATATCCACCTCCATTTAAATTTATTATATCACATTACCTGTACAAAAAATTCCCCACATATAACTCGCATAAAAAAAGTATTATAACTTAATCTTCGTCACGTATTATACGAATCGTAAGCGTCCAATAACGAGGTATATTGAAT
>NZ_KQ959936.1:0-53470 GCF_001553035.1 Gemella haemolysans
TTTTCTATCAGTCCGATTTTTTGATGAGCCATTTTAGTATAGGGGAACGGATTACCATATGGTAATTCGTTTTTTTTTGTATATCATTTGATTATGGACATTACACTAGTATATAAATAATCAATAATAATTAATTTTCAGAAAAATTATGAAAAATTACACTCAATTAATTGATTTTATAAGAGAAATAAGGTAGAATTATAGCTATAATAATAAATTAAAAGGAAAATATTAATGAATAGAGATGCGTATTTTTATTTAGAAATGAAAGAGCATGAGTTAAAAGTGCCGTACACGGGAAAAAATCGTCGCATTAGAGTTCTTTTACCAAAAGGCTATGCTCAAGATGAACATAAACACTATCCTGTAGTGTATATGAATGATGGACAAAATGTTTTTTATAGTGGTGAATCATTTAGTGGACATTCTTGGAAAGTGATACCAGCAATAAAAAGAAATCCTGATATGCCAAAAATGATAATAGTTGGGATTGATAATGATAATGAGGGAAGAATGAATGAATATGCACCTTGGAAGTTTTCAAGTTTACCAATATTAAATTTTGGTTTGACATTAGGAGGATTAGGTTCTGAGTATGCTGATTTCTTTGTAAATGTAGTTAAACCATTCATAGATAGTACATATCGTACTAAACCACAACGAGAATATACAGCGATGATTGGTAGTTCTTTAGGTGCTAATATATCACAATATATTGGTTTAGAACATAAAGATGTCGTAGGGTGTCTTGGAGTATTCTCATCTGCAAATTGGTTAAATAAACCAGAATTTGATAGATTTATTTCGAAACATAAAGTTTCAGATCAAAGAGTGTATATTGAAGTTGGAACAAATGAAGGTGATGATACGGATAAGCAATTAGCAAACGGTAACTTAAAACAATTATATATTGATGCAAGTTTAGATTATTATCGTCAGCTAATTGATGCTGGTTTATCTACAAGTGAGTTGAAATTAAATGTTGTAGCTAATGGAGAACACAGTGAAGAGTGTTGGGCTAAATATTTACCAGAATGTTTGAGATTTATAAGTGAAAACTGGTAATAGAATTTTTTAGAAAATGGAGGTTTTAGTATTGAATATAGAGAATTTAAGTCATTATAGTGGAAATTTAGGAAGAGAAATGGTTCTTAATAGGTATGGCCATGCAGGATTACCGATTGTTGTGTTTCCGTCATCAGGTGGAACACACAATGAGTATTATGATTTTGGTATGATTCATGCTTGTGAAAGTTTTATAAATGAAGGAAAAGTACAATTTTTCACATTATCGAGTGTTGATAGTGAATCATGGTTATGCGACTGGAAAAATGGTCATGACAGAGCATTGGCTCATACACAGTATGAAAAATATGTCATTGAAGAAGCCATTCCGTTTATTAAACATAAAACAGGTTGGTTCGGACAAATGATGGCTACTGGATGTAGCATGGGAGGATATCACTCATTTAATATTTTCCTACAACATCCAGATGTATTTGGAAAAGTAATTTCACTTAGTGGAGTTTATGATGCTAGATTTTTCGTAGGTGAATATGGAAATGATGAGTTAATATATAGAAATTCACCTAGTGATAATATTTGGAATCAAAATGATGGATGGTTCATTGATCACTATAGAAACGCTGATATTATTGTATGTACAGGGTTAGGTCCATGGGAACAAGATGGATTACCATCATTTTATAGTTTGAAAAGAGCATTTGAAGAAAAGAATATTCCAGCATGGTTTGATGTATGGGGCGAAGATGTTGCTCATGACTGGCCTTGGTGGAGAATTCAAATGCCATACTTTTTAGATAAGTTAAATTTATAATAAAGTTAAGAGGAGACAAAGATTTATGAATTACATAGTTATATCACCATATTACCCACACAATTTTCAAAAATTTTCTATTGAGTTAAAAAATCAAGGGATTAATGTACTTGGAATTGGAGAAGAACCATATGAACAACTTGATCAAAGACTTAAAGAAGCTTTAACTGAGTATTTTAGAGTTAATAGTCTTGATGATGTTGATGAAGTGAAACGTGCTGTTGCATTCTTATATCACAAACATGGGCACATTGATAGAATAGAATCACAAAATGAGCACTGGATGGAATTAGATGCTGCAATTCGTACACAATTTAATGTGTTTGGTTTAAAAGAGCATGACCTTAAAAAAACAAAGCATAAATCAGAGATGAAAAAATACTTTGAAAAAGCAGGTGTACCTGTAGTGCCAGGTTTCTTAGTGAAAAAAGAAGGTGACATCGAAAAAGGTGTGAAGAAATTAAAACTTCCACTAATTGCTAAACCTGATAATGGAGTAGGAGCATCAGCAACTTATAAGCTTAAAGATAAGAAAGACGTAGAAAATTTCAAAAAAGAATGGGATGGAACTACTCATTATTTCTTAGAGCCTTTTGTAGATAACTCTGACATCGTAACTTTTGATGGATTAGTAGATGCTAAAGGAAATATTGTTTTCTACACTAGTATCGTTTATTACCATACTCCATTAGATTTATTAAATAATAATACTCTTGATTGGGTTTATTATATTGATAAGGATTTAGATCCGAAATTAGTAGAATATGGTAAAAATGCTGTAAAAGCATTTGGTATGAAAGAGAGATTTTTCCATATTGAATTTTTCAAAACTAAAGATGATTATATCGCAATTGAGTATAATAACCGTCCAGCAGGAGCATTTGCAGTAGACGTGTATAACTTTGCGCATTCAACAGATTATTTTAGAGTGTATGCTGAAGTTGTTAATGGAACATTCAATGGGCTAAATGTTGATGAAAAATATGGATTAGCTTCAACGCGTCGTGATTATAAAGATTATGTACATTCAGATGAAGATATCAGAAATAAATATCAAGATAAATTAAAAGCTGTATTAAGAATGCCTGAAGCTTTCGCTGAATTACAAGGAAATACAATGTATGTTCTTGTTGCTGACACTCTTGAAGAGATGAAAGAGATGGAAAGATTTGTAGGGAAATTAAAATAATTTTATAAAAGAAATATAATACTAATGTTTTACAGTTAGTGTAATATTTCTTTTATTTTTATCTCAGGATAAATAATGTGTAATAACCTGTTAAATATACCTTGATAGCGTGTAACATTTCTTGAATTAAAGTAGGAAGTGTGTTAAGATTTAATTGAAAATAATAAAAAGGAGAATGGCATGAAAATATCTAAGGAACATTTAGAACTATTAGCAGAAAACTTTCAAAGCATTGATGAAACAACTAAGGAAATAATTAATTTAGAGGCTATATTAACACTTCCTAAAGGAACAGAGCATTTTTTAAGTGATATTCATGGAGAATATGAAGCCTTTGATCACATTTTAAGAAATGGTTCGGGTATTATTAAAGAAAAACTTAAAGAAGTATTTGGTAATAGACTACCTAGAAAAGATTTAAATCTTTTAGCTACTATTATTTATTATCCAGAAGAAAAATTAAATCTTATAAGAAAAGAATATGATGTATGTGATTATAAAGAGTTTCAAAAAATTACGCTTCTTCGATTATTAGAAGTAACACAAGTAGCAGCTAGGAAGTATACTAGATCGAAAGTAAGAAAAATTTTGCCAAAAGATTTCAAGTATATTATTGATGAATTACTTTATAAAATGCAAAGTAGTGATAAGAATGATTACTATGATAAAATACTTGAGAATATTATTGAATTAGGTGCTGGAGAAAAGTTTATTATAGAATTATCATTAAGTATCCACAAGTTAACAATCGACCATTTACATATTGTAGGAGATATCTATGATAGAGGACCTTTTCCTGATAAAATAATGGATAGATTATTAGACTACCATTCTGTTGATATTCAATGGGGAAATCACGATATGTTATGGATAGGAGCTTATCTTGGAGACAGAATATCATTAGCAAATGTAATCAGAATATGTGCAAGATATGATAATTTAGACATTATAGAAGATAGATATGGAATTCCTATTAGGAATTTATTAAACTTTAGTGAAAAGTACTACAAGGATGATCACTGTAAAGAGTTTTTACCAAAAATATCTAAGGATGATGAGTTGAAATATAGTGAGCATGAAATTATGCAAATAGCTAGAATGCATAAAGCTATGGCAATAATTCAATTCAAATTAGAAAAACAAATTATTGATAAACATCCTGAGTTTGATTTGGAATCACGTGCGTTACTAGACAAAATTGACTTTGAAAAAGAAACTGTAAAAATCTATGGTAAAGAATATCCATTAACGTCATGTAACTTCCCAACAGTTGATAAAGAAAATCCATATTTATTAACAGATGAAGAAGAAAAGATTATTAATAGACTAAAAGAATCATTTATAGCAAGTGAAAAATTAAAAAAACATGTTGAATTATTTATCAATAAAGGTGCTATGTATTGTTGCTATAATGGGAATCTACTTCTTCACGGTTGCATGCCGGTAGATGAGAATGGAAACTTCCAGGAATTTTCTTATGGAGGAAAGAAATACTCAGGTAAGAATCTACTAGACTTTTTTGATAAAAAAATTCGTAGCATATTTTATTGTGGTTGTAGAGAAGATAATGGGCTGTTCTTTTACTTATGGCAAGGTCGATACTCTCCATTATTTGGTAAATGTGATATGACGACGTTCGAAAGATATTTTATAGAGGATAAATCTACTCATGAAGAAGTAAAAAATGCGTATTATAAACTTAGAGATGATGAAGAGTTTTGCATTAAGTTATTAAATGAGTTTGGGTTAACTAGTGAAGGTCACATTATAAATGGGCATACTCCTGTTAAGGAAACAAAAGGAGAAAATCCGATTAAAGCTAATGGTAGAACGATTGTTATTGATGGTGGGATGTCTAGGGCTTATCATAAAACAACAGGTCATGGTGGTTATACATTAACTTACAATTCTTATGGGTTACAGATAATGAGTCATGATATTTTCCAAAGTAAAGAAGAATCAATAAAAAATGAGACGGATATTATTTCAACTAAGAGAGTTGTAGATAAATTATGTCGAAAAAAAGTAGCTGACACAGATAGCGGTGCAAGGATAAAAAAACAAATTGAATTATTAAAAATTTTATTAGAAGAATATCGACAAGGGGCAATTTGTGAAAGATATTAGATAATATAGATTGATATTCTTAGTTACTTTGTATTTAAGGGGGAGATATGATGAGAATTTTATTAAGTATATTAGAAATTTTAATGATATTAGGGATAATTAGAAACTATAAAATATTAAAAAAAAGAAAAAAAGAAAAGAATGATTAATTAGTCATTTGTTTATCAAGATGATAGATATAAAAAGATGCTTGTAAGTATCAAAAAAAGGAGGAGGTTCAAGCTCCTTCTTTTTTTATACAAAGTATTGAAATAAAGAATATTATTCTTGTAAAAGTTGAGTATAGTACATTATATACAATTTCAAGAGGATTTTTAGAAAAATTAAAATTCTTATTGACAATCCTGAAAAAGTATATTATACTAATAAGCAGTTAATTGAATATGTACCTCACAAAGTAAGTGAGGTAGAGGTTGCGATTTTTATCAGTAGGGTAATTGAAAGTGTAGGGCTTGATGATATTACTTGAAAGGAAACGTCGCCGAAATAATATTAATCCTATGTTAATATTGTTGGGTCTATACTGAACTAAGTATAGGACTGTCATAGTCGTGAGGCTATGTTGCGCTACTAATATCTTGTTTTGGAGAGATAATGTGAAGTATAACTCCGTGCAAATATGGTAGAAGGTTATGCTTTTTTATTTTTATCAAGGAGGTTTTTATTATGACAAACAACAGCAATAACAATAATGCAACAGAAGTAAAAAGAAATTTACGATCACGTCATATTAGTATGATTGCTATCGGAGGATGTATCGGTAGTGGATTATTCATGACAAGTGGTCAAGCAATTCAAAGTGCGGGGCCTGGGGGAGCTATCGTAGCTTACCTATGTATCGGGCTTATGGTATATTTCTTAATGACATCTTTAGGGGAAATGGCAACATATCTCCCTACATCAGGGTCATTTAGTACATATGCTACACGTTATGTGGATCCTTCATTAGGATTTGCTTTAGGATGGAACTATTGGTTTAACTGGGTAATTACAGTAGCTGCTGACGTAGAGTTATCTGCATTAGCAATCAGTTATTGGGAGCCTATGCGAGTACTTCCTCACTGGGCTTGGAGCTTATTATTCCTAGTTATAATTATCGCTTTAAACTCACTTAGTGTTAAAGTATATGGTGAAAGTGAATATTGGTTTGCACTTATTAAAGTAGTAGTAGTAATCATCTTCTTAGTAGTTGGATGTTTAACTATCTTCGGTATTTTAGGTGGTGAATATATTGGATTCAAAAACTTAACAATCGGTGATGCACCATTCGTTGGTGAAGATTCTTCATTATCTGGACAAATCCTTGCTACACTTGGAGTATTCTTAATCGCAGGATATTCATTCCAAGGTACTGAGTTAATCGGTATTACTGCTGGTGAAAGTGAAAACCCAGAGAAAAGTATTCCAAAAGCTGTAAAACAAGTATTCTGGAGAATTTTAATCTTCTACGTACTAGCTATCTTAGTAATCGGATTATTAATTCCTTATACTTCACCAGATTTATTAGGTGCTGCAAGTGCTGAAGAAATTGCTAAATCACCATTTACAATTGTCTTCAAAAATGCAGGTTTTGCATTAGCTGCAAGTGTAATGAATGCAGTAATCTTAACATCAATCCTATCAGCTGGTAACTCAGGTATGTATGCATCAACAAGAATGCTTTATGCGATGAGTAAAGAAAAACTTGCATATCCAATTTTTGGTCGTGTTACTAAATATGGTACTCCTGTAATCTCATTGATTGCAACAGCTGTAGTAGTATTCTTAATCTTCTTAATCCAACTTACAAGTGCTAACGCTTATACTTATATCGTAGCAGCAAGTGGATTAACTGGATTTATCGCATGGTTAGGTATTGCATTAAGTCACTATAGATTTAGAAGAGCATTTATTGCTCAAGGTAAAGACTTAAATGATCTTAAATATAGAGCAAAATGGTTCCCTGTAGGGCCAATTATCGCTTTAGTATTATGTATCATCGTTATTATCGGTCAAGATACTGAACTTATTACTAAAGGTGTAGTTAACTGGAGTGGAATGTTAACTACTTACATGGGAGTTCCTATTTTCCTATTCTTCTATCTATATCACAAAATTAGATATAAAACAAAACTAATACCTTTAGATAAAGTTGATTTATCTCAAGACGTAGAAGTTAAATAATTAAATTAAATCCTAGTTCGAAATGAACTGGGATTTTTTTAGTTATAATAATATTCAACTAAATATTATGTATATTATGAATGTATATGCTGTGAAAATAGTTGGAAAATATAATTATTTTGGTAAATTACGGGAAATTTTCTTGTTTTTGTGGTATTATAAAAGGTAGATTAAATTACGAAAGAGGAGGAATTTCTGTGAATCTTGAATACCCATATAATTATGAAAATGTTGAAGATATGGCGAGTAAATATTTACCAGAAGAGCAAATAGAAATAATAAGAAAAGCTTATGAATTTGCAAAAATTGCTCACGAAGGACAATTTAGAAAATCAGGGGAACCATATATATTACACCCAGTTCAAGTTGCAGGAATTTTAACTGAGCTTAAATTAGATTATGCAACGATTTGTGCTGGTTTCTTGCATGATGTTGTAGAAGATACTAAATATACATTTGATGATATTAAAGAAACTTTCGGTGAAGATATAGCAGTTATAGTTGATGGAGTTACAAAATTAGATAAAGTAAAATTCCGTTCTAAAAAGCAATCACAAGCAGAAAATCATAGAAAACTTTTTGTATCTATAGCGAAGGACTTACGTGTTATTTTCGTTAAACTTGCAGATAGACTACATAATATGAGAACTATGAAGTATATGCGTGAGGAGAAACAACGTGAGATTTCGAGTGAAACACTTGAAATTTATGCGCCTTTAGCTCATAGATTGGGGATAAGTTCTGTTAAATGGGAACTGGAAGATACATCGCTTAGATATTTACATCCATCTCAATATTTCTCAATAGTAGGAATGATGAAACAAAAAAGAAGTGCAAGAGAAGAGAGTATAAAAGATGCATGCTCAAGTATAACATCAATTTTAGCTGATAATAATATTAAAGCACAGGTAACGGGTAGACCAAAACATATTTATAGTATTTATAAAAAAATGGTTAAGCAAAATAAAACTTTTGACCAGATTTATGATTTGTTAGCTGTGCGTGTTTTAGTAGATAGTGTAGCTGATTGTTATGCAACTTTAGGACTTGTAAATAATCTTTGGGTTCCAATTCCAGGAAGAATTAAAGACTACATCGCAATGCCAAAACCGAACATGTATCAATCACTGCATACAACGGTAATTGCACCAGATGGGCAAACTTTAGAAGTTCAAATTAGAACTTATGAAATGCATGAGATTGCCGAAAAAGGGATTGCTGCTCACTGGGCTTATAAAGAAGGTAAGAAGGTTAATAGAAATAATAACTTCTATGAAAAATTAAATTGGTTCCAAAAAATTGCAGAAAATGATGAAACTGAAGCGACTGCCGAAAGCTTTATGGAATCATTGAAAGTAGACCTATTGAGTGATAAAATCTATGTGTTTACACCAAATAGTGATATTATAGAATTACCAAAAGGTTCATGTATTGTTGACTTTGCATATGCGATTCACTCAGAAGTTGGTAATAAGATGGTAGGAGCTACTGTTAATGATAAAATTGAGCCATTCGATTATGTGTTATCAACTGGTGAAATCTGCGATATTCGTACCAGTAAAAACTCTACAGGGCCAAAACGTTCATGGCTAGAGATAGCTACATCATCCCAAACTAAATCAAAAATTAAAGCATTCTTCAAAAAAGCAGCGCGTGAAGAAAATCTAGTTAAAGGTGAAATCTTGTTAAAAGATGAGATTAAAGCTAATAACTTTGATATTGATGAAGTTCTTACAGAAGAAAATATTGCTATTGCTTTAAATAAATATAAATTTGCTAATTTTGAAGAAATGTATGTTGCCATAGGATATGGTGGAATTACAGCGAATAAAGTTTTTGCAAGATTAACAGAAAAAATTAGAAAAGAAAAGATGACTCAAGCAAAAATTGAGAAACTTTTCAATGCAGAAGAAACTAAAAAAATTGTTACTGAAACAGGGGTTTATGTAAAGGGAGTAGACAATATTCTTGTAAGATTATCTAAATGTTGTCAACCAATCCCTGGAGACGAAATAGTAGGCTTTATTACAAAAGGTCGAGGAGTTACAGTTCATAGACATAATTGTCCAAACTTAAGTGAAGAAGATCATGCAAGATTATTGGATGTTGAATGGGTAGAAAGCTTAAATGCACGTCGTTATAGTGTAACATTGCAAATCCATGCGTTCGATAGAGAATTGTTATTACAAAATGTTCTATTGACATTAAGTGAAAGTAGAGTCGAGATTAAAAAACTTAATTCTGAATCTAAAGCTGATAAAACATGTGTCATCACAATTGGAATATATGTTAAAAATGTTAGTGAATGTGATTACATGATTAAAAAATTACGACAAATCCAAGACGTTTATAGCGTAGAAAGAATAGTTAAATAGGTGGATATATGAAAATTATATTACAAAAAGTTAAAAAAGCTAGTGTAAGTGTTAACAATAAGGTCGTGGGGAGTATTGATAAAGGATACTGTCTTTTAGTAGGGGTTCATAAAGAATCTATAGAGGAAGATGCGAAATACTTAGCAAAAAAAGTAGCACAAGCGCGCTTATTTGAAGATGAAAATGATAAACTAAACCTAAGTCTTAAAGATGTTGGAGGAAGTATCTTATCAGTTTCACAATTTACTTTATACGCTGATACAAAAAAAGGTAATAGACCTAGTTTTACAAGCGCTGCAGGAGCAGAAAAAGCAAATGAATTATATGAAAAATTTAATAAATTTTTAAGAGAAGAAGGAGTAACGGTAGAAACAGGAATTTTTCAGACCATGATGGAAGTAAATATTGTTAATGATGGTCCTGTAACTATTGTTTACGAAAAACTAACAACAGGAAAATAAAATGAGAATAAAAAGAAGAAACAAGAATGGAGTATTATTTCTAATATCTATACTGTTATTAGTGCTAATTATTGGAGGAGTAGTTACTTATATAGGGGAGAAGATGAATTTAGCATCTAATTCTGAGAACAACATTACCATTTCGAAAGAAATTGAGCTTAGAACTGGACCTGACGATACCTATCCAACTTTAAAAAAAGTGACTGCAGGAGATAACGTAGAAATGCTAAGCAAAGCTGATTCTTGGTATGAAGTGAAAACAAAAGATAGTTTTGTTGGTTGGATACCAGGATGGAGTATTTTAGGTACGGGGCTAAAAAGTCCAGAGGACCAAAATAAAGAAAAATTATCTTCTTATTCAATATTATTAAATCCAATTAGCAAACAAGATGATAGTTCTGATTATAAAGGAGTATCTTCTAAGTCTTATAATTTAAAAATAGCTAAACAATTAAAAGAGATATTAGAAAAAGATGGTATAAAAGCAATTTTAACGAGGGATAATGATGAAACTTATCCTTCAAAAGAAGAAATCACAAAAATTGCTGCAGAGAATGCTGTAGAAATGCTAGTTGATATTGATACTACTAATGATAGTAATAAAGATGTATTTGGAGTGAAAGTTTATTACGGAACACAGGAGTCTTCAATTGTAGCAAGAAGTATCGAGAAAAATCTTTCTGAACACTATATTTCAAAGATTTCTTCATCTGAGAAACAAGCTAACTTCTCACAATTGAGTGATAAATTACCACAGGTGAAATTGATTACAGCTAATATTGGGAATAAAATAGATGTAGATTTATTAAATAATGAGATAGCAAATAAGCAATTTATTGAATCTCTAAGAGATGGTATCGAAGGTTATCTATATTATCTAATAAATATTGACAATTATAATGCAAAACGAAAAGAACAATTACTTAATTTACCTCAAAAAGGACTTTCTGTACCTATGTATTATATGAAACAAGATGCATATAAAAATATAGCATATGGATTAGATGGAAAGAAAACAATTGAAGAAAATGGTGATGCAATTATTTCTCTTGCTATGATCGCAAAATATATTGGTAAAGATGAAGCAACTGTAGAAGAACTTGCTTCTTGGGCAGGTAATAAGTACTACATCAGAAACCAAGGAACTCAACCTACGATTATTACGGCTTTTGCTGAAAAGTATAATCTAAAAGTTGAACGAATTGAAACTGATAAACTAGTAGAAAACTTAGAAGATGCTCTGAGAGATAATAAACCTATACTTGTCAGGTTAAAATCTGGAGTATTCGGTGATAGAGTAACTTATAAAGTTATTCGTGGTTTTGAAGATGATAAATTCTATATAAATGATCCGAATGACGATGATGTTAAACTTACAAGTTATAATGGTTTTACAGAAAATGACATAAAAAATAACCTTGCTCAAGCTTGGATATTTAGTAAATAGAAAAAAAGATTAATCTAGAAAAATTCTAGGTTAATCTTTTTTATTGCAATAATTAAATTATCTATTGACTTAAAGATTAAAATGCAATATAATAGTTAACGTTATTAACTAATTAGTTAATGGTATTAACTATTTGATAAGTAATAAAGGAGGTAGAAAATGAGTGTAGATGAAATTTCATATCATAAAGCAATGGATATGATGGAAGATTTTAGGTTGATAATGAAAAGATTTCATAAGAAAAGTGATGCACCGTATAGAAAACCTGAATTCCAAGCAATGTTATTTTTGTCTTGTAAAGAAAAAATTACGATGCAGGAATTAGGTGAAGAACTACACGTGACAAAACCTAGAGTTACAGCACTTGTAAGTGAATTACTAGAAAAAGATTTTGTTGTTCAAAGTACAGATGAAAAAGATAAAAGAAAAAAATATCTTAGTTTATCTGAAAAAGGAGTCGAATGCATAGAATCACATAGAAAAGCTTATGAAGAATGGTTCCAATCTATCTGGAATAAATTTGATGTAAGGGAAAAAGAAGCGTTTGATATATTATTATCTCGAGTAAATGAGATTTTTAGAGAAGAATTATCTGATAAGGAGGAAAATAATGAAACTAATTAAATATTTAAAAGGTTTCTTGGTACCGATGATATTTTTAGTTGCGATATTAGGCGTTCGTGTTGTAGCAGAGCTAGCACTTCCGACATATACAAGTAATATTGTCGATAAAGGTATTCAACAAAGTGGTATCCAAGATGCTGTACCGGAAAAAATAAGTGAAAAATCATTTAAAGAGTTACAATTGTTTATGACTGATGATGAGATTAAAAAAGTCACTGCTAAATACACTAAAGATGGTGATGTATATAAACTTGATAGTATAAGTGAACAAGAACGTAGCGAACTAAATGATATATTTAAAAATGCTATGACTGTAGTATCTGGTACAAAATCTGAAAACTTAGATTTAGATAAGGTTGCAGAAGGTGTCAAACTAGGACTAGTTAAGAAAGATAGTTTAATAGAACAAAAAAATAAATCAATTAGTGACTTAGGAAGTTCGGCTGATATGATAACTAAACAAGCTGGAGTTCGTTATGTTAAAGAAGAGTATAGAAATAATGTAGGAATTGATACTAATGAGATTAGAAAAAATTATCTAAAAGAAGTTGGAATAATGATGATAATCGTAACATTTATTTCAGGTATAGGTAGTGTTATCTCAAACTTTATAGCTAGTAGAATCTCTTCGAAAATAGCTTATAATTTACGAGAAAAACTTTATAATAAAGTACTATCATTTTCTAAACAAGATATTGATAAATTTTCTACAGCTTCACTAATTACAAGAAGTACAAATGATATTCAACAAATTCAAAACGCTTTAAATATGATGTTATTTATCGCAATCTATGCGCCGATGATGGCAGTTTATGGGGTTTATAAAGTTACGCAAACTGATACTGGAATGACTTGGATAATTGCATTAGGTGTAGGTATCTTAGGTTTAACATTAGGAATAATTTCATTCTTAGTAATGCCGAAATTTAAAATTATGCAAAAGCTAATTGATAGAGTAAACTTGGTAACTCGTGAAGCATTAACTGGTATTTCTGTAATTCGTGTTTTTGGTCGTAAAAAATATGAAGAGGAAAGATTCGATAAAGAAAATACAGTTTTAAAAAATGAACAACTTTTTATCAATAGAACTTTATCAGCGCTTATGCCGATGATTATACTAATTATGAATGGTATTGCATTATTAATAATCTGGGTTGGTGGAAAAAATATAGATGCTGGTAGTATTCAGGTTGGTGATATGATGGCGTTTATAACATATACAATGCAGATAGTAATGTCATTCTTATTCTTTACATTTTTAATGATGCAACTACCTCGTGCTGAAGTTGCAGCTGGTCGTATTAATGAAGTACTGGAAACAGAGGTTACTGTAGTGGATAGTAAACATATTGATGATAGTAAGCTTCAAGACGTGAAGGGTACATTAAAATTTGATAATGTTAGCTTTACATTTAATGGAGCTGATAGTCCAGTGCTTAGTAACATTAGTTTTGAAGCAGAAGCAGGAAAAACTACTGCAATCATAGGAAGTACAGGTAGTGGAAAATCTACATTACTTCACTTAATTCCAAGATACTTCGATGCTAGTGAAGGTGAAATCTTAATTGATGGAGTTAATATTAGAGATATAAGCTTAAATAAATTAAGAGACATTTTAGGATTTGTCCCTCAAAAAGGAGTATTATTCAGTGGTAATATTGAATCAAATATTAAATTTGCAGATGAAAATATTACTGATGAACAGATGAAAAAAGCCGCTGAAATTGCGCAAGCACTAGAGTTTATTAATGAAAAAGAAGATAAATTTAATAGTGAAATTTCACAAGGTGGATCTAACGTTTCTGGAGGACAAAAACAACGTCTTTCAATTGCTCGTGCACTGGCAAAAAATCCTAAGATACTTCTTTTTGACGATAGTTTCTCAGCATTAGATTACAAAACAGACGTGAAATTAAGAAAAACTTTAAGAGAAGAAATGTCTGGAGTGACTACTATTATAGTTGCTCAGCGTATAGCAACAATTTTAAATGCAGATAAAATTATCGTAATGAATGAAGGTAAGATAGTGGGAGTTGGAAAACATCAAGAACTTTTAGAAACTTGCCCGACATATTTAGAAATTGCAGAAAGTCAACTTAGTGAAGAAGAATTACAAAAAGGAGGTAAACATCATGGCTAAAGATCAAAAAATAGAAAAAGCTAATAATTTTTCTGGAACATTAAAAAGAATCATCAAATTGATGTTTACACAGTATAAAGTTTCAAGTATTTTGATAGTATTCTTTGCATTAGCAAGTACAGTATTCGGTATAGTAGGTCCTAAAATTATGGGACAGGCAACTACAGAATTATTCGAAGGGTTAGTTGCTAAAATTAGTAATGAAGGTAGTATAAATTTTGAAAAAATAGCAGGAATTTTACTTACTGTATTAGGTTTATACATACTGTCATCACTGTTTATGTTTATTCAAGGATGGCTGATGAGTAATGTTTCTCAAAAAATGACATACGATATTCGTAAAGATATAAGTAAAAAAATAAATACTTTACCTGTTGGCTATTTTGAACAACGTACAGTAGGTGAAACTTTATCTCGTGTTACTAATGATGTAGATACATTAGGTCAATCATTAAATCAAAGTTTTACTCAGATAATTTCAAATACAGCAATGGTATTAGGGGTATTGGTAATGATGTTTACGATAAGTCCTCTAATGACTCTAATTGCGTTAGCTTTAATTCCTGTTTCGGGAATACTACTAGGTGCTATAACAAAATGGAGTCAAAAATATTTCAAAAGTCAACAAGATATGCTTTCTGATGTAAATGGACAGGTTGAAGAGAGTTTCTCAGGTCAAAATATTATCGCAGCATTCAACTATAAAGAAAAAAGTGTAAAAGAATTCAATGATAAAAATAAACAATTATATACATCATCATGGAAAGCAAATTTCTTCTCAGGGCTAATGTTCCCAGTGATTAACTTTGTAGGAAACCTTGGTTATGTAGGTATTGTATTCTCAGGTGGATTATTAGTTTCTAAAGGAACTATTGGTGTAGGGGATATTCAAGCTTTTATCCAATATATTAGAAACTTTACTCAACCAATAGGTCAAATAGCTCAGTCTATGTCAGAAATTCAAAAAATGGCAGCTGCAGGTGAAAGAGTATTTGAGTTCTTAGATGCTAAAGACGAACAAGATGCAGAAGTACTAGAAACAGTTACAAGTAAAGAAGGTAATGTAGTATTCGATAAAGTAAAATTTGGATATGTAGAAGATCAAATAATTATTAAAAACTTTACTAGTGATGTTAAAAAAGGAGAGATGGTTGCTATCGTTGGTCCTACAGGTGCAGGTAAAACAACGATGATTAAACTTCTTATGAGATTCTATGATATTAATGGAGGAAGTATCTATATTGATGGAAAAGATATTTCTAAACTTGACAGATCCGAATTGCGTTCTTACTTCACAATGGTACTACAAGATACTTGGTTATTTAAAGGAACGATAATGGAGAATCTTCGTTATGGTCGATTAGATGCTACAGATGAAGAAGTAATAGAAGCGGCTAAGGCAGCTCATATTCACCACTTTATTAAAACTTTACCGGGTGGCTACAATATGGAATTAAATGAAGATGCTTCAAATATTTCACAAGGTCAAAAGCAACTTTTAACTATAGCTCGTGCAATTCTTGCTGATAAACCTATATTAATTCTTGACGAGGCAACTTCGAGTGTAGATACACGTACAGAAGTATTAATCCAAAAAGCTATGAATAAACTTATGGAAGGTCGTACTACATTCGTTATTGCTCATCGTTTATCAACAATTAGAAATGCAGATAAAATATTAGTATTAAAAGATGGAGATATTATTGAACAAGGTAACCATGATGAATTATTAGAACAAAAAGGTTTCTATTCGGAATTATATCAAAGTCAATTTGCAGAATAAAAGTAAAGGCATTTAGAGATATCTCTCTAGATGTCTTTTAATATTATTTCTTTGACAATGTAAAGTTAATATAATATAATTATCTCATATTCGAGATAATTATGCTGAGGATAGATGTAAATAAGATAGGAGAATTCTTATGAATAATGAGTTTAAAGTCGTTATAGGAATTATGAGAGCAAGTAATCTATTGGTAGATGATTTAAAGAAAACTTTAAAGAATTATCCAATAAATGCGACTGAATTTTCTGTTATGGAATTTTTACATAGTAAAGGTGAGAAGAGTATTCAAGAAATACGTGATAGAATATTACTTGCTAGTGGAAGTGCTACATACGTAGTCGATAACCTTGAAAAAAAAGGATATGTTAATAGAAAGGTTAGTCAAAAGGATAAAAGAGTAACTTATGTTAAGTTAACTAAAATAGGAGAAAATTTAATGGATGATATTTTCCCTATCCATAAAATAAATACAAAAAAGATTTTCGATGATTTAACTGAAGAAGAATTAGATACATTGAAAGAAATACTAAAGAAAATTAATTAAAAATTGTTTTCTTTTATTATAAAATAATATCTTGAAATTGAGATAATTTAGGAGGATAAAAAAATGATAGAATTAGGAATTAGTACATTTGGTGAAACAACTGAAATAGAAGGAACTGGTATAACACCAACGCATGATGAACGTATTAGAAATATGATAGAAGAGATGAAACTTGCTGATGAAGTTGGATTAGATCTTTATGCTATAGGGGAACATCATAGAGAAGATTTTGCTGTTTCAGCACCTGAGATATTGTTAGCAGCAGGAGCAGCTGTTACGAAGAATATAAGATTAAGTTCTGCGGTAACAGTACTTTCATCTTCGGACCCTGTAAGAGTTTATCAACAGTATGCAACTATTGATGCTATTTCTAATGGTAGAGCAGAAGTCATGGTAGGTCGAGGTTCTTTTACAGAATCATTCCCATTATTTGGTTATGATTTAGCAGACTATGAGGAATTGTTTGATGAAAAATTAGAGATGTTGGAGAAAATAAAGGCTAATGAAAAATTAACATGGAAAGGAAAGCATACACAAAAGGTAGAAAATAAGGGAGTATATCCAAGAAGTGTTCAAAAAGATTTTCCAATCTGGGTAGCAACAGGTGGGAATACAGAATCAACCATTAAAATAGCACAAAAAGGATTACCAATAGCATATGCAATAATTGGTGGACAATACAAAGCTTTCAAGGGATTAACAGATTATTATAGAGCTATTGGGAAGCATTCTGGGTTTGATGAAAGTCGTTTAAAAGTTGCTTCACATTCATGGGGCTTCATAGCTGAAACTGATGAGGAAGCTATTAAAAAATATTTCCATCCAACAAAACAAGTAGTAGATGCAATCTCAAAAGATAGACCATTTTGGAGACCACTTGCTTTTGAACAATATTTAAATAGTGTAGGTCTAGACGGATCTATGTTAGTAGGAAGTCCTGAGACTGTAGCGAATAAACTTATTGATATGATAGAAACATTAGGATTGGATAGATTTATGTTGCATCTTCCACTTGGATCTATGCCACATGAAGATATAATGAAAGCTATAAGGTTATTTGGCGAAGAAGTAGCTCCACGAGTTCGAGAATATTTTAAATCTAAAAAATAAAATTTAAATTTATAAATCAAATAAATATATTTTTTCTAAATAATTGATCTCTATGTTATAATGAGTAGATAATAAACATATGGAGTGAAACGATGATATTAGATAAGTATAAATATTTATTATTTGATTTAGATGATACCTTATTGGATTTTGGTAAGGCACAGGTATTAGCTTTTAAAAAATTATTAGAAGATGAGAATATTGAGTATAATGATGAGCTATTTGAAAAATATGAAACAATAAATAAATCTTTATGGAGAAGTTTTGAACGTGGGGAAATATCGAATAAAGAAGTTACAAGTGAAAGATTTATAAGATTTTTTTCATTGTTTGATAGAAAAATCGATGGTAGTGAAGTAGATAATAGATATAGAGGTTATCTTGCCGAGGGGAATCAACTTTTTGATGGGATTATAGAGATGTTAGAAAAATTAAGTTTAACTCATAAATTATACATAGCATCTAATGGTATTGGAATCACTCAACATACAAGACTAAAAAATAATAATCTTAATAAGTATTTTGAGAAAATTTTTATTTCGGAAGAAATTGGTAGCAAGAAACCAGATAGAGAATTTTTTGAAATTATATTTAAAGAAATTTGTGTTAAAAATAAGAAAGAAGTTTTAATGATAGGAGATACTTTTACATCCGATATACTGGGTGCTAATAATGCAGGAATAGATAGTTGTTTAGTAGATATTCATAAAATTTCTAATCCAGAGATTGTTCCTACGTATAAAATTGAAAAGACGATAGATTTATTGGAATTATAAAAAATGTCTAGGTTGATAATATATCAACTTAGACATTTTCTTTTATAGACTGTGATCGTTGTATTTAATATTTTCTAATGCGATGAAGCAATGTTCTATATTATATTCTTCTTTAAGTACTATTTTAACATTTTCTACAATTTTATAATCATGGCTTGTTTCATATTCATCTAGTAAAATATGCATTGCAGCATTGATTTCATTTGTATCAGTATGCCAAATATGAAATTCATGAATATCAGCAATTCCTTCTACTTCTTTAATTTTATTGTAAATTTCTTCTGTATCTAAAGTAGTAGCTTCCATTAAAATAACAAATGATGATTTAGTAATTTTATAACCACCTTTGAAAAGAATTATACTGATGATAATACTCATAATAACATCGACGATTTGATAATTTGTAAAGTAAATTATAGTTGATGAAATTATGATTCCGATAGAACTGATTAAATCACCAAGGAAATGCCATAGTGCACTTTGAATATTTAAGTTATCCTCTTCTTTTAAACTCTTTGTTAAAATTATAGTTACTACAATATTGAAGATTAATCCGATTGTAGAAATTATAAGCATTGATTTGAAATCAATATCTTTTGGATTGAAGAATCTCATAAATCCTTCAAAAATTAAGTAAATTGAAATACCGATTAGCATTAGCCCATTGATAAAGGCTGCTAGTACTTCTAATCTGACAAAACCAAAAGTATATTTTTTATTAGGTTTTTTAGAGCTGAATAGTAAGGCTATTAGACTAAATCCTAATGCAATAACATCAGAAAACATGTGGAAAGAATCTCCTAAAAGTGCTAATGAATTAGAAAGCAGCCCTCCAATGTATTCTAGTAATGCAAAACTTATTGTTAAAATTAATGTTATATAAAGTATTTTTTTTGAATATGCTTGAATTTTATAATGTTTTTTATGATGAAAATTTGTTTGTATCATTTATTTCTCCTTTTTTATAGAATATTGTTATTATAACCTATGTTTAGTAACATTACAAAAATACAGCACTGATAACAATTATTAGTATTTTTATCATTAAGGTCTATTGATTTTTTGGTGTTAGTTTGCTAAAATTAAGAAGAATTTAAAAGGATAAAGGTGGAGAAAATTATGCGTATTTTATGTATTGGGGATAGTAATACTTGGGGATATGTCCCTGGAGAAGATGGAGTAAGAACTGAAAAAAGATGGACTAATTTATTAGCGGAGTTCCGTTCTAATGACACTATAATAGAAGAAGGTCTTTGCGGAAGAACAGTAACAGCAAGGGATACTATTCTTCCTGTTAGATGCGGTATTGACACACTGCCGGTTTTAATGCTTAGTCATGTACCCGTTGATTTGGTGATTATAATGTTAGGTACAAATGATTTGAAAAAACAATTTAATCCAAGTGCAAAACATATTTCTAGTGGTATTGAGGAATATATAAAATATATTAAGAATCCTAATCTAATAACTGGGTATAAAATTCCGAAGATTTTAGTTGTTTCACCAGTTCCACTTCGTGATGAAATAGTAGAAAGACAAAGTCTATTTGGTAATTTTGATGAAAATAGTTTAAAACAATCAAAATTCTTAGCACAAACATTTAAAGAAGTTAGCGATAAATATGAAGTTGACTTTTTAAATGCTGGACGTGTAGCAGAAACATCATTAGTGGATTGCATTCACCTAGATGATAAAAATCATGAAAAATTAGCGAAATATATCGCTAGTAAAGTATCAGAAATATTAGATTACGAAGAAGCAAGATAAATAAAAAGGTAGTAAACTTTCTAACTTAGAGAGTTTACTACCTTTCTATTTTTTATACTGGTTAAAACATCGAGTACTTATGATGACACAAGCGTAACACGGTAGGAAGTATTTCCAGTCGTATTCTAAAACAAAAAATAAATTGATAAATATTAACTCTAATATTGTAAAATACACACCAATTATATATGTATTACCTGATTGTTTTGTTAAAGTTCTATCTATTGTTTTAAATATTCTTCGATAGATAGTTAATAAAAGAATGTATACTATACTAATTAACAAAATTATCTTTGTAGTAATATTTATTTTTAAATCACTTAACCACAAACTAATAGCTATGGTGTTAGTAATTATAAATAAATGACCAGTTAAGTGATAAAAATTAATATCTCTTACATGAACACTTCTCGATATAAAACTTGGAAATAATTGACTTATTATAAAAGTAAGAAGTATAAACCAGTAACTATAATCTATAAGTATTAAACCTAATAATAAAGAAAGTGTACGACCTGTGTGAATATAACAAAATGGTTCAGTTAATTTTTTTATCATAAGGTCTTTTTTATCAGTAAGAATATATTCTGTTATGTGTTGAATACTTAGTATTACGGATAGTAGGATTAATGTTGCAAGTATATATTTAATATTTAAAGAATTTCTCACTAGTAAATTCAATATAATAAGTATTTGTGAAATTAAAAAGAAGTAATTTATAAAACTATCTTTTCCGTATCTATTTAGATGAACAACTTCCAACAGCCAACTATTAAAGAAAATAATAAAAAGTAGTATAAAGTGAAAAAAAACGTATATTGACTTATCTGAAAATGAATAATCTACTGAGAATTTACTTATTAATAAAGACAATGAAATTGTGTAAAAAGACGTTAGAATAGTCTCTTTTTTTAAAATAAAATTCAAGATAAAGTTTCCTCCTTACCACTACAATAACTGTGATTTAGATAAAAAAATATCGAAGTTATCCGTAGCACAGGGCTAGGGGGATAACTTCAACCTTCTAAACAAAACAGAAAGAAGTTATAATTATATTCTATCAAAAATAAATGTAAATATCAATAAAAGGAGAAGGGTATGCCCCAACAGTCCTAAGATTTAACAAGGTTCATATGAGAATTCATATATGTAGTGGGTTATTGATATCTAAAATTGATTTATAAAAGCTTTTTAGATATCTAATAAACTATGCGGAGGTGATTCGACAAGATCTTGTCTCTTTAAAATCAGGACTTTGTCGATTCGCTCCCATAAGTTATTTAAAGTATTAGTAAATAATTATAATTTATAGTAGGAAATTTTAATAAAATTATTGTTAAAGATTTAACAATTTCATTGAAAATATGTTATAATAGGGAGTATCTGAATAAAATTACTAGATTATACTAGAAAGGAATTTAACATGACAGAAGAAATTAAAGTAGATGTACAAGATTTAAATGATCAAATGCTTGTTCGTCGTGAAAAAATGGAAGCTATGAGAGAAAGTGGTTTAGATCCATTTGGAACTAAATTCGAAAGAACTCACCTTTCAAATGAAATCGTAGCAGAATATGATAAATATAGTAAAGAAGAATTAGAAGAGAAGAATATCTCTGTAACAATTGCAGGACGTATTATGACAAAACGTGGTAAAGGTAAAGCAGGATTTGCTCACGTTCAAGATCTAGGTGGTCAAGTTCAAATTTACGTTCGTCAAGATAGAGTAGGAGATTCTTATGAATACTTTAAGACTCTTGACCTTGGTGATATCGTAGGAGTAACAGGTGTATTATTCAAAACTAACGTAGGTGAATTATCTGTTAAAGCTGATAAATTTGAAATTTTAACAAAAGCATTACGCCCACTACCAGATAAATTCCACGGACTTAAAGACGTTGAAGAGCGTTACAGAAGAAGATACGTAGACTTGATTATGAATGAAGACAGTAAAGAAACATTTATTTTACGTTCAAAAATTATTCAAATTATGCGTAGTTACTTAAATGAACGTGGATACCTAGAAGTTGAAACTCCAATGATGCACTCTGTTGCTGGTGGAGCAGCAGCGCGTCCTTTCGTAACTCACCACAATGCTCTTGATATGCAATTATTCATGCGTATCGCACTTGAATTACCATTAAAACGTTTAATCGTTGGTGGTTTAGAAAAAGTATATGAAATTGGTCGTGCATTCCGTAACGAAGGTGTATCAACACGACACAACCCTGAGTTCACAATGATCGAGTTATATGAAGCATATGCTGATTATAATGACATTATGGACTTAACTGAGTCTATGATTGCATACATCTGTAATGAAATTCACGGTACTACTAAAATTATGTATGGTGAAGATGAAATTAATTTAACACCAAAATGGCGTCGTGTTCATATGGTAGATGCTATAAAAGAAGTTACTGGTGTTGACTTCTGGCCAGAAATGACAGATGAACAAGCTCATGCATTAGCTAAAGAGCACAATGTTCCTGTTAGAAAAGATATGAAAGTTGGACACATTATTAATGAATTCTTCGAAACATTCGTAGAAGAAACATTAGTTCAACCAACATTTGTTTATGGTCACCCTGTAGAAGTATCTCCATTAGCTAAAACTAATGCTGAAGATACAAGATTCACAGACCGTTTTGAGCTATTTATTGTTAGACGTGAACATGCGAATGCATTCAGTGAGTTAAATGACCCAATCGATCAAAAAGAAAGATTCTTATCTCAAATGGATGAAAAAGATGCTGGTAACGAAGAAGTTTATGAAATGGACGAAGACTTCGTAGAAGCATTAGAATATGGTATGCCTCCAACAGGTGGATTAGGAATTGGAATTGATAGATTAGTTATGTTATTAACTAACTCAGCTTCAATCCGTGACGTATTATTATTCCCATATATGAAACATAAATAAGAAAACGTTGATATATAAAGGTTTGTAGACGGTGATATAAAAACATCCGCTTATTGAAAAAAGGGAAAATATTTATAAAAATTAAATCTCCCTAAAATTTAGGAAGCTTTAATAGAAAATTAAAGGGAGTTTAGTCTCCCTTTTTGTATATAAATAAGATATATAAGGAGTATCCAATGGCAAGCTTTTTTGATAAATTAAAAGAAAAATTTTCTGCTAAGGAAGAATTAAATGAAGAACTGATTTCACTTGATGAATATGAAGAATTCGTCGAGAGTCAGTTTGTAACTGAAAAATTTAAAAAAGGTCTTAAGAAATCACGTGATAATTTCTCTAATGCACTTAATAATTTAATTAGCTCATATAGAGAAATTAACGAGGAGTTTTTCGAGGATTTAGAAGAACTGTTAATTCAATCGGATGTTAGTTATAACACTGTACTAGAATTAGTTGATTACTTAAAAGTTGAATCACAAAGACAAAATTTAAAAGAACCAAGTGAACTACAAAGTATGATTATTGAAAAACTTGTCGATGTTTACATGGAAGGTACTGTAAAATCTGAATTAAACTATGCGCCAGAAAAAGAACTTTCAGTATTTCTATTTGTAGGGGTTAATGGAGTTGGTAAGACTACTTCTATTGGTAAACTAGCTCATAATCTTAAAAAAGAAGGAAAAAAAGTACTGATAGCTGCTGGAGATACATTCAGAGCAGGTGCAATTGATCAGCTTGATGTATGGGCTAAACGTAGTGGTGCAGATATAGTTAAATCACATGAAGGAGCTGATTCAGCAGCGATAATCTTTGATGCGATTCAATCTGCCAAAGCAAAAGGCTACGATGTATTATTATGTGATACGGCTGGTCGTTTACAAAATAAAGATCATTTAATGAAAGAACTTGAAAAAATTGTTCGTGTAATTAAGAAGGAAGTTCCAGAAGGACCTCATGAAGTGTTATTAACAATCGATGCAACAACTGGCCAAAACGGAATTCTTCAAGCTAAAACATTCAAAGAAGTTAGTGATGTTACAGGTGTAATTCTTACTAAACTTGATGGAACTGCTAAAGGTGGTATTGTTATAGCTATTAAGAAAGAATTAGGAATCCCAGTTAAACTTGTTGGATTAGGAGAAAATATTGATGATTTAGAAGTATTCGATCCTGAACAATATATTTATGGGTTATTCTATCAAGAAAATACTGAACAAAAAGAAGAACAAGCAGAAGAATAAAAAATAATAGTTGGAAATATTCATTTTACATGTTTTTATAACAATGTAAAATGGATATTTTTTTATTATACAAATCAACAATTTTTAAAATCAAATTGCTATAGTAAATCGATGAAAATATTTTAATATTAAATTGGAATTATTTATCAAAATTAATTGAAAAAAAAGCAATAAAAGTATATAATAGATATATTAAGAAGGCAATAATATATGGAGGATTATAATGGGATTTTTATCTAAATTATTCGGAAAAAAAGAAGAACAAGTACAAGAGTTAGTATTAAACTCATACATGAAAGGTAAAGTGGTAGATATTACTGAAGTACCCGATCCAGTATTTGCTCAAAAAATGATGGGAGATGGATTTGCAATTATTCCTGAAGAAGGAAAATTAGTATCTCCAGTAGCTGGAGAAATTATCCAAGTATTTCCAACAAAACACGCTTTTGGTATTAAATCAGGAGAAGTTGAACTTCTTATTCACGTAGGGTTAGAAACAGTTGCTATGAAAGGTGATGGATTTGATGTAGCTGTGTCTGCTGGTGATAGAGTTGAAGTAGGTCAAACTTTATTAACTTATGATTTAGAATTTGTAAAAGAAAAAGCTAAAGATATTATTACTCCTTGTGTGGTTACAAACATGGATTCAGTAGTTAACATTGAAGTATTAAAATTAAATGAATCTGTTGATTTCTCACAAGAAGTAGCAAAAGTGAAACTTAAATAGACTAAGGTCTATTTAAGTTTTACTGTTAGTGGCGAAATTATGAATGATAAGAAATTTTGGAAGATTATATATCTGTATATAACAAAATATAATTATAGTATATTATATTATCGACCAGAAAAAAAAGATGTCTGGCTTATTAACGAAGATAATGAATTAATAAGATTTATATATGGAGATAGTTTTAAATCAACAGAAATAGATAGTATAGTTTCTAATGTCATTAGAAATGAAGTTAGACTAAAAAAAATGTTTAAACTGAGTAGTTTAAAAATGAAAATCCTTTATGTTTCTCCTGACTTTGATGAAGTTATAAACGACTACAAAAAATATAGAATTTCGAATAGTTTAATCATAGAACGTATACTTTATAATGAAAAAAATAGTAAACTTTTCTTAAAAGAAAATGATTCTAGATTTATTGAAGGAACACCAGATACTTTAAGATATAAAAATAGGGTTGTTGAATTATATAAACGCCAGACATTAGATAGAATTGTATTTAATATAAAGTATAATATTTTGTCTGGAATTTATTTATTATTATTTTTGGTGAATTTTATTGTGATATATTTTACGAATAACAATTATTCGTTATTCTATTATTTAGAATATAGTTACCAAAAAATAATAAGTGGGCAATTTTATAGGATGTTTACGAGTGTCTTCACTACAGATAGTTCGATGAAATTATTATTTGTGTTACTTTCTATTTTTTCTACTTCAATATTGTTTAATAAATCATTAAAAATATTAAAGAGTATTGGAGTATTACTAGTAGTATCATTTATATTTAATTTATTATTAATATTTGGTTACTCTGGAACGCTTGATATAGCGTTAGTTTCTAATATAGCCTTACTAGGTTCAATTTTTATGGAACAGCTTAGTAAGAAAAATGATAACCTGAAGTTCATGCATTCAGGAGCAATTTCAATAGTTTATTTAACGGTAGCAACACTGGTATTTGAAACATCTATAGTACTTTATATCTTTTCTTTTATCTTGGGAGTATTTTTAGAACTTTTCTTGATGAAAAGAAGAAATATATATATTACACTTGTTTCAATACTAATCTTTAGTGTTTTAGGAGAGGTATTAGTATTAGCTGGTGTTAATACTAAGAGTGTTATAAATAGCTATAGAGCAGGTAGAGTAGAGAATAGGTTGGTAAAATCATATTCTGATGAAGATATATTTAATTTAGAAAAAGAATTGGCTTCAAAAAATAAATCTGTACTTACTTATTATGAGTTAGGTATGGTGAAGATGACGTCATCAAGTAAACAAGATGCTAAAAAAGTCTTCTTAGAAGGAATAAGTTTTGATGATTCTTTTGCTCCAATATACTATGATTTAGCTGTTATTGAACGTCAGGAAGGTAATTATGAAAAAGCTAAGGAGTATGCGAACCGAGCCTATGAATTAGATGGTAGAGAAAAAAATAAAAACCTAGTAGACGAATTAAGTAAATTTTAAGGTGATGTAAATGATAAATTTTTACGATTTGCAACAATTTTTAAAATCTTTTGGTATAATAATATACATGAAAGATAGAAGACATACTTTAAGTATGGTAGAATATGAGGTAAGAGAGTTAAGACGTTTAGAATTAATTTCAAAAGAAGATTTTATTAGAGCAATTGCAATTATAAAACATGAAGTTAATCATGAATTATCAAAAGGATAGGTGAGAATAATGGAAAACAACCTTATTTTTATTAAGGTACGAAAGAGAATAGAAGAAGATGTTATGAAGATTGAAGAGATGATAAATGCATGTGTATCTGTTAAGGGTCAGAGAAAATGTCCATTATATCAAGATGTAATAGATACTCAAATTTATGGTCTTTCAAAAGAGATTAATATTGCAGTAGAAATTGGATGTATATCGGAAGAAGCAGGACGAATTATCTTAGCCGATTTAGAGGATAAGGCAAGTGAAATGTACGCCAGTGTAATAGCAGAGAGTAAAGCAAACTAACATGAAATTTTTAAAAAGATTACATAGATCTATAAAACATGAAAAAAGACATGTTCGATTAGATTGGATGGTTGCATTAACATTATTAGTTTTACTGATTTTGAGTTGTATGATGGTCTATAGTGCAAGTATGATAGGAAATAAATATGGAACATTTACCTCAGGTATCCCTGTAGGGGAAACATATTTCCTACAAAGACAAGCTTCATGGGCAATACTTGCATATATTGCATTTTTAACTTTTTCTGTTGTTATACCATTTGAAGTTTTTAAAAATAAACAATTGTTAAAAACTGGTTTTATAATAATGGTAATCTTACTTATTATTCCACAACTTATGCCAGCGATAAATGGTGCTAAATCTTGGATAAGAATAGGTGGATTTAGTTTTCAGCCATCAACATTAGCACAGTTATTTATTATAATATATATGGCATTTATACTAGAAACAAGAAAAGAAAAATTGCGCCAGATATGTACTAGTTCAGAATTATTAAAGATTTTTGGTATTCCTCTTGCTCTTGTAACGTTAATAGCAATGCAAAACGATACTGGGATGATGCTTATTACATTATCAGTAATTGGGATAATGACTTTATGCTCTAATATGCATTCTCAAAATGTGAAGAAAATTTTATCTCTTGCGTTAATAGCGGGTATAGCGGTCGTCCTATTATTTATGTTGAAAGGTGCACTATTTAATAATGGTACATCTTATAGAACGAATCGTTTAAAAGTATTTTTAAATCCATTTTCAGAGGATTTAGCAGCAGCAGCAGATCAAGTCATCAATTCATATGTTGCTTTTGGTAATGGTGGTTTATTTGGTAGAGGTTTAGGAAATTCTATCCAGAAGTTAGGGTATTTACCTGAGGCTCACACAGACTTCATTCTTGCAATAATAGCAGAAGAGTTAGGATTCTTAGGAGTAGTGTTTGTAGTAAGCTTACTATTAATATTAATCGGAAAAGTAATTTTTTCTGGTACAAAATCAAGAAATACATTTTCAGCAATGTACTCTTTAGGATTTGCCAGTTTACTAGTTGTCCAAGGAGTTGTTAACATCGGAGGAGTTACTGCTTCTATACCGATGACTGGAGTGCCATTGCCATTTATTAGTAATGGTGGTAGCTCTATCTTAATATTAAGTATAGGATTAGGCATAGCTACTAATATTTTATCTCATGTAAAATATTTACGTAGTAATAGAAAAAAATAAATAAGAATTTGGATTAATAATATTGATCCAAATCTTTTTTTATATTATTTAGATCATAAAATAGAAAAATTTATAATTTCTAATGGTGAGGCTTGCTAACTTTAGATAATCAAGCTATAATAGTAAAGGTAACTTTTAAAGGAGATTTTAGATGAAATTAGAACAATTTGATTTTTATTTACCAGAGGAGCTAATAGCACAAACACCTCTTTTAAAAAGAGATACTAGTAAATTACTTTGTGTAGATAGAAAAAATAATTCACATGAACATAAAGTTTTTTCAGATATTATAGATTATTTTAATCCTGGTGATACTTTAGTACTTAATAATACTCGAGTAATGCCGGCACGCTTATATGGTGCTAAAAAGGATACAGGTGCTGCAATAGAGGTACTTTTATTAAAAAATCTTGGTCATAATGACTGGGAGTGTCTTGTTAAACCTGCTAAAAGAATAAAAGAAGGTAGCATAGTATCTTTTGGTGACGGTATAATGGAAGCAGTCTGTACAAAAGTATTAGATGATGGATTTAGACATTTTGAATTTATATATGAGGGAATTTTCCAAGAAAGATTAGATGAACTTGGGACTATGCCATTGCCTCCGTATATAAAAGAAAGACTAACTGATAAAGAAAGATATCAGACCGTTTATTCAAAAGAAGTAGGAAGTTCAGCTGCTCCAACAGCAGGATTACACTTTACGAAAGAGTTATTAGAAAAGATAAAAGAAAAAGGTATAAATATAGCGTATTTAACCCTTCATGTAGGTCTTGGAACATTTAGACCTGTTGCTGTAGAAAATATTGAAGAACATGATATGCATTCAGAGTATTATACTTTAGATGAAAATACAGCCAAAATAATTAATAATACAAAAGAAAATGGAGGAAGAGTATTTTCTGTAGGTACTACTTCAACAAGAACATTAGAAACAATTGCACGTGATAATAATGGGAAAATTGTTGCGGCTTCAGGATGGACAAATATTTTTATTTATCCAGGATTTGAATTTAAATGTGTTGATGGACTGATTACAAACTTCCACTTACCAAAATCATCATTAATAATGCTTGTAAGTGCATTTTATGATAGAGAAAAAGTCATTGAATTATACAATATAGCAGTTGAGAATAAATACCGTTTCTTCAGTTTTGGAGATGCGATGATAATAATTTAGTTTAAGAAAGGAAATATTTATATGAGAGATGTAAAAGAAAATGCAGTATGGTACGAACATATAAAAACTTGTAAGCAATCAGGTGCAAGATTAGGTATTGTTCACACACCACATGGTAGCTTCGAAACACCTGTATTTATGCCAGTTGGGACGCAAGCTACTGTAAAAGCAATGTCACCAGAAGAAGTAAAAGGAATGGGTGCAGATATTATTTTATCTAATACTTATCACCTTTGGTTACGTCCTGGTGAGGAGATTGTTGAAAGAGCTGGTGGACTTCACAAATTTATGAATTGGGATGGAAGCATCCTAACGGACTCAGGAGGATTCCAAGTATTTTCTCTAAGTGAGATGAGAAAAATAGAGGAAGAAGGAGTTCATTTTAAAAATCATTTATCTGGAGAAAAATTATTCTTATCACCAGAAAAAGCTATGCATATACAAAATGCTTTAGGATCAGATATTATGATGGCTTTTGATGAATGTCCTGACTATAATCATGACTATAAATACATTCGTCAATCTGTTGAAAGAACAAGCCGTTGGGCTGAAAGTTGTCTAGAAGCACATAAAAACCCTAAGACACAAAGTATCTTCGGTATAGTTCAAGGTGCTGGATTTAATGATCTTCGTGAACAAAGTGCTAAAGACTTAGTGAGTATGGATTTTCCGGGATATGCTATTGGTGGTTTATCTGTAGGAGAACCTAAACATGAGATGTATAGAGTTTTAGAACATGTAACACCTTTATTGCCAGCCAATAAAGCGAGATATTTAATGGGAGTAGGATCTCCTGATGCACTATTTGAAGGAGTTTTAAGAGGAGTTGACATGTTTGACTGTGTGTTACCGACACGTATTGCACGTAATGGAACATGTATGACTTCTGAAGGGCGTGTAGTGGTTAAAAATGCTAAATATGCTGAAGACTTTACACCACTTGATCCAGAGTGTTCTTGTTATTGTTGTAAGAATTATACGAGAGCATATCTTCGCCATTTATTCAAAGCTGATGAAATCTTTGGAGCAAGATTAGCGACAACTCACAATATACATTTCTTAATCAATATGATGAAAGATATTCGTCAAGCTATAAGAGAAGATAGGCTATTAGACTTTAAAGAAGAATTCTTTGAAAAATATGGATTAAACCAAGAAAATCCAAAGAATTTCTAATAATTTAGTAAAAAAAGAATATAAAAGGTTTATTTTTTACTGAGTATATAGTAGAATAAATATATATAAATCAACCGGAGGTAAAATATGCAATATTCATATATTAATATTATTATGATTGTAGTTCTTTTTGCATTCATGTATTTCATGATTATTAGACCGCAATCTAAAAGAAATAAAGAATTAAAACTTCTTCAAGATTCATTAAAAGAAGGAGATAGAATTGTAACTTTCGCAGGAATTTACGGAGATATCGTAGAAGTAGGGACAGTAACAGTAAAAGTAAGAATTGCACCAAAAGTAGAAATTGAATTAGACAGAAATTCTATTCGTAGCTTAGTTGCAAAATAATAAATGTTTAAGCAGATTATATTAGTAATCTGCTTATTTTTTTGAAAATTTTTGCTAAATACTTAAGAATTAGAACAAGTATAAATTATAAAAAGTATTTTAATAGTTATGAAATATAATATATATAGTAGTTTGATGATATTAATATTTTCTGTATATAGGTTATTCGAATAATTTATAAATTATGTGTAGGTCTAAAAAAGAATTTTTGTAAAATAGTTATATAGATTTTTATGGGTGTATAAAAAATCTTACTTTAAAATTTTATTTATACTTTGATAAATGAATAAATTAAAAATAAGAGATTAATCCAAAAGGTTAATCTCTTGATTCTTTATTTTTTATTTACTAAAAACGTTTTTCCATTCAGAGCGTTTTTCTAAGAATTTTTTAGCTTCCATTTGAGCACCCTCTAAAGAGTGAGATGCTGCCCAACCGCATTGTACTTCATTACATGCAGGTACTTCAGTAGCTACAAGGACATCTTCTAGAGTTTTTGCAAGTGCTTCTTCAACTTCTTCGTAACTATCATTGTTAATTACTGATAAGTAGAAACCTGTTTGGCATCCCATTGGACCAAAATCTAGTACATTATCAAGGTGATTTCTAATAAGTTCAGCAATTAAATGCTCTAAAGAGTGAAGGTTCGGCATTTCTAAGTGTTCTTTATTTGGTTGGCAAAATCTAATATCATATTTATATATTTTGTCGCCATTATCCCCAGAATATACACCAACTAATCTAATATATGGTGCAACAACTTTAGTGTGATCTAGGTTGAAACTTTCAACATTCATTTTCTTTTCTGTCATCTATATATCTCCATTTCTGTAATTTAATTAGCAGTTATAATTATACTATATTTTTGGAAAATATAAAATTAATAAGAATAAAAACTGATGCTCGTCTGAACATCAGTTTTAAAGTTTTAGAATTATTTTTCCAACGGGATAAGTTTATTCATTATTATGGCTACAATTGCCCCAACTGCAATAGGAGAACCTATTAAGTATTGAAGCAATTGTGGAGCGCTAGCTTTTAATTCTGCTGGAATAAATAATAATCCAATTGTAAACATTAAAGGTACTCCGATAATGTATAATTCTCTTTCAGAGAAGTCTAGATTTTTAACAACTCTAAATCCGTTTAGTAGGATGATAATACATACCACTGAGAATACCCCACCGATTACTGCAGAAGGAATTGAATTAATAATGGCAGAAAGTTTACCTAAGAATGATAATCCGATAAACCAGAATGAAGCCATAACAAAAACTTTTCTACTAGCTACCCCAGTAATAGAGATAATTCCAGCATTTGTAGAGTAACCAGTAACAGGAGTTGCTCCGACTAGAGCGGCAGCTAAACATCCGATACCTTCTCCGATAACACCTTTGTTAACTTGAGTGTCGCTTAAAGGTTGGTCAATAACTGAGCTTACTGCATACCAAGTTCCTGTAGTCTCAGCTAAAAGTACCATGTAAATAATAATCATTGTGATAATAGCAGAGATTTCAAAATGTATACTATAATCTAAGAATAATAGTTTTGGCATTGAGAAAAAGCTGGCATCCTTAATTCCTTGAGTATTAAAACCACCCATTAAGTATGCAGAAAATGTTCCAATAGCTAAAGCGATTATTACTGAAGAAATTTGGAAAATTCTTTTGAACTTGTTAACGTAATTCCCTAAAGTAGAAAATAGAATTAGAGAAGCTGCTGTAATAAATGCTAATAATACATTTTGCTTCATTGTCAGACCGTTTCCTTCGATGTAGATATTACTAACAAATGCTGAAGGAAGTAAAGTTAATCCTACAATCATAATTATCGTTCCACTGACGATAGAAGGTATGTAGTTTTTTACTATATATTTATAAATACCAGAATATCCAAGTAAGATTACTAATATTGCACCAACTATACTTGCACCAAGAACAGTACCAAGATTTTTAGTTCCCATATAAATACCAATAATAGCACCAAGAGGAATAAATGATGGACCTTGGCAGACCGGTAATCTTAGGTAGAATAATACCTGAATTAATGATGCGATACCAGCACCAAGAAAAGTAGATTGAATTAAACCAGTAGCATCGCCAGGTGATAATGCAATAGCTGTTGCTAAGATAAATGGTGGTACGTAGACATCCATTGCAAGGACGTGTTGTAAACCTAGGATTAAGGATTGTGAAAATGGAATATTTTCTTCAACACCTATAGTTAAATGTTTATTTTGTTTCGTCATAAAAAACGTAATCTCCTTTTTATTTTTATGTTATTAATCTTTTTTTAGAATTTGTTTACCTTGAACCCAGACTTCACGAATATTTTCGGAAGTAGAAAGGTATAATATTTTTTGAAGAAGGTGCTTGTCTTCTTCATTATCTAAATAATTTGGAAGTTTGTTTGTTGGTGTATTGATATCGATGACTTGGAAATCGCAAATATATCCTTCTTTAAAAAGTCCAAGAGGTAATTTTAAAGCTTCACCACCACCGGTAGTTGCAAGATAAAATGCTTCAAACACACTCACTTTAGAATCATGATTACCACGGCAATTAGCTTCTAGTCTATTGTCAACTCCGTCATTTAACATCCTACTAATCATGACTGTATGTTTTATATTGTCATATAGGCTGGGGGAGAAACCTCCCGAGATATCGGTACCTAAACAAATATTTAAACCTTGTTTTTTGAGTTTGTTAACAGGTAAGACTGCATTGGCAAAATATGAGTTAGAAATAGGGCAGTGGCAAACTGAAGATTTGTTCTTTTTGAAGATATCAGCATCTTCAGAATTTATAAAATTGCCATGAGCCATTATCGATTTGTCTGTTAATAATCCGAATTGATTTAGGACTTCAGTATCTCTTTTTCCAAATCGTTCAAGAACGAAATTATGCTCCCAATCACTTTCGCTACAATGACTTTGTACATAGCAGTTATATTTCTTTGCTAATTTTCCTAACTCTAAAAGAGCACCGTCTGTACAGCTTGGAACAAAACGAGGAGTAATAACTGCATATACACCTTGAGGAACATCTTTTGAAAGCTTCTGCACATCATTAATAAACTTCTCAGTATTTTCAATAGCTTCTTTTGTACTATTATCTCGGTAAAAATCAGGATTCATAGTCTTATCATCCATTACAACTTTACCGACAAAACCTCTTTGCCCCAAATTAGCACAAATTTTCGCTAATTCTAGTGTAGCTTCATTATGGATAGTTCCAAAGTACATTGCAGATGTAGTACCATTAGCTAATAATGTTTTTACTAGGTCACTATAGACTTTTCGAGCGTAGTTGATATCTTCATATTTTGATTCTAAAGGGAAGGTGAAATTATTTAGCCAGTGGCTTAATTCATCGTCTAAGGGAAGTCCGGCTTGTGGCCATTGTGGAGCGTGTATGTGCAAATCGATAAAACCGGGTAAAAGAATTTTATCTTTAAAATCAATAAAGTTATTGTCTTTTGAGTATTTATCTAATATTTGTTGATAATTTTCATCTTCTTTTCTAATAATTTTAGAAATAATTCCATTATCAGAAACTAAAAGTACAGTATGTTCTAGAAATTCAATTTCGCCATACTTTGGACTATGGAAAAAAGATGCCTTAATAATTTTTTCGGTTTTCATATTTTTATTTCTCCTAAAGAATTTTTATAAATATAACATGAAAAACGAACATTGTCAACATAAAAATATAAAACTTAAAAAATACTTTTCTAAAGACGAACATTTAAGTGGTTTTAAAAAGTATAAAGTTCGCAAAAACGACGAAGAACATTTTCCTCGTCGTTTGAAATATTAATAATTATATTTTTATCTAAATTCTTTTCTTTCTTTTGCTACTAAAGTGGCTACTCTTTCTTGAGCTTTTTCTAGATAGTTTTCACCTTGTTTTAATAAATTACAAATGATATTTGTAATTTCTACAAAATCTTCTTCTACATAACCTTTAGAAGTCATAGCAGCAGCTCCTATACGTAATCCACTAGTTTTCATTGGTGGTAATGTATCGAATGGGATACCATTCTTATTACATGTGATTTTAGCTTTACTTAATAGGTCACTAGCTTCATGTCCAGTAACATTGTAAGTAGAATACGTGTCGATAAGACATAGGTGGTTATCACTACCATTTGATACCACTGGAATATTGTTAGCCTTAAATGCTTCTACCATTGCTTTCATATTTTTTACTACTTGTTGTTGATATACTTTGAATTCAGGTTTAAGAGCTTCAGCGAAACAAATCGCTTTCGCGGCAACAACATGTTCTAATGGCCCACCTTGTGCACCAGGGAAAATCATTTTATTAATTTTAACTGCGATTTCCTCATTGTTAGTAAGGATAATACCACCACGTGGACCTCTTAAAGTTTTATGTGTAGTAGATGTAACTACATCAGCATAAGGTACTGGGTTTGGATGTAAGCCGGCAGCTACTAAACCAGCGATATGAGCCATATCAACCATTAGGTAAGCACCTACTTCATCAGCAATTTCTCTAAATTTAGCAAAATCAATTATACGAGAGTATGCACTTGATCCGGCAATAATCATTTTTGGTTTATGCTCTTTAGCAATACGAAGGACTTCATCGTAATCTATAAGATGCGTATCTTTTGTCACTCCATAAGAAACAGCATTAAATAGTTTTCCTGAGAAGTTAACTTTGCTACCGTGAGTTAGGTGACCACCTGCATCCATACTCATCCCTAAAACAGTATCACCAGGTGTTAATAAAGATAAGTAAACTGCGATGTTTGCACTTGATCCTGAGTGTGCTTGCACGTTTGCAAATTTTGCATCATAAAGTTCTTTTAATCTATCTATTGCAAGAGATTCTATTTCATCAATTACTTCACAACCATCATAGTATCTTTTTCCAGGATATCCTTCAGCATATTTATTTGTTAAAATACTTCCTGTGGCTTTTAGAATATCTTTAGAAACAAAGTTTTCACTTGCAATAAGTTCAATGTTTGTGTCTTGTCTATGTTGTTCTTTTTCAATAAGTTCAAAAATTTTATCCATAATGGTACTCCTTCAATTATATGTATTTAGAATAAAGAAAAGTAAAGTTCCATAAAAGTAAGAACTAATAGTTAAATTTAAAACTATGTTAACTATTAAGAAAAATATGCTTTTTTTAATAGTTAAATCTTTGCAAAATTTCTTTTATTCTATGTCTTATAATAATAGCATAATATGAATAATAAATAAACTAAAAAATGATGGGAATATTCAAAATTATTTAAAAATATAGAAAACTAGATGTGAAAACCGAATATTAAAATTCAAATTATTAAATATCGATTGTAATAAGTTAACGAGATAGAATTTCTAATATTAATGTAAAAAATATTAATATAATGCTAAGTAATAAATTTTAATTAAAAATATAAATACAAATAGTAAAAAAATTAATGGATTTTAATTGGTCTATACTTGAATTAGTAGAAATTGTTTAATATTTATGCTATAATAATCAATGGAATACATCTGTATTACTATCGAACCAAATTTTAAGGAGAAAAATTTAATATGCTTGTAGATAAACCATTAAAGCTGTTTTCATTAAATGCTAATATTCCATTAGCACAACAAGTAGCGAAGTCACTAGGAGTAGAGTTAAGTAAATGTAGTGTAAAAAAATTCAGTGACGGAGAGGTTTCAATTAATATAGAGGAAAGTGTACGTGGTAGCGAAGTATTCGTATTACAATCAACTAGTGGACCTGTAAATGACAACTTGATGACTTTATTAATTATGATAGATGCACTTAAACGTGCTTCAGTGGACACTATTAACGTTGTAATTCCATATTATGGATATGCACGTCAAGATAGGAAAGCAAGAAGTCGTGAACCAATTACTGCTAAACTAGTAGCTAACTTATTAGAAGTAGCAGGAGCAAATCGTATAATTGCATTAGATCTTCACGCTCTTCAAATTCAAGGTTTCTTTGACATTCCAGTTGATCACCTTATGTGTGTACCAATTATTGCGAAATATTTTAAAGAAAAACTTCCAGATATGGAAGAAGTGGTTGTTGTATCACCTGACCACGGTGGTGTAACACGTGCTAGAAAACTAGCAGATGCATTAAATACACCAATCGCAATTATCGATAAGAGAAGACCAAAACCAAATGTTGCTGAAGTTATGAATATTGTAGGTAACATTGAAGGAAAAACATGTATCCTTATAGATGATATTATCGATACAGCAGGAACTATTACTTTAGGAGCGCAAGCACTTAAAGATAGAGGAGCAAAAGAAGTTTATGCAAGTTGCTCACATGCTGTGTTAAGTGGACAAGCATTAGATAGAATTGAAAATTCTCCAATTAAAGAATTAGTATATGCTAACACAATAGATATACCAGAAGAGAAAAAATTAGATAAAATGGTACCGTTATGTGTAGGTGATTTAATAGCTAAAGCTATTTACAAAATCCACAATAACGAGCCTGTAAGTGTTCTTTTTGAATAATAATTAATTAAATTAAACTTAGAGAAGGCAGCGGAGTCCGTTGCCTTCTTTAAGTCATATTTTCGATAGTAAATAAAATAAAGAGAGGATAATCTATGAAATTAATAGTTGGATTAGGAAATCCAGGAAAACAATATGAAAATACAAGGCATAATATTGGTTTTATGGTTCTAGATGAACTAGCAAAATCTTGGAATGTAAGTTTTGATAAAACAAAGTTCAATGCAGAATATGCTATGACATATCACAACGGAATTAAATATTTATTAATTAAACCTACGACATATATGAATTTATCTGGAGAAGCAGTAGGGAAGTTTTATGATTATTTTGAAATTGATATAGAAGATATTTTGATAATCTATGATGACTTAGATACAAAAACTTCAAACTTTAAACTTAAAGCTAAAGGAAGTAGCGGTGGACATAATGGTATTAAGAGTATAATAAGTCACCTTGGAACAGAAAAATTTAATCGATTAAAAATTGGTATTGATAGACCAACTCCACCAATGAAGGTAGTTGATTATGTATTAGGAAGATTTTCAAAAGATGAAATGATTGAAATTGAAAAGATTTATTCGAAAAGTATAAACTGTATTGAAGATTTTTCTAAAATGAATTTTGTAGATTTGATGAATAAATATAATTAGAAGAATAAATGCAGCATTAGAGAAAGATAGTTTCCTTTGCTGCTATTTATCGTGGAAAGGAGCGTATATGATAAAAAATAGTCTGTTAGAAATAGTTGATTTACAATTTGAAAAAAAACATAAAAATATAGGAATTTACGGACAAAATATAACAACACGTGCTTTAGAGATATATAATGAGTATAAACAAAGTGATAAGACTATTGTTGTGTTATCGCAAAGTAAAGCTGAGGCTGAAGAGTTATTTGCAATTTTAAGTGATTTCGAGGAAGAAACTTATATTTATCCAGAAATCGATATACTAAAACGACATACATCTAAAAGTAATGATCTAGTCCAAAATTCGATAAAAGTACTTGAAAACTTAGTTCATAATATACAAAGCATAATTATTATTCCAATAGAAGCTATATATAGAACGGTAAAAAATCCTAGTGATTTCAAAAATAATAGTTTTGAAATTAATGAGGATACTGTTATAAGTTTTGATGAATTACAAAGAAAACTTGTAAATATGGGGTATAGAAGAGTTGAAAGTGTTGATGTAGTTGGAGAATTTTCTAAAAGAGGTAGTATAGTTGATATTTTTAGTCCTCTAAGTGAAAAGCCGATACGATTAGATTTCTTTGATGATGAGCTTGATAGTATGAGGATTTTTGATGAAATTACTCAACGATCTCTAGATAGAATTGATAGTGCAGTTATTTATCCGACAAGTGATTTTTTCCTTACTTCTGAAGAAAAAGATATAGTTGTAGAAAGAGTACTTGCTAAGTTGGATGATAAAAAAATACAAAAAGATGAGAATTATCAAGAGATTAGCACTTATCTTAAGGAAAAAGTAGAAATCTATAAAGCAACAGGAGATTTCAGTGACTTAGAGAGTTTCTCGAATTTAATTTATGAAAATACGTATAGTATTGCTGATTATTTAAACGATGATACTATAGTATTCTATGATAATTATCATAAAATATTAGAAAAAATAGAAGGATTAAGAGAGTATTTTTTAACAAGTTTACAGGAGATAAATAGAAGTTATATTTATCAAGATGTAATAGATAATATAGCATTTGAAAAAATTCAAAATTTAGATATTAGAAAATACTACTTATCTACTTTAAAGCTAAATGACAAGATTATAGAGAAAAACTATAACTTAGATATAATCGACTTGGCTTATTATTCAAGTGAAGAGTATTTAGCTAAAGAAATTAGAGAGAAGATTACAGATAATTACAAAGTAATTATCTCATTAAACACACAGAAACAAAAAGATTATGTTGAGAAAGTGTTATTTGATAATTATTTTTATGATGATATTTATTACGGTGTTAAAGAAGGGAAAATTTTTATTGATGTAAATAAATATCACCTTAAGGGATTAGAGGATAGAAAAAATAAAATATTCTTATTAACGCCACGTGAACTATTTACAGAAGAAGAAAGAAAAAAAAGACGTGTAAAGTTCAAGTATACAAATTCAGAAAAAATAAGAAACTATCAAGAACTGAATATTGGGGATTATATTGTTCATGTTAGTCACGGAATTGGCTTATATGAAGGTATTGAGAATGTAGAAGTAGGGGGAGTATTTAAAGACTTTTTAAAAATTGTTTATGATGGTGGGGATATTATTTATGTAGATATAAATAATATGAACTATATTCAAAAATATACCGCTTCTACTGATAATAGAAAACCCGCATTAAATAAACTTGGTACTAAAAATTGGCAGAAGACTAAGAGCAGAGTTCGTAAAGAAATTGAGGATATATCTGAAGATCTTATTAAGTTATATATTAAACGTGAATTGAGTTCAGGTTATGCGTACAGTATTGATGGAAGCTTGCAAGCTGAATTTGAAGCAGATTTTTCATTTGCTCCTACTGAAGATCAGGTAAAAGCTACTGAAGAGATTAAGAGAGATATGGAAAAAGAACGCCCGATGGATAGATTGTTATGTGGGGACGTTGGATTTGGTAAGACAGAAGTAGCGATGAGGGTTGCATTTAAAGCTGTTACTGATAATAAACAAGTAGCTGTTTTAGTACCAACAACACTACTTGCTGAACAACACTATGATAACTTTATAAGTAGATTTGCGAATTTCCCTATTAATATAGAGGTAGTAAGCAGATTTAAATCTGCAAAAGATATTACTGAGATTTGTAAAAAGCTAGAAGAAGGAAAAATAGATATTATCGTTGGAACGCATAAACTACTAAATGATAAATTTAAATATAAAGATTTAGGCTTATTGATAATAGATGAAGAGCAACGTTTTGGAGTTAAACACAAAGAAAAAATTAAACATCTTAAAAATACTGTTGATGTATTAACTCTTAGTGCCACACCAATTCCAAGAACACTTCATATGAGTTTAATTGGAATTAGGGATTTATCTGTAATAGAGACACCACCAAGAGAACGTCAACCTATCCAGACATTCGTAACAGCTCAGAATAAAATGGTTATTAAAGAAGCGGTTATGAATGAGGTAAATCGCGGAGGACAAGTTTTCTATGTTTATAATAGAGTAGAGACAATCGATGAGAAGTATTTAGAGCTAAAAAGATTATTACCTGATATTAACATAGCGTATGCACATGGTCGCATGAGTCAAAGGGAACTTGAGAATATTATGACAGATGTTATAGATAGAAAATATGATATGTTAATTTCGACTACTATTATAGAAACTGGTATTGATATTTCAAATGTAAATACACTAATAGTAGAGGATGCTGATCGTTTTGGACTAAGTCAGTTGTATCAACTTCGTGGACGAGTTGGACGTAGTAGTAGAGAAGCTTATGCTTACTTAATGTACGAACCGTTTAAGTCGCTAACTGAAAACTCGGAGAAAAGATTATCAGCGATTAAGAATTTTACTTCTCTAGGAAGTGGATTCAAGATTGCCATGCAGGACTTATCTATTCGAGGAGCAGGTGATGTTCTAGGTGGAAGACAACATGGATTTATCGACTCAGTTGGTTATACGTTATATTCTCAAATGTTAGAACAAGAAATTCAAGCTAAAAAAGGTATTTTAGAACCGTTATTAGAGCAGGATAGAACTCAAGATGTGAGTTATTATGAAAATATAATCAAAGAAGCTGCTCCGAAAATTAAAAAAGATATTTTTGAAGTTGAAACAGATGACCTAGAGATTAAACTTAATGTAGATGCCTTTATTCCAAAAGAATATATCTCTAATGATGCAGATAAAATAGACTTCTATAAGAGATTGAATAATGTTGTTAGTGATGAAGAAATAGAAAGTATCGTGGAAGATTTAATAGATAGATTCTCTGATTTTGGAGAAGAAGTAAATAATCTAATAGATATTTGTTATTTAAAAGTTATAGCGAAAAATACTATGGTTACTAGTATAAAAGAATTAGCCAATAAAGTTGTTATAACATTCGATAAAGAAATTATGAATAACCTAAAAGGAAAAGAATTATTTACTGCATTAACTCCTCATAAAGATACACGTATTATTGCAAAGGATGGATTTTTCTTAGAAATTGATAAAAAAGAAAGATATACTATTAGACGTATTAGAGAAATGCTTACTTTAGTAAATAGTAATTTGGAGGCTACGTATGAATAAACATAGATGTCCGTGGGCAAAAGATCCCTTAGAAATTGAATATCATGATAATGAGTGGGGAAGAGAAACTCATGACGATCAAACGTTATTCGAGTACTTAGTATTAGAAGGTATGCAAGCTGGGTTAAGTTGGTCACTAGTATTAAAAAAACGCGAGAATTTTAAACGAGTTTTTAATAATTTTGATTATAATATTTGTGCAAATTATACAGATGAATATTTAGAATCATTAAGAGAAGATGAAAGTATAATAAGAAATAAATTGAAAATCTATTCTGTTAGAAAAAATGCTATTGCATTTATCAAAGTACAAAAAGAGTTTGGAAGTTTTGATAAATATATCTGGAGTTTTATAAACTATAAAAAAATTAATAATAAATTAACAAGCTATAAAGATGCACTAAGTGAATCTGAGCTTTCTATAAAAATTAGTAAAGATTTGAAAAAAAGAGGATTTAATTTTGTAGGTGGTACTATTATCTATAGCTATTTACAAGCGATTGGAATGATAAATGATCATGAAAAGGGATGTTTTTGTTATGAAGAATGCTGTTAGTAAATAAATAATGTAGTTAATATCATAAGTTTATTTACTTAGCTCATAGATGAAATCCAGATATAGCTTTACTTTAAATAAAATAACGTCTATAATAGATTAGGATATTTAATTACAAGATTGGATTTTATAAATGGATAAGAGAATTGTTAAAATTGAAGAAATAAAAGACAATGAGGTCTTTGTAAGCATATTTTTAGAAGAAATAAAAAAAATACAAGAAATCCCAAAAATGCCGAAATGTGAGTTTTTACATATTGGAGCCACTAGTACTACACAGGTGTTGGGAGAAAAAATTGTAGATATTCTTGTTGTTGTTGAGAATTTACATGAAATAACTACATTTGATGAAAAAAGATTAAACAATATAGGATATCACAGAATTGCTCATAATGGAATAAAAGGGGTAATTAAGTACGCAAGAATAACTGATTATCTAACAGTGAGTTACGATGTAGTCCTAAATGTTGTTCAACGTGATACAGCAGTACACAAAGATTTTATAAAAGCTAGAGCTGTTTTTAGTAATGATAAGCTAAAAGATGACTATAATTCATTCAAAAATATGAACAAAGAACTTTCATTTAAAGATTATTTAGCACAAAAATTAATATTTATAAATGAAATTTTAAAAAGGATTGAAACTAATGATTAAAATAAAAAATATTGAAGATATTCTTCAAAGTAGTGAAGTATTATATAACGAACCTTTAAGAAATTATAGTTTTACAAAAACAGGTGGTAATGCTGAGATTTTAGTGAAAATAAATAATGAAAAAGATTTACAAAATGTAATAGCATATAGCAATAAAAATAATATTGAATTGACTATACTAGGTAATGGTTCAAATGTATTAATTTCTGATAGTGGAATTCAAGGAATAGTAGCTTTAACTAGTGATATGAATGATATAGAGTTACTAGAAGGTGATGTTATTTCTTGTTATGCCGGGTTAACATTAAAAGAGCTTACTGATTTTTGTATTGAAAATAGCCTAACTAATCTTGAATTCTCATGTGGGATTCCAGGTAGTGTTGGTGGAGCAATCTTCATGAATGCTGGAGCATACGGTGGTGAAATGAAAGAAGTAGTTCAAAAGGTTGAAGTTTTCACTAAAAACGGTGAAAAGAAAATATATACTAATGAACAAATGGAATTTTCATATAGACATTCAGTAATTCAGGAAACTAAGGAAATTATTTCTAAAGTTTATTTCCAAATGAAAAAAGGAAACAAAGAAGAAATTGTCTCTAAAGTAGAAGAATTGAATAAAATGCGCTCTGATAAGCAACCTTTAGAATACCCTTCATGTGGTTCTGTATTTAAACGACCAGAAGGATACTTCGCAGGAAAATTAATCCAAGATGCCGGACTACAAGGCTTGACTGTAGGTGGCGCTCAAGTGTCTAAAAAACATGCAGGATTTATGGTTAATATAAATTCTGCAACTTGTGAAGATTATAAAAATTTAATAAAAGAAGTGCAGAAAAAAGTACTAGAAGACTCAGGGGTTGAACTTGAGTGTGAAGTTAAAATTTTAGGAGAATAAAAAGGAGTGACTCAAAAATCGTGATTTCGGAGAAATCGATTTTGTCGAGTCACCCTCGCACAGTTTATTAGATATCTAAAAAGCTTTTCTAAAGCGCATTTAGATATCAATAAACCACTGCGTCTATGAGTTTACATAGAACTTTGTTAAATTTCAGGGCTGGATTAGCCCTTTTTCTATTTCACATTATCTATAAATTTTTTATATTGCGCTAGATTTTGTTCATTTTTATTATTTGTTTTTGGTGTGTAGAATGTTCTTCCTACTAAGTTATCAGGAAGATATTGCTGCTTAATATACCCTGTTGGATGGCTGTGTGGATATTGATATCCAACTCCTCGATTCAGTTTATCAGCGCCGTAATAATGTGCATCTCTCAAGTGATCAGGAATTATGAATTTTGGATTTGTTTTAGTTTCGTGCAGTGCATTGTCAATCGCCATATAAGCACTATTAGATTTTAAGGAAAGTGCTAGTTGAATAACAGCGTTGGCTAATGGTATTCTTGCTTCGGGTAATCCAAGCATCTTCGCACTTTCAATAGCAGCATGGACAAAAGGCCCGATATTTGGATTTGCTAGACCGATATCTTCGTAAGCTATAACACTCATTCTTCTATATATAGTGTCTAAATCGCCACTATCAATTAATAATGCTAAGTAGTATAGCGATGCATCTACATCGCTGCCACGAATAGATTTTTGGAAAGCACTAATAATATCATAAAAAGCATCTCCATCTTTGTCATAAGCTTTAAATTTTCCTAGAGATAAATTTAATAGTTTATCTTTTGTAACGATTTCACCTTCGTTTGATAAATTATATAAAATTTCAAAAGTATTTAATGAGAATCTCAAATCACCAGAAGAGTTTAGGGCAATTGTTTTAAAAACATCATCTTCTATTTTTAAATCCTTAGGGAATATTTCTTTATTATTTGATATTTTTTTAAGATATTCATAAATGTCATCGTTTGAAACTTGTTGTAATTCAAAAATTATTAAACGTGATCTAATTGCAGGATTAACAGTATGATAAGGATTGTTCGTTGTGCAACCAATAACGTATATATTGTCAAACTCGATTTCAGGAAGTAGAATATCTTGCATAGGTTTAGTTAGTCTGTGAAACTCATCGAGTAGTAGAATAACTTTTTTAAATCTTTTTGACTCCTCTATTACAGCAGTTAAATCTTTTTTTGTACAATTTACAGCATTCAGTATTTTAAATTTATAGTCTAGTTCATTAGCTAATGCATTAGCGATTGAAGTTTTTCCAGTTCCAGGGGGACCATATAGAATAAATGAGAACATTTTTTTGCTTTCTACTATTTTAGTAAGAACTTTTCCATCACCAATTAAATGATGTTGACTGATAATATCATCGATTCTACTTGGACGTAATTTATTAATAAGTGTTTCCATGGTTCCTCCTTTAGTTTTATTATATACAATTTATTATATCATAAGAATGATTAATGTAGGTAAGAGTTGAATTTAAATCATAGAATATTGTAGAGATAATAAAATTTTACATAATTTGAATTTTATGATAAAATATAATAATCACAATTAGGGGATGTTTAGGATTCGACAGGGATGCTAGTCTTCTTGGTGGCATGTAGGAGGGTTGTCTCCTTTAACAACACATCAGTTAAATATAACTGGCGAAAAAACAAATTACGCTTTAGCAGCTTAATAAGCTAAAGGCTGATTACTTTGTTTGACTGTGACAAAGCTAATCGGTTCATTCTTAGCAGTCTACGATTTTTTTCTTCCGTTTGTAGAAAAAAATAAGAGATAAATCAAACTCGTTTTTCATTGCCTGTTTATCGGCTTAAGTGGAGAATTAAATTTAATAGGTAAACTAAACATGTAGAAGCTAAGGGGAGGCATTTTTGGACGCGGGTTCAAATCCCGCCATCTCCATATAGAATTTAAAGAAAGTAAACCTTTTTGGTATTGCTTTCTTTCTTTTTTTATTAGGAAAATCTAAGTATATAAATGTTCAAATATAATAATATACTTTACAATTTTTGTATGATATAATATTTTGGCCCTTACTTAATAAATAGGGGCTAATTTTTCATTCATTTACTTAAAAAGTTTTTAAATATCACTTGACTCTGCACCTTTTAGAAGGCACAATTGATGATGTAATGTAGCGGATGTAGTGAGTAACAGAAGAAATAAAAAAACAGACTCTCACAAAGACAAGATGTTGGTACTAGCATCTGTGTTAGCTATCTTAGAAATAGTAAACACAATTCTTGAAATCTTTGAAAAAGTCTGCAAATAACCTATTAGGGAACGGAGCTTAAAAAAGCTCCTAGTACCTAAATACTTCCCCACATTATATCATGAAAAAAGAAAAAATACAAACTATGATTATAGTATTAGGTATATTCGCCGTGATAATTTCAATTATATTAAAACTTATTTAGGAGGTTTTACAATGATAGAACAAGCGATTAAACAAATAGAAGAATTATTTAATAGTAATTTAACTGATTATAGAATTTCAAAAGATACTGGATTGACACTGAGCGTTATTCAAAATTACCGCAGTGGTAAGTATGAGTTAGAAAATATGAGTTTTAAAGTAGCAAAGAAATTAATTAGATATTCGGAGGAATTAAAAAATGACAAATGATGGTTGTTATTAATGGATTAGTATTATAAGAAAGTTCAACAGTAAGATACTGGATAGAAGAAAATTAAAACGACTGTACTTGTTGTCATTTAGTTGATGAATAAAAAGCGTATCTAGGATATATGGAAGAAGATGAATACGAAAAATTAGTATTTCAAGCAGATTTTGAAAACGATGGAGAAAGATTATATCAATTTTACATTAGTGAATACAAAGCAGTGTTAGATGGAGATAGGTTCACTCTTGACTGTTTAAGAAATGAAAGATTAAGCACCAAAATAAGGGGCTTTATTGTGGAGGGGATTTAGGGGAAAAGTATCTAAATACTTGTTAAAATTTATTATATTTCCGAATACTTCTGTTATGTTTTAAAATACACCAAACATATTCTAATATATTGATAGATAGACCTTTTATACTTTCGTTATAATTCGTTATATTTCAAATTTAGAGGATATATGATATAATATACCTATAATCAAAAGGAAGTAAAAAGGATGCTAATTAAATTTTCAGATAGATTTTATTATACAAAACAACGATATATGTATTTAGAGCCAACGCTGGGGTATGTAAAAGGAGAATACTTCTCTGTAATGTTAGATTCAGGAAATGGACCTGCACAAGTCGAAACATTTCTAAAAGAATTAAAAGAAAATGACTTACCAATGCCAAGTTATGTGATATTAACACACCATCACTGGGACCATAGTTTTGGAGCAACGTATTTAGATATTCCAGTAATTGCTACTGATAGAGCTAGAGACTCTTTAATAGAATTATCTCAACTAGAATGGGATGATGAGAGTCTGTATCAAAGAGTCAAGGATGGAACGGAGATAAAATACAGTGCGGATGTTATAAAGAGAGTATATGAAAATCATGAGATAAAAATTAGAATTCCAGATATGCCTAAAATGGCTGATTTTAATTTGAATCTTGGAGGAGTTAAAATTAATTGTATTTACAATGATAACTCACATTCTAATGATGCATTTTTAATTTATATACCAGAAGAAAAAGTATTGTTTTTAGGTGATAGTCACGCTAAAAATTATTATACAAAACCGATGGCATATAATAAACAAAAGCTTCGTGATTATATAGATAGAATATCGATTCTTGACTTTGAACATGCTGTTCCCGGTCATGGGAATATTTTCACGAGGGAGGAATTATTAGACTATCTAGAAAAAGAATATGCAAAAATGAGGTGATTATATATGAATTTAATGATGTCTCTCGATTGGATTCTTTTAATTACTATGTCATTAACTTTCTGTCAGCAATTGTTTTCAAAAAAACTTAATTTTTTGGGGATTTTGTCAGTACTTAGTTTAGCGACATATATAGCTCTACATTCTTATTCTACAGGACTTAGTATTTTTGTTCTATTATTATTTATTGGAGGTATGTCTCTAATAGGACTAGAGATGTTTATTCCTGGTGGAATAGTTGGATCAGTAGGGATCATTACCGTGATTTATGCAATAATCTACATTAATAAGTCAACATATCATATTGCATTTATTTTAGTTATTTCTTTAATACTTGCAACGATACAATTTTATGTTAATAGAAATGTTTTTCATAAAAGGTTAATGTTATTAAATAGACTTGTTCTTAACGATTCTATTTCAACAGAGGATGGATATGTGGCGAGTGAAAGTAGATTAGAATTAATAGGAAAAAAACTTCAAGCATATACAGATTTACGTCCAGCAGGAGTGGCTGTTTTAGGAAATGAAAAGTTGGATGTAGTAACTGATGGAGATTTTATAGAAAAGGGTAATGAGATAGAGATTATACGTGTAGAAGGAATGCGTATAGTAGTTAAAAAAATATAAAAATTTTAAGGAGGTAGTATTATGCCAGAATTAATATTTTCAGGTATTATCGTAGTAGTTGTATTGATTGTGCTATCGATATTCTTTACTTTCTTCCCTCTTGGTCTTTGGATTAGTGCCATTGCTGCAGGAGTTAAGGTAAGTATCTTTACACTTGTTGGTATGCGACTAAGACGTGTTATTCCAAGTAGAGTAATTAATCCGATGATTAAAGCACATAAAGCTGGTTTAGCTGTTACTATTAATCAATTGGAAAGTCACTATTTAGCAGGAGGTAATGTTGATAGAGTAATCAATGCTCTTATTGCAGCTCACAGAGCTAATATAGTAAGTTTAACATTTGAACGTTGTGCTGCAATTGACTTAGCGGGACGTGATGTACTTCAAGCAGTTCAAATGAGTGTTAACCCTAAAGTTATTGAAACACCGTATATTGCAGGGGTTGCAATTAACGGTATTGAAGTAAAAGCAAAAGCAAGAATTACAGTTCGTGCAAACATTGAACGACTTGTAGGGGGAGCTGGAGAAGAAACAGTTATCGCCCGTGTAGGTGAAGGTATCGTTTCAACAATCGGTTCTTCTGAATCACACACAGTTGTTCTAGAAAATCCAGATAGAATTTCTAAAACAATTTTAGATAAGGGATTAGATGCAGGTACTGCATTTGAAATCTTATCGATTGACATTCTAGATGTCGACATCGGTCAAAACATTGGTGCGAATTTACAAACAGAGCAAGCTATCGCAGATAAAAATATCGCTCAAGCGAAAGCTGAACAACGTCGTGCAATGGCGGTTGCGGCTGAACAAGAGATGAAAGCTAGAATTCAAGAGATGCGTGCGAAAGTTGTAGAAGCTGAAGCAGAATTACCATTAGCTATGGCAAAAGCTTTCCAACAAGGTAATCTTGGTATTATGGATTATATGAATTATAAGAATTTAGAAGCTGATACAGGTATGAGAGATTCAATTAAACGTATGTCACAACCTGAAACAGGAGCAGGTAAATAATTAGATAAAAAGGAGGATGTGAAATGTCATTTTTAATTTTCGCAGCACCAATAATATTTATCATAATTTTTGCTATTTTCGTAATGGTTTTTGCTTCTGACAGTAAAAGATACAGAAAAAATTTAGATAATTCCAAACAAATGGAGCTAGATAATGCTCGAGCTCAAGCACTGAAGGCAGTTGAAGAGATGAAAAGAATCAAAGAAGCTGCCAATAAGGATTCTAATGAATTTAGAAATAGACAAAGTTCTTTATCTGATCAACAAGTTTATAAAGAAGATATATATGAACAACAAGTTGATAACTCTACTATGAACAAATATCAACAGTATTATAGTCAGAATTACAACAAAGGTCGTAATAAGTTTTCGATACAAAGAAATTTTGACCAACCTAGTAATGCTAAAAATAATACAAAAAAATTAGAATTTTCTCAAGAAAATTTTGTTCGTGGATTGATTGCAAATGAGTATCTAAACAGAGACTCTAGGAGGGGAAGATGAGTAGTTTAGCGATTCCTATAATTTTTCTAATAGTTTCACTTATTATTGATAAAGCGAAGGATAATAAAAAAAATAATAAAGAAACTGTTAAGAAAGTTAAACAGAAGAAGAAAATCCCTAAACAAGTTTATAAAGGATATAATCAAAGGGATAATCATATTCCAAAACATGAGTCTTCACAGCAACAATTTTTTGAAAGGAAACCACGTGTTATAGTAGATAAGGAAAAAGAAATATTTTCAAATTCTTTAACTTTTGACAAAGAAAGAATTGTGAATGATATAATTTTTTCGGAGATTTTGTCTAAACCAAAAAGTAAAAGATAATAAATAGGAGGTATGAGATGAAAAAATCATTTAACTATATTAGTTATTGTATTTATTCATTTATGCCTCTTTATTTTGTTTTACTTATTTATACTTTTGTAAAACAAGATTTAGATGCGCTTTTATTAACTACAATACTAACGATAATATCTATTTTTTCTTTAATAATTCAAAATGGTAGTAAGCCTACAAATATATTTGTTTGTAGTAAAAAAGAAATTACTAGGAAAAGCGGTATTGATTATTATTACTTAATTTTGATGGTAATTATTACATGTTTGATTATAAATCAAAAACTTCAATTTTTATGGAAAATAGTTATAATATTAGTCCTATTCTATATGTTATATATGATTTTACTTAAATATAAAAACTATATGTTAATATTATTAGGCTACAAAATATATATAATTCGTGATAAAATAGTATATAGTAAGAAAAGTCAAGAAGAGATATATAAAATATTAAAAGATAAGAAGAATTTGCAGATAATAGAAGTATCTAATAATATTTATATTGAAAATGAAAAATATAGAATGACTAATTTTTATTGTAAAGATTTTTAAAAAGATATATTAGTTTATCTTTCAATGAAGAATATTTAAGGAGAATAACCTATGAGAGTTGTTGATATCATAGATAAAAAGAAAAAAAATAAAGAACTTACAAAAGCTGAAATTGAATTTTTACTAGAAGGATACCTTAAAGGAACGGTACCTGATTATCAGATGAGTTCATTTTTAATGTCGGTATATTTTAATAATATGACAAAAGATGAGCTTACAAACTTCACTTTAACTATGAAAGATTCAGGTGATACAATCTACTTTGATAATCTAGATCATTATCTTGTTGATAAACATTCAACAGGTGGAGTAGGTGACAAGGTTACAGTAGTTCTAGGGCCGATTTTATCAGCCGTAGGAATGGCTACAACAAAGTTATCGGGTAAAGGTTTAGGGCACACTGGAGGAACGATTGATAAATTTGAAGCAATAAGAAACTTTAAATTTAGTACTACAAAAGAAGAATTAGTAGAAGTAGCTAGTAAAACTGGAGTGGGGCTAATGGGTTACAGTGACAATATTGTTCCGTTAGATAAAAAAATATATGCATTACGTGATGTGACTGCAACAGTAGACAGTATTCCTTTAATAGCAAGTAGTATTATGAGTAAGAAATTGGCAATTCAATCTGATTTAATTATTTTAGATGTAAAAGTCGGTGATGGTGCTTTCATGAAAACTATTGAAGATGCGAGAGAATTATCTCGTAGAATGGTTGAAATTGGAAATAGTGTAGGTAGAAAAACCATAGCAGTACTGACTAATATGGAAGAACCACTAGGATATAATATTGGAAATGCTAATGAAATTATCGAAGGAATAGAAGCCTTAAAAGGAAACTGGTCTGATGATCTTAAAGAAGTAGTTTATGAAATTGTTTATCTAGCGTTAAAATACAAAGGTGAAGTTAAGACATACGAAGAAGCTGCTAAAAAAATAGATGAAGTTATTGCTAATGGGCGTGCTTTAGAGTTATTAAGACAGTTTATTGAATTAAGTGGTGGAGATGGCGAAGTAGTAAATAATTATGAACTGTTACCAACGCCAAAATCAGTTCTAGAGGTATTCTCAGAAGAAGAAGGTTTTGTAACAAAAATTAAAGCTGAAGAAATTGGTAAAGCAGCGATGGTTATTGGTGCTGGTCGAGCTACAAAAGAAGATGAGGTTGATCATGCAGTAGGAATCGAACTTAAGAAAAAAGTCGGAGATAAGGTAGAAAAAGGTGATGTCATCGCTGAAATTTATTATAATGATGAAAAAAATGTTCAATCAAGTAAAGCGATGGTTTTAGATGCTTATGTAATAGGAAAAGAAAAAATAGAAAATATTAAAAATATATTAGAAGTAATAGAATAGAGGTAAAAAAATGGGATTAAATAAATATATCGATCATACAATTTTAAAGGCGACAGCAAGTGGTACTGATGTTCAAAAACTTTGCGAGGAAGCAATTGAACATGAATTTTATAGTGTTTGTGTTAATGGTTGTTATGTTGCAGATGCAAAACATCTTTTACAAGGAACAGATGTTAAAATTGCCGCTGTTGTAGGTTTTCCATTAGGTGCAATGACTACTGCTGCGAAAGTTTTTGAAGCTAAAGAGGCGGTAGAAAATGGTGCGAGCGAAATAGATATGGTTATCAATGTTGCTAAATTGAAAGATGGAGAGTTTGAATATGTTGAAAATGAAATCCGTCAAATAAAAGAGGCCATTGGAGATAATGTTTTGAAAGTTATTATCGAAACTTGTTATTTAACTGATGAAGAAAAAGTTAAAGCTTGTGAGTTATCACTTGCTGCTAAGGCAGATTTTGTAAAAACTTCAACTGGTTTTGGGACTGATGGAGCAACATATGAAGATGTAAAGTTAATGAAGTCTGTAGTAGGTGACAATGCAAAAGTTAAAGCAAGTGGTGGAGTTAGAGATAAAGAAACTGCGCAAAAATATATTAATCTTGGAGCAGAAAGATTAGGAACAAGTTCAGGAATCGATATTGTAAAATAATATAATTTAGTAGAGGTCTAAATGTTGAAATATTATTTTACTTATTGTAATTAAGAAATTTCTAGAGGTAAGATAAAAAGAGTTAATTTAAACTGTTAAGAAGATAAAAAAGCTTAGATTAACATAAAAAAATAATTTAAATTAGTCTCAGAGTATAATTTATAAAAATTCATTTGATATCTAATAAATATTATAAGGAGCGATTTACCAGTAATGATTTTTTTAATCATAATATTGGTGGAACGTTCCTTTTTTTAATTTTTTGATATTAATTAATTCTTTAGGAAAAGTATATCTTTATTTTTTTAAAAAAGAAAACGTTCCTTTTATGTATTAAAAGAAAATAATATGGGATTATTTTAATTATCTGTAAATAAAAAAATTATTAATTACAGTTGTGTATTGAGGTGAAGGCTAAATTGTAATAGCTATATTTTTTTGATAGAATAAAATTGTAATAATATGTATTTAGGAGCAGATTTTTATGAGAACACAAAGTAAAAATAATAAAATTTTAAAGTTTTCAATTA
>NZ_KQ959936.1:53570-54742 GCF_001553035.1 Gemella haemolysans
AAAATTTTAAAGTTTTCAATTAGAAAATTATCATTAGGTGCAGCACCTGTTGTTATTGGCGCTTTGATATTTGGAAGCTATATGCCAACTAAAGCTTATGCAAGTGACAATGGTATAAATGTTAATTATACATATCTAACTGAAAATGAACTTACAGAATCGGAAAAAAGTTTAATTAAAAATAGTATACCAAATGATTTAAAAAATAACGAAACCTATTATATGGTTTATAAGAAAGAAAGTCATAATGCTAGCGCTGATACACTGAAAACAAAATTATTACCTAATACTGGAGAATGTTCACTCCCATTAGCTGGATTAGGTCTAGGAACAGCAGTTCTAGTGGTATTTCTAATATCAAAAAAATATAGAAATAAAGTACTTAGTGTTATTTTGATTGGTAGTTTAGGGCAGAGTGCTATAGTGCCTTATCATTCTTTCGCTTTAGAAAATAAAGATTTAGTTCAATATAATACAAAAGCAACTATAAGCAATTCTTCTGAACTTGCTAAAGGTGTAATTCAAATATCAGGATACAGATATATAGGGTTTTTCACACAGAGTGATTTGAAAGAATTTTCTCACAATTTTAAAAATATTCTTTCCCAAAAAATGAAAACTCTAGTTGAAGAAGAGGGGGTCTCTATTAAACAAGGAAAATCGTTATTACACCTAGGGGGAGTGGTAAGTGAGAAAGGCGAGGCGTTAGTTCAATCAGAAAAATCAGTAGGAATAGTAAGTGAAAAAGGAGAATCGTTAGTTCAACCGGAGAAACCAGAAGGAGTGGTAAGTGAGAGAGGCGAGGCGTTAGTTCAATCAGAAAAACCAGTAGGAATAGTAAGTGAAAAAGGAGAATCGTTAGTTCAACCGGAGAAACCAGAAGGAGTGGTAAGTGAGAAAGGAGAATCGTTAATTCAACCGGAAAAACCAGAAGGAGTAATAAGTGAAAAAGGCGAAGCCTTAGTACAGCCGGAGAAACCAGAAGGAGTGGTAAGTGAGAAAGGTGAGTCGTTAATTCAACCAGAAAAACCAGAAGGGATAATAAGTGAAAAAGGCGAAGCCTTAGTACAGCCGGAGAATCCGATAGGAGCAGTAAGTGAAAAAGGAAAATCGTTAGTTCAACCGGAGAAACCAGAAGGGGTAGTAAGTGAGAAAGGAGAATCGTTAGTACA
>NZ_KQ959936.1:54842-55111 GCF_001553035.1 Gemella haemolysans
TTGAGTGAGAAAGGTGAACCGTTAGTACAGCCGGAGAACCCAGAAGGAGTGGTAAGTGAGAAAGGCGAAACGTTAGTACAGCCGGAGAATCCGAAAGGGGTAGTGAGTGAGAAAGGTGAATCATTAGTACAGCCGGAGAATCCGAAAGGGGTAGTGAGTGAGAAAGGTGAACCGTTAGTACAGCCAGAGAAACCAGAAGGCGTGATAAGCGAGAAAGGCGAAGCCTTAGTACAGCCAGAGAATCCGAAAGGGGTAGTGAGTGAGAAAGG
>NZ_KQ959936.1:55211-65131 GCF_001553035.1 Gemella haemolysans
CCGAAAGGGGTAGTAAGCGAGAAAGGTGAAGCCTTAGTACAGCCGGAGAATCCGAAAGGAGTATTGAGTGAGAAAGGTGAACCGTTAGTACAGCCAGAGAAACCAGAAGGCGTGGTAAGTGAAAAAGGAAAATCGTTAGTACAGCCAGAGAACTCAGAAGGAGTGGTAAGTGAGAAAGGCGAACCGTTGGTTCAGCCAGAGAATCCAGTAAAAGAAATTCCAAAAGAGAAAAAACCACCTGTATTAACATTAGCTAAGATCGAAGAACATACTCTTGATCGTTCTGCTAACTTGACATATACTTTAGAAAATGAGGATTCAGTCGAGATTAAATCTATTGTAGCAGAAGTTCGTGATGGTGAAAATGTAGTTAAACGATTAGATTTAACTACATCTAAATTAAAAGATATTGCAGATAATCTTAAATTGTATAAAGACTATATCGTCAGAACAACTATGATTTATAATCGAGGAAAAGTAGATGAGACTTCAGTATTAGAAGAAAGACTGCTAAGGCTCGATTTAAAAAAAGTTGAAGTTAAAAATATCAAAGAAACAAGCTTGATACATGTTAATGAACAAGGTGAGGAAAGTGATAGTAGCTTATTAAACGCTATTCCTGAAAATATAAAAGAATACTATTTGAAAGTGACTTCTCGTGATAATAAAATAACTAAACTTGCTATTGATAAAATAGAAGAAGTAAAAGTTGGGGAAGATTGGTTTTATAAAGTTAGTGCAAAAGCTCAAGATTTAGTACAAAGAACGAGTGAAAATAAAATAGAGGATACTTATTCTTATTATATTGCGAAACCAAAATCACATATTGGAGATGTGTACTATGATTTTAAAGATTTAATGGAAGCTATGCAAAAAACTCCTTCGGGAACATTCAAACTTGGGGCTGATTTGAGCGCAGTTAGTATAAAACCACTTGGAAAATCTTATGTTACTCAGAAATTTACAGGAACATTAACAAGTGTTGATGATAAACATTATTCTATTCATAATTTAGTACATCCATTATTTAGTAAATTAGAAAATGCAATTATTAAAAATATAAACTTAGAGAATGTAAATATTAATCTACCAGGGGAAAATAACGTTGCTACACTTGCTCAGACAGTAAAAGGGGGGACTATTGAAAATGTTAAAGTAACGGGTAGTGTCACTGGAGCAAATGAAGTAGCTGGAATTGTTAATAAGCTAGATGAAGGAAAAATGACTAATATTGCATACATTGGTAAAGTACATGCTACTGGTAATAAAGGTTGGAACCTTGCCGGAATAGCAGGTGATGTTTGGCGTGGTAATATTGAAAAAGCCTATGTTGATGCTGAAATTACGGGTGATAGATCACGAACAGGAGGAATAGCAGGTAACATAAGCCATGGTTTAAATTCTGATGGTATAGGTAGATGGGGATATATAAGAAATTCTGTAGCAAAAGGAATCATTGATGTTCCAAATAGTGGAGAAAATGGAGGTCTTATAGGTAAAAACTGGCCTTGGGGAGTTATTGAAAATACTGTTACAATGATGGATGTTAAGAAAGGTGACGTGTTCTTTGGATCAAATGATATGGATGATGAAAATGTTACGAACTGGGTTGTTAATAAGAATTTCACTGTAACAGGTATTAGTAAAGGCGGAAAAACTCATAGAAACTCTCATAGAATCAAAGATATTACTAAAGATGAAGCAGATACGAAAATTCAAGCGATGATGATTACTGCTGATAAATTAGTTAGTACACAACCAACTGTAGATAAGCTTAACAACAAAGTTTCTTATGAAAATGAATATAAAAATGTTCAAGATTACCAAGAGAAGCGTGATCAGGCATATCGTAATATAGAAAAATTACAACCATTCTATAATAAAGATTGGATAGTAAATCAAGGTAATAAATTAGATGAAAATTCTAATCTTGTAGCTAAGAGAGTTTTATCAGTAGTAGGAATGAAAGATAACGATTTTGTTACTGATTTATCTGTTGCTAATAAAATATTAGTACATTATTCAGATAATACAAAAGATATTTTTACCCTTTCTCCTAAAGAATCAAATGTAAGTAAAATTAAAGAGTACAGTATTAATGAATTGAAAGATATTGTTTATACTCCGAATATGGTAGAGAAAGATAGAGTTTCATTAACTAATAAAATTAAAGAAAAATTACAATCTGTTGAATTACAATCAGAGGGCATTTATAATTTAATGGACAAACGTAAAAATCCTCAAGATAACACAATAGAAAAACGTAAAGGGTATGTTAGAGATTTATTCTTAGAAGAAAGTTTTGAAGAAGTTAAAAATAATTTAGATAGTTTAGTTAATAAATTATTATTAAATTATGAATTCCAATTAAATGATAGTAAAGTTGTTGAAGATGTTTTACTTCAAAAAGTAGAAAGCAATAAGGAAAAAATAATGTTAGGTTTAGCATATTTAAATCGTTATTATGGAATCAATTTTGATAATATGAATTTAAAAGAAATTATGTTATTCAAACCGGATTTCTATGGAAAAAATGTAGATGTGCTTGACAGACTTATCAACATTGGTTCTAGGGAAAGTTATATAAAAGGTGATCGCACACAAGATGCCTATCGTGAAATTATAGCTGGAGATACTGGAAAAGGTAATCTACATGAATTTTTAAATTATAATATGAGGTTGTTTACTGAAGATAAAGATTTAAATGATTGGTTCAAAAAAGCAACAGAGAAAAATGTTTATATTGTAGAACCAGAAACAACAACTGAAGATTTTAAAGACAAAAAACATCGTGCTTATGAAGGTTTAAATAATGATGTTCATGGTCGTATGATTTTACCGTTATTGAATTTGAAAAAATCTCATATTTTCTTAATTTCAACATATAACACAATATCTTATAGTTCATTTGAAAAATATGGTAAATTTACGGAAGAAGAACGAAATCAATTTAAAGCGAAAATTGATGAAGTGGCAAAAGGGCAACAAAACTATTTAGACTTCTGGTCTCGTTTGGCTACAGATAAAGTAAGAAATAATTTACTGAAAAGTAAGAACATGGTACCGACTCCTGTTTGGGATAATATGAATGCACCAGGTTATGGATGGCTTGGTAAATATGGGCACAAAGATGGAAAACCTGATTATTCTCCAACAAGAGAATTGTTTGGACCTACAGGGAAACATTTCAATCCTAATCCAGGAATGGGAGCAATGGCAGCAATCCATACTCCACCATATAAAGAAGACACTGTGTACTTTATGGCTACTGATTTAATTAGTGATTTTGGTATTTCAGCATTTACACATGAAACAACACACGTTAATGACAGGATGGCTTACTTTGGTGGTTGGTGGCATCGTGAGGGAACTGATGTTGAAGCATTTGCTCAAGGAATGCTTCAATCTCCATCAGTCTCAAATCCTAATGGAACATATGGAGCACTTGGTATCAATATGGCTTATGAGAGAGAAAACGATGGTAAACAATGGTATAACTACAATCCTCACAAACTGAGAAATAGACGTGAAATTGATGATTACATGAAACGTTATAATGAAGCAATGATGATGTTAGATTATGTTGAAGCTGAATCTGTTATAGGTAAAAACTTAGATGATAACAGTAAATGGTTCAAGAAAATTGATAGAAAAATGCGAGAAAAAGGAAGTTATAATAATGATTTAACTGCACCTAACCAATGGGATAATGTTCGAGACTTAAATAATGATGAAAAAGTTCTTAAATTATCAACAGTTAATGATTTAGTTAATAACAATTTTGCAACTAAACACGGTGTAAGAAATGGTGTTTATAAACCTGAAGATTTAGATCCGAACTCGGCTTATGTTACTGTCAATATGATGGCAGGAATATATGGAGGGAACACAAGTGATGGTGCTGTTGGAGCATTATCGTTTAAACATAATACCTTTAGAATGTGGGGTTACTTTGGATATGAAAAAGGGTTTATAGGTTACGCTTCTAATAAATATAAAGAAGATGCTAAACGTGAAAATAAAGGTTTATTAAGTGATAGGTTAATTATCAAGAAAGTTTCTGAAGGTCGTTTTAACAATCTTGAAGAGTGGAAGAAAACGTGGTACGGAGAAGTTCATAATAAAGCAGTCGAAAAAGGATTTATTTCTATCACTATTGATAATGAACAAGTTTCAACTTACGTTAGATTGAAAGAATTATTTGATGAAGCCGTTCAAAAAGATTTGGATGAATTGACTGATAATAAAATTCAAAATAAATATAGACATACGGTTTCGTTAAAAGAAAAAGTTTATAAACAATTACTTAAAGAATCCGATGGATTTTCTAATGATTTTTTTAATAAATAATTTTTAGAAGTAGTTTATTTTACTCAATAATTATTTAGAAAGTTCAACACACTCTCAGAAAATCTATATAGATAACTAAAGTTATATGTTAAATACTATATAGAATTTTTAGGATAATCATAGAAGAAGCAACTTAAAAATCAAATTCTAAGAAATTTTGATTTTAGTTGCTTCTTTTTTATCAGTGTTAAACAGAGGTTCTAAATTTTGAAAAAGTTTATATGAGAATTTATAGGTGCAATAAAATAAATATATTTGTTTTATAAAATTGTTTCAGATATCTAATAAGCTATTTGGAGGTGTGCGACAAAATTGATTTTTTCTTTGTTAAGTTATTCCTATAATAAGTAACATTATATTGTTTTTTATAGCTAATTTCACGTATTTATAGTATAATAAAAGATGGTTTATTATGGCGTGTAGTAAGAATTATTGTTTTAGATATGTACACGCAGGAGATTGTGGACTATATAGAAAGAGTCTATAGAATAATAATATAAAAAATTATAGAGGAGATTTTTAATGTTACCAAAGTCATTTGAACAATATAAATTTAATGAATTTGTAAATAAGGCAGTAGTAGATTTAGGATTCGATAATCCTACAAAAATTCAAGAGAGAGTATTCTCACCAGTATTAAAGGGAAAAAATATAGTTGCAAAATCACAAACAGGAAGTGGGAAAAGTCATTCTTTCTTATTACCAATTTTTAGTAAATTAGATGTAACTAAGAAAAAAACACAAAGTATAATTTTAGCACCAACAAGAGAGCTATCTAGACAATTATATGATATGGCGTTACATATAGCTAGTTTTAGCGAAGAAGATATAAAAATTACACTATGTATTGGTGGACAAGATTTAAATAGAGATATTGAAAGAGTATCTAATGCTCCGCATATTATTATAGGTACACCAACACGTGTATTAGAATTAGATAAATCAAGTGCCTTAGCTATTAAAGAAGTTGAGAGTCTTGTAATCGATGAATGTGATATGATGATTGACTTAGGATTCATGGAAGATGTTGATAAAATTTCTAAAAGAGCAGCGGAAAATTGCCAATTTTTAGTATTCTCAGCGACTATACCAACACAAATGAATCACTTCTTAAAAAAATATCTGAAAAATGCACAGTATATCGAAGTTGATAATGCAAAATTTGGAAAAATTGAATATATTTTAATTCCAGAGAAAAGTTCATCTCGTTTAGAAAAATTACACGAAATTACTACAGTTATTAATCCATATTTAGCACTTATCTTTGCTAATAAGAAAACTGAAGTTGAAGAAGTAAGTAGCTATCTTATTTCAAAAGGATTAAATGTAGGTGTTCTACACGGAGATTTAACACCGCGTGAACGTAAACAAATGCAAAGAAGAATTAACAACTTAGATTTCACTTATGTTGTTGCAAGTGATCTAATGAGTCGTGGAATTGACATTGAAGGAGTAAGTCATGTAATTAATTTTAATATTCCTAATGATTTAGACTTCTTTATTCATAGAGCAGGACGTACTGGACGTGCAGGATTAAGCGGAGACTGTATTACAATTTACAACAATAAAGATGAAGAAAAATTACAAGATTTAGAAAAACGTGGAATTGAATTTAATCACCAAGATATTAGAAATGGTGAATTCGTTGAAGTCAAAGATAGAAATAAACGTCAAAGTAGAAAGAAAGTCGTAGCTGATCATAACTTAACTGAGAAATTAAAATCAAAAGTAAAAGTTTCTAAAAAAGTTAAACCAGGATATAAGAAAAAATATAAATATAAAATGGATAAACTTAAACAAAAAGAAAGAAGAAAATTTGCTAAACGTAGTAATAAGGCGAATAGAGGTAAATAATGAAGAATTTGAAAATTGGATCACATGTGTCAATGTCTGGAAAAGAAATGATGCTTGGTTCTGTAAAAGAAGCGGCTAGTTACAATAGTGATACATTTATGATTTATACTGGAGCTCCTCAAAATACTAGAAGAAAACCAATAGAAGAACTACGTATTGAAGAAGCTCATAAGCTAATGGAAGAAAAAAATATAAGTGATATTGTAGTACATGCCCCTTATATTATTAATTTAGCAAACACTATTAAACCTGATATTTACCAACTTGCAGTTGATTTTCTAAGGCTAGAAATTGAAAGAACTGAAAAAATTGGTGCTAAAAATATCGTTCTACACCCAGGATCACACGTTAAGGCGGGAGCTGATGTAGGTATAGCAAGTATTGTTAAAGGATTAAATGAAGTTTTAACAAAAGATATGAAACCTAATATTGCTCTAGAAGTAATGGCAGGAAAAGGTAGTGAATGTGGAAGAACATTTGATGAAATTGCTCAAATTATTGATGGAGTTACACTAAATGAAAAACTAACAGTAACTTTTGATACTTGTCACGTTTTTGAAGGTGGATATGATATAGTTAATAATTTAGATGGAGTACTTACTGAGTTTGATAAGATAGTAGGATTAGATAGAATTCAAGTCCTACATATTAATGATAGTAAAAATACCTTAGGTGCTCATAAAGATCGTCATGAGAATATCGGATATGGTGGTATAGGATTTGATGCAATTAATAGGATTGTACATTTAGATGAGTTTGCTAATATTCCTAAAATTTTAGAAACACCTTGGTATGGTGAAAAGAAAGATATTGCACCGTATAAAGATGAAATTGCAATGCTAAGAAGTAAGACGTTTGTTGACTTTAAAAAATAGTTAGTACAGGAGGTTACCTATGAAAATATCAGAAGAAAAAGTTGATAAGATAATGAAACTTTTAAAAGAAAAAGGATATAAGTATACTGATAAAAGAAAAGCTATGGTTGAGCTATTAGTAAATGAGGATAGATATATAAATGCAAAATATGTCTCTGAAACTCTTGGTAAGATGTATCCTGGACTAAGTTTTGATACAATCTATAGAAATCTAAGTACTTATGAAGAATTGGGAATTTTAGAAACAACTGAAATAAAAGGTGAAAAATACTTTAAAATCGGATGTTTAGAAACTGATCACCATCATCACCACCATATATGTTTAGGATGTGGAAAAGCTAAGATTATTCATGTGCATGTATGTGATAATTTAGAAATTGATGAGTTGAAAGGTTATCAAATTGATGGGCATAAGTTCGAAGTTTATGGTTTGTGCCCGGATTGTTTGAAAAAAGAGGATAAGAAATAATGTTTGATGGTATTTTACCAATTTACAAGGAACGTGGAATTACAAGTCATGATGTTGTTTTTAAAGCAAGGAAAATTCTTCAAATGAAAAAAATTGGGCATTCTGGTACATTAGATCCTGAAGTTGATGGAGTATTATTACTATTACTTGGTGGAGCTACAAAAGTAAGTGATTATGCTATGGATTTAGGGAAAAGCTATAGAGCGGAAGTTTGCCTAGGTCTTAAGACTACAACCGAAGATTTTACTGGTGAAGTAATAGAAGAATGTAAAGTAAATGATATTAACATTAATGAGATAAAGGAGATTTTATCTTTAATGATTGGTGAGATAGAACAAACTCCACCGATATATTCTGCAATTAAAGTTAATGGTAGAAAACTTTATGAGTATGCTAGAAGAGGTCAATTTGATGTAGAAATTCCAACGAGAAAAGTTAATATTTATGATATTTCATTTATAGAAAACAGTGAGTATTATAAAGATGATAAGTTTTATTTTTCAATTGATATAAGCTGTGGTAAAGGAACATATGTTCGAACTATAGCTACAAGTATTGGTGAAAAATTAAATTTACCTAGTACGATGAGTAAGTTAACAAGAACTAGAAGCGGTGAGATAACTTTGGAAAAGTGTTTGAAGTTATCAGAAGTTGAACAAAAAGTCCAAGAAGGAAACTTGGAGCAAAGCCTTTTAAGAAAAGAATATGCTCTTGAGGAGTTTCAATTTGTTGAAATACCGAAATTTAGAGCGAAGCAAGTAATGAATGGATTAAGATTTAGAAAAAATCAATTTCCAGATTACGATTTTACAGATGGAATAGTTTTTACATATGAGAATGAGGCAATTGCAATTTATCATCTAAAAGATAAAGATGACGAATTGTTATCAGTAAAAACGACATTTCCAAAAATAATAGAGTAGGTAGATGGAGATGGAAATATTTAATATTTCAGATATAAGTGAGATTAAGGAAGAAAATAAAAAGAGAGTTGCAGCATTAGGTTTTTTTGATGGTATTCACAAAGCTCATCAAAAAATAATAGGGAGTGCTGTAGAGGCTGCAGAAAAAGGATTTATATCTGCAGTAATTACTTTAGATAAGAGTCCAAAAGAATATTTTGGAAAAACTAGTGAGGAATCTCTTACACCGACTAATAAGAAAAACGAACTATTAAAAAATCTTGGTGTGGATGAGGTATATTATTTAGAATTCAATGAAAAATTACAAAATTTATCGGCTGAAGAATTTATCAATAATATACTGAAGAAATTAAATGTAGATAAGGTTTTTTGTGGATTTGATTATAGATTCGGTTTTAAAGGATTAGGAACACCAGATTTAATAAAAGATAGTGGAATAGAAGTAATTGTTCTAGAAAAAGAGAAAATAGATGAGGAGAAAATATCTACGACCGTATTAAAAGAATTCGTCAGAAAAGGTGAATTTTCTAAATATAATGAATATACAGGAAGATTCTATTCTATTTCTGGTTTAGTAGTGAAAGGTAGGCAACTAGGAAGAACAATTAATTTCCCGACTGCTAATCTTGAATTAGACGGTAAATATCTATTACCTGAGACGAATGGTGTATATATAACTAAGATTAAAGTTAATAATAAAATTTATAAATCAGTTACAAATATTGGTTATAATCCGACTGTTTCAGATGAAAAAAATAAAAAATTTATAGAAACACATATTTTAGATTTCAATGAGGATATTTATGGAGAAAAAATCGAAATTTACTTCTATGAATTTTTAAGAAAAGAACAAAAATTTGAAAGTTTCGATCACTTAAAAGAGCAATTAAAGCTGGATAAAAAAACTTGTGAAGAAAAAGATTACTAAAAGCTTGAGTATTGCACTAATTTTAAGTGTTATCTCTTGAATTATATTAAAAAATAGTGTAAAATAACTAATGTTCCTTATTCGTGGTATAGAAACCCTCCAGGTTCTACACTAGGATTAAGGTCGCAAAATAAAATTATATGGAGGAAATTGCAATGGCAGCAATTAGTCAAGAAAGAAAACAAGAAATTATCGCTCAATACCGTACTCATGAATCAGATACTGGTTCTCCAGAAGTACAAATCGCAGTATTAACTGCAGAAATCGATGCTTTAACTGAGCACTTAAACACTCACAAAAAAGATCACGCAGGTCGTCGTGGATTACTTAAAAAAGTTTTCCGTCGTCGTCACTTACTAGACTACTTAATTAAAAAAGATATCCAAAGATACCGTGAATTAATTAAAGCTCTAGGATTAAGAAGATAATTTTTAATAACAATAAAGGAAAGTAATTTGTGAAATCAATGCTTTCCTTTATTATATTTATAAGGCTCTTTGTCAAGTTCGGGGCATGGAAAA
>NZ_KQ959937.1 GCF_001553035.1 Gemella haemolysans
TGAGCTTTCTCTTTTTCAAGTCTTTCTTTTTCGGCTTGAGCTTTTGTAGTTTCATCTTTGTGTAATGATGTTACTTGATCAGTTGTTAGTGGAGTAGCCCCATCCCAATTGAATTTAAGTGTTGCTGCAACATTTGAATGACCTCTTAATGGTTTTCCGTTTACTGATACTGAGAATGTAATAGTTTTTTCAGTTAATTTTTCAGGACTTGTGAAGTGGAATACTTTTTCATGTCCTTCACCACCAAGGTCAGTTCTTTCAGCGGCAGTATTATCAACTGATAAAGTATCTACAGTTCCTACTTGAGTTCCAAAACGTAAGTCTTTGAATGTTAGATAGTAATGATAAGCATCATTTACTTTCTCTACACGAGTTTTTTCAGGTACTAATGCATCGTTTGCCATTGAAGGTTTATCAGCAATATGCGCATTATTAATTCTAGCTGGCACTAGGTTATTAGCAGCTTCTTCTTTAGCTTTTTCTACAGTAGAGAAGTCTAAAGCTATTGTACTTTCAGCAGCACGTTCTTCAAATCTAGGTTTAGCTCCACCTTTAGTTTGGACGCTAATTACAGTATCAACTTGGATTTTATCTAGAAGAGAATCAGTTAAGATCTTACCTTCTTTTAGTTTAGTTGCTGCATCAACTTCAGTAAAGCTAACTTCATTTCCTTTATATGTAAGTTTAGAAACTGTAAATGGTTTATTACGTAGTAAGTAAGTAGAAGATTTTCCTTCTTTAACTTGAATAGTGTATTGATATTTATCTCCAACTTTTTCAACTTTTACATCTTTAACAAATGCATTTTCATAGATTGAACTTGAATTAGTAGTTCTACCATTTAATTCGCCTTTAACAGTAGCTGGGAATGTAGACGGAACTTTATCAGCATCTACTTCATGATCAGGTACTGAAGGTTTAGCAGGCGTAACTTCTTTAGGTTTTTCTACTTTAGGGAAGTCTAGTGCTATTGTACTTTCAGCAGTTCTGTCCTCGAATCTAGGTTTAGCTCCACCTTTTGTTTGAACATTTAATACAGCATCTACTTGGATTTTGTCTAGAAGAGAATCAGTTAGGATTTTCCCTTCTTTTAGCTTAGTAGCAGCATCAACTTCAGTAAAGTTAATTTCAACTCCTTTATAAGTTAGTTTAGAAACTGTGAATGGCTTATTACGTAATAAGAAATTAGAAGATTTTCCTTCTTTAACTTGGATAGTATATTGATATTTATCCCCAACTTTTTCAACTTTTACATCTTTAACAAATGCATTTTCATAGATTGAAGCAGTACCAGTAGTTCTACCATTTAATTCAGCTTTTACTGTAGTAGGGAAAGTGTTAGGAACTTTATCAGCATCAACATTGTGATCAGCAGCTGTTGGTGTAGCTGGTTTTGGTTCTTCTTTTGGTGTAGTTGGTGTAGGTTTAACTGGTTTAGGTTTAGCAGGTGCAACTACATCTTCTAATTTTACAGGTCTTTCCTTATAGGCAGTAGCTGTTTCATAGTATAGTTTTAATGTAACAAAGTGTGACATTAAAGCACCGTTAGGATATGGAGCAGTACCATCTAATTGAATTTTTTCTAATAGTTTATCAGTAATGATAGATCCTTCTTTTACTGAAGAATTTCCGTTCGTTGCTAAAGTAGTTAATGGAATATCTTTACCTTGATATGCAACTTTGTGTAATTCAAATGGATAGAATTCTCCACCTACATCAGCAAGACCTTTTTTGAATCTTAGAGTATATTTGTATTTATCTCCAACTTTTTCAACTTTAACATAGTTATCTAATGCAGAACCGTATAATGACTCTTCATCGTTGTTGTTAGCATTTCTTAAATGTCCTTGAACGTGGATAGGAAAGTCTTTTTTAATAGTTCCTTTGTATTCAACATCTTTGTTAGGATTTTCATAAGTTGCAGCTTCATAGTTATCAGCAGTTACTTTTTTTCTAGCTAAAGATGATAAATCAAATTTTAAAGTCATTTTTTGAGTTCCGAAAGCTGGACTAATTGAAGCCATAACAGGAACAAACACTTCAGTATATGTTTCTAGTTTATTATTTGAATCGATTTTATTTTTATCCACATTATAGTTAACTGTTTTTGGATAAACAGTACGACCAGGAAATTCTTTTTTGTAGGTATCTACGAAATTGTCAGTTTCACTGGCACTATAATTCTCAACTATAGTTGAGTCTTTAAACTCGTTTTTTTGAATTTCTTTACGATTTTCATGAGTTTTATCACCATCATAGTATTTTAAGTCTCCTAAGTAACCTCTAAGTCCACCAAATGTGATAGGTTTAAATGAAACATTTACAGAATATTTCCCATTTTTTACAATTAATTTAGTTTTTTCATTGTCGATTGCAGCAGCAGCCATAGATGGTTGACCTTCTTCATAGAATTTTAAGGCTTCAGCAGTAATCTTATATTCTCCGTCCTTTAAAGCTTTAACGTCTTGAGCTACAGTAGCTGGCTCTTCAGCTTTTGGTGCAGTAGTTGCTGGAGCTGTAACTGATGTAGTAGCAGGGGTTGCAGCAGAGTTCACTGCTGGAGTAGCTGGTGAATTAGTTTCCCCAGTAGTAGATGCTGGTGCTGCAGGTTGTGTAGTAATTGGCTTCGTAGAAGAAGTTGTTGTATTTGTTACAACAGGTGTTTCTTCTGCTGCGAATGCGAAACTATCTTGATCGTATGCTTCAATTGCTGCAACAGCAGAAAAAATTGCAGTTGCTGACAAAACTTTTAATAATGTTGTATTTTTCATATTAGGAATTTTCTCCTTTATTTGTATATTATTAGATATTAAATCGTTACCACTATTATAATACAAAAACCTGTGTAAATAAAGGTAAAAATGATAATTGCTATCAGATATAACCTAAAATAGACGAAATTTACAACAAAGTTTCAAAGTTAGTTCACAACTTTGTCATAATTTAAACGTTTTGAATTCTATAAAATACAAAAATATTATTAATAAAATTTTATAAAGTAATGAAAATATGGGCTTGGAATACGTCTAAACTCATATTTTCTTAAATATTATTTATTAAATTTTATACGTAGTATGAATGCTGCAAGCAGTGATGCTAACCCTAAGAATGCTGTAGATGAAGTAGAAATACCAGTGTTTGCTAATGGTTTTTTCACATTTGTAGTTGTAGCATTAGATTCTTTCGTACTTACTGGAATAGCTACAAAGGTATCTTTAACTTCAGATTGTCCAAAGATATCATTGATAAGTGGTTTTTTATTTGATGTAGTAGTTGTCTCTTCAGTCAATTGTTTTTGTTCTCTAAGGTACCCTTCTAAATCAAATTCAGTTTTTTCTAATATTGCAGCTTCACCTTTAGCAGTTACAGGAGCTTTTTCTCTTTCAATTCTTTCTTTTTCAGCTTTTTCTTTAGCTAATCTTTCAATTTCGATACGTTCTTTTTCAGCTTTTTCTTTAGCTAGTTTTTCTCTATCTACTTTAGGTACAGTTATTGTTTTTGTTGTTAGAGAACTTAAATCGTATTTAAGAGTCATACGCTGAGTACCTGCACCTGGGAATATAGACTCCATAACCGGTACGAATACTTGAGTAAATGTTTCTAGTTCATTGTTAACATCAATTTTATTTTTATCTACATTGTAAGATAAAGTTTTAGGATATACAGTACGTCCAGGGAATTTTTTCTTGTATACATCAATAAAAGCATCTTTTTCATTTTTTGAATAATTTTCAATGATAGTTGTATCTTTAAAATCACTATCTTTTATTTCAGAACGATTAGTATGAGTTTTATCACCGTCATAATATTTTAAATCACCTAAATATCCACCAAACCCCAATTTTTCAATTGGCTTAAAAGTAACATTAACAGAGTATTGTCAATTTTTAACTACTAGTTTTGCTTTTTCAGTATCTAATCCAACAGTAGCCATTGATTCTCTGCCTTCTTGTGAGAAGTTTAGAGCTTCTACATTCTTTTTCTCACCTACTGACTTTATATCGTAGGTATCGTCTGGTAAATTTTTAACATCTTGAGGTACTGTTTTTGTTTCTACATCGCTTTGATTATCAGTAGCAGTTGCTGCAACCTCAGTAGCGAATGCGTTGTGATCATAAGATTCTATTGCTGCGATTGCAGTGAAAATTGCAGAAGCAGAAAGAACTTTTAATAATGTTTTACTCTTCATAATTATATAAATGTCTCTTTGAAAATTGCATTTTGTTATTATAAAATTTATCATAACTATTATAATACAAAGGTGTCAATTAATAAAAGGGGGGATGATAACTAATTTCATTTACAATCTGAAATACTCGAAATTCACAATAAAGTTTCAATTTAACTTTACAAATTCACCATATTTAAAAAGAGGTTAATATTGAAATATAAAAAAATATTATTATAAAAAGTTCTATGATTTAATAGTAATTTATAATTATATAAATTTTGTAAACCCTTAAACTAAATTGTTGACATTTTATTTTTTCTATGCTACGATTTAAAAAGTGAATAGAATAAAATCACTGGGGGAGCCTTTAGGCTGAGATAACATAGTTAGACCCTTCGACCTGATCTAGATAATGCTAGCGTAGGAAACGTGAATATTTTCAAAATAGAATTAATCCAATATAATTGGAAAATATACTATGAGTAATATATGTTTCAGAGTTCTCTTACGTTAGTAAGGGGACTTTTTTATTTATCCCAAGTGATATTACTTTATATTAAAATTACACATACCAGGGGGATATACCTATGAAACTTATTACTGAAATTATGGAAGAAAAGGCATTGCCAATTGTTGACAAGATATATAATGATGGATTTATTCAAGGATTAATTAACGCTGATTTATCGGAAAAAGCAGTAGAGCACTACCTGAAAGCTGATGCACTTTATTTAGAGAATTTTAGCGATATTTATGCCATTCTTTTAGCAAAAAGTAATGATAAAGTTGAAAAGAACTTTTTCTTAAATCAGATTAATTTTGTATTAAATGAAGAAATTGCTGCACATAAAAATTTAGCTGATTATGTAGGAAGAGACTATCAAGAGATTATCAAAGGTGGAGAGTGGTATCCATCTGCAGATCATTATATAAAACATATGTACTATAATGCATTTGCATTCGGTATGGCTGAAGCTTTGAGCGCAATGGCGCCATGTCCATGGATTTATAAAATGGTAGCTAGAAAGATTTTAGCTAATCATAATTTAGCAGAAGATCATCCATTAAAATTCTGGGTTGAATTTTATGCTGATGGCTTAGTAGATGAAGTACTTACTGAGTACTATAAAATTATTAACCGCGAAGCTGAATTTATGAGTGAAGAAGGGAAACAAAGACTTATTAAAAACTTCTTAGAAAGTTGTGAACATGAACGTCGTTTCTTCAATATGGCTTATACTCAAGAACGTTGGGATTTAGAGGTATAGGGTATGAGTAAATTAAATATTGCATTGACTATTGCAGGAACCGATCCAACAGGTGGAGCAGGAATTATGGCTGACCTGAAAAGTTTTCAGGCACGTGAAGTGTATGGAATGGCTGTAGTTACTAGTGTCGTTGCACAAAATACGTTAGGTGTTCAAATGATAAGAAACTTGGATTTAGATATATTAGAGGCGCAATTAAAAAGTGTGTTTGACGATATAACACCTGATAGTATAAAAACTGGAATGATAGCAAATGCTGATATGATGAAATTAATTAAGAGATACTTACCTAAAGATGTTCCTTATGTTGTTGATCCAGTTATGGTCGCGACAAGCGGAGATAAATTGATAGATGATGTTGCAAGAAAACATTTAAAAGAAGAGATATTACCGCTAGCAACTATTATTACACCAAATGTACCAGAAGCAGAAGAAATTGTTAATTTTAAAATATTAACAGAGGATGATGTTAATCGTGCAGGAAAGTTCATTATCGACGAAGTTGGATGTAAGTCAGTAGTTATAAAAGGTGGACATCTAACAGGAGAAGCGAAAGATTATTTATTTTTAAATGATGGAACTAAAAAAGTATGGACTAGTGAAAGATTTAAGACTAATCATACACATGGAACAGGTTGTACATTCTCAGCTGTTATTACAGCAGAGTTAGCAAAAGGTAAAAGTATAATTGAAGCTGTGGATATAGGGAAAAAATTTATTACCGCAGCAATAAAATACACACCAGAGCTAGGTCATGGAAATGGACCTGTAAATCATATTGCGTTTAAAGGAGATTTATAAATATGACAAGTTTAAAATTATTAAAAGAGAAAGCACCGTTAGTGATTTGTATAACTAATGATGTTGTTAAGAATTTCACAGCAAACGGATTAGTAGCATTGGGAGCATCACCAGCGATGAGTGAATATCCAGAAGACTTAGAAGATTTATTAAAATATGCTGGAGGATTATTAATCAATATTGGTACATTAACAGATGAGACTTGGAAGTTATATCAAGAAGCTCTTAAAATAGCTGAAAAATATAATGTACCTGCAGTATTAGATCCTGTGGCCTGTGGAGCGGGAGCATATAGAAAAAAAGTATCAGATGATTTAATTAACAATTACAAACTAGCAGCTATAAGAGGAAATGCTGGCGAGATTGCATCATTAGTTGGCATAAATGTAGCTTCTAAGGGAGTAGACAGTGCTGGAGTAGATAATATTGATGAAATCGCCTTAGCAGCAAATGCTAAGTTTAATATTCCAATAGTAGTAACTGGGGAAGTTGACGCTATTGCAGTTAACGGAGAAGTAATAACTATACGTAACGGAAGTGCAATGATGCCTAAAGTTATTGGAACAGGATGCTTATTAGGAGCTGTATTAGCAAGCTTTATTGGATTAGAGAAAGGTGAAGAATTAAAATCACTAGAAACAGCTATGTTAGCATATAATATTGCCGGGGAAATGGCAGAAAAACGTCCTAATGGACATTTACCAGGAACATTTAAAGTTGAATTTATTAATGCATTATATGAAATTACAGATCAAGATATAAAAGCATTTAAAAAGGTGAAATAAGATGTTTAATAAAGAACTATTAAAATTATATTTTATTTGTGGAACTACTACTTGCTTAGGTAAGGACTTATATACAGTAGTTGAAGATGCTTTAAAAGGTGGAATAACTTTATTTCAATTTCGTGAAAAAGGTGAAGGAGCCTTAGAAGGTAGTGAAAAAGTAGAATTAGCAATAAAACTACAAGACCTTTGTAAAAAATACAATGTTCCGTTTATTGTTAATGATGATATAGAGTTAGCATTAGAAATAGATGCTGACGGAGTACATGTAGGACAGGATGACCTAGGTGTTGATGAGATTAGAAAATTAATGCCTAATAAAATAATAGGTCTTTCTATAGGAAATGAAGAAGAATTTAAACAATCCAAAGTTGAATATGTAGATTATGTTGGTGTAGGACCTGTATATGTCACACAATCAAAAGATGATGCTGGTGGTGCTATAGGTTATGAAGGACTAGAATTAATGAGAAGATTTTTACCAGAAATGCCATTAGTGGCAATCGGTGGTATTCAGACACAACATATTAAAGATGTTATGAAAACAAATGTTGATGGTGTGTCTATTATATCAGCAATCTCATATTCAGATAATATTGAAAAAACTGTTCGTGAAATGATCGAACAATTCTAAAATTAGCCTCCAAAGTTTAATCATTCCTTGATAATTTTTAAGGTATGATAATAATAGTAGAACAAAGAGTTAAATTAATTTTTTGTTCTACTTTTTATTATCAATTGATAAATATGAACATAAGTTATATAATTAGTGTGAAAAAAAGAATGCTAAAATAAAAGTAGGAGGAAATTTTATGACAAATATAGTATTGATACATGGTACATGGTGTGACGGAAGTGTTTGGGGAGAATTTGTTAATGAATTAGAAAAACTAGGTTTAAATGTATATACTCCAACTCTAAGATATCATGATTTGCCTTATGAAGAAGTTGAAAAAAAGGTAGCAGAAGTTAGTTTAGATGAGTTTACGGATGATATTGTAGATTTGATAGAAACTTTAGATGAAGCTCCGATTGTATTGGGGCACTCTTTAGGGGGACTTCTTGCCCAGAAAGTTGCTATGAGGACAAAGACTAAGGGGCTTATTTTAATGGGAGCTGCACCAGCAGCAGGAATTTTTGCTTTCTATCCAAGTATGGTAATTTGTTTTTATAAACATTTTCTACGTTGGGGATTCTGGAAAAAATCTATGCCACCTTATAAACATGCCTTCTATGATTATTGCATGAATAATCAAGATGAAGCGGACAAAGAAAGAGAATTTTCTAAACTAGTTCCTGAGTCAGGTTTTACGTATTTCCAAATGGCACTTCCATTTTTAGATAAGCAAAAAGGTGCATATATTGATTTTGAAAAAGTAAGTGAACCTGTATTAGTAATAACTGGTAGCGAGGATAAAATGGTACATCCAAATATAGCAAAAGCAACAGCAAAAAAATATAAAAATTCAACGTTAAGTATTATAGAAGGATCAGACCATATGTATGAGGCTCCGAAATATAGAGATAAAACTGTAGAAATAATAGATCAGTGGTTAAAAAATATAATAAACAAAGAATTGTAAGAAGAGATAGTTATTTATGCAAATGAAAAAGTAAATATTCATGAATTTTCAAAAAACTTTTTAAAAAAATTCAAAAAAAGTGTTGACAATTTTATTTGCTAATGATAATATATAATCAAGTTAAAAATTACCGATATTCAAATAAGTACTTTATAGGAACTTTTACAGAGAGTGTGAGCGGGTGAAAGCACACAATGCAGATCATAGAGGAAAATGGTTTGAATGGTAAAAAAAGTGAGTTTTAAAACACAAGCTTTTTTCGTAGGCGTTACGTTACAAACGCACACTATCTCGTGTATATTCTAGATGCATAGACGTTGTAGTGATAAAGTTCGTAGTTTACGAAAAAGTAAGGTGGTACCGTGAAATTAGTTTCGCCCTTATTCTCTTAGGAGAGTAAGGGTGATTTTTTTTACATAAAATTCGCAAAACCCAAAATAAATAGTAAAAACAAAAGGAGAAAATTATAAATGAAAAAACTATTATTTTTAGTAACAAGTTTCATACTTGGAATCATATTAATTGGATGCTCAAGTGCATCAAAAACTGAGAAAAAAGGTATCGAAGTGGATAAACTAGATCCTAGTAAACCTGTAACAGTTAAAGTTGGGGCTACTAACGTACCTCACGCTGTATTATTAGAGCACGTTGCTCCTCAACTTGAAAAAGAAGGAATCAAATTAGACATCGTTACATACCAAGACTACTATGTACCAAACAAAACGTTAAACGATAAAGAAATCGACATTAACTACTTCCAACACGTACCATTCTTAAAAAATGCTATTAAAGAAAATGGATACAAAATTGAAGACGCTGGTGCAATTCACTTAGAGCCAATCGGATTATACTCTAAAAAAGTTAAAAACGTTAAAGACCTTAAAGAAGGTGCTAAAGTATTAGTAAGTAACAACAAATCTGAATGGGGACGCGTAATTAAATTACTAGCTTCTGAAGGATTAGTAAAAGTTAAAGATGGTGTAGATCCAGTAACAGCTACTTTCGATGATATCGCTGAAAATCCTAAAAAATTACAATTCAGCTACGAAAATGATCCAGCTTTAATGGTTAAATTTTACCAAAACGGTGAAGGTGACCTAGTTTCAATCAACGCTAACTTCGCTGTTGATGCAGGATTAAACGCAGCAACTGAGCCTGTATTAGTAGAAAAAGCTACAGACGACAACCCATACGCAAACATCGTCGTTGTTCGTGAAGGTGATAAAGACAAACTTGTTGTTAAAAAACTTGTTGCAGCTTTAAAATCTGAAGATACTCAAAAATTCATTAAAGAAAAATGGAATGGAGCAGTATTACCTGTTAAATAATTCCAATAAAAATTTTAAAAGGCAGTTCGTAAGAGCTGTCTTTTTGGGTTGTATACTAAATCCGGGGCATGGAAAAAT
>NZ_KQ959938.1 GCF_001553035.1 Gemella haemolysans
CCCCTCTCGTCAGTCCTAAATTTTGGAGAACCACTAAAATTCACTATATACATACTCTTGGACATTTGAAAAATCCGTTAAAAAACAATATATTATTATTCCCATTATTACTATATAAAAGAATAATACCCATAGTGTTAATTTTTGTTTATAGCTTAATTTACTTTTTAAGTTTGTAAAGATCTCTTTCAAAATCAATCCATCCTCTCCAACCTAGATGCATCGCATCATACATATAATAGTCTTCATATTCTTTACTTGAATAATCCATTACCTCTATATTATTATTTTTAGCAATTTCTTTTAATTTATTGTAGGCAACTTGTCTCTTTTCACTACCTATTCCAGTATAGTCACTCCATTTCCCGTGAGCAGGAAGAATTGCAAACTTGATATTCAACTTCAAGTCCTTAACAATAGATAATAGTATATCTAAGTCTTCGTATTCTTTAGAATCATCATACTTTGTATTCTTTGAACTATCTTTTAGTTGATTATACTTAACTCTTATGTATTTGTCATAATATGTATTATCTATTTGATAATCATTGTTATTAGTTCTTTCTTTAGCTTCCTCAGCTACTTTTTTATCTAATTCTTCCCAATTATAATCAGGTGTCTTTTCTCCACTAACCGGATAGTTTTCTTTACCTTTATTTTTATAAAAGTTTAATTTATTTTTTAAAACATAAAAGTAATTATCAAGTTTTATAAACTCTCCTGTAAATTTATTACCTTTACCTTCTAAAAAATAACGTTTATAGCTTTTATACTTTTTATTCAATTCCTTATTTGTAGATGAAAGTTCTATAACCCTATTAATAAATTTCTCTTTGGTTTCTCTACTAATATTTTCATTTTTCATAGTATTATAGACATGCTCACTAGAAATCCTAGATAGAAATGCATCTTTTAAAATACCATTCTTATTATCAAACCACTGAATAGATTGAATCATTACTATTTCATTATTCTTTACATCATTCCCTATAGATCCAATAGTAGCCGCATGTATAATATTTTGAGAGTTCCCTACCCCTACTTGCATTATATTAAAATCATCGTAATTAAATATTTTCTTTGGATGATAATTTTCGTTAATTGTTGTAGTTAACTCTGATGAACCTAACAGTAACAAAGTTCTTGGTGTCATATTTTCAACTATGATATCTCTACTTTTGTACTTTTCAAAAGAGGTACTGTATCTAACACTATTATCGTTCGACTTATAGTAAGTTTGTACCTTCTTTAAGAGGGTCACATCTAAAATTACAAGTGTAATTAATACCAATACTATTGATATTAAAAATGCTTTTAATCTTATCATGCTATTATTTCCTATTTTCTATATATGAAATTACCTTGTTTGGGGTATCGATTTCTTCATATGTTACTTCTGTTGGAGCTATGCTTAATCCGAAAATTTCTTCGATTTTTACTAACATTTCTACAAAAGCTAATGAGTCCATCAACCCTTCTTCTTTCATGTTTATGTCTAAATCTTCTCTTACTACTTCATCTTCACAGATTTCTTCTAACATTTCTAATACTTGTTCTTTTATCATCCTTGTTCTCCTAACTCTATATTATTTTTTTAGTACATGGCTTATTAGTTTATATGGTTCTCCCGAGAAGATATATAAACCTATTATTACTAAGTTGATCGTTATGAACCAACTAAGTACTTTGTACCATGTTTCGTTTTTATTCTTTTTGTAAAACTTACTTTTCTTCTGATAGTATTCAAATCCTGCCATCAGTATTCCATGGTAGAATCCATATACTATATAGCTTATTGTTAAGCCGTGCCAAAATCCCATAAGAACCATGTTTACCATATAGGCATACATTGCTGTATTAAGTCTTTTCTTAAATCTTTTTTTCTTTGTTGCTTCCATAAAGACTCTTGAGAATACGAAGTCTCTAAGCCACGTTGATAGTGTTATGTGCCATCTATTCCAGAAGTCTTTTATGTCTATACTTAGGAATGGTTTGTTGAAGTTCATCGGTGTTCTTATTCCTAAGATGTTACTACTACCTACTGCCATTAAACTGTATCCTGCAAAGTCAAAAAATAAGTACAATGTATATAGGTACATGTATTTTAATGAATAAACAAATGTCCCATGGTTTGTTAAACCTACTAAGTAGTGGTAACTTAATGTTGAGAATACTATTTTATATAGTAATCCCAATATTAGTCTGTAGACTCCTTCTCCAGCTAATTCTAAGTACTCTGTCCTCGGCATTCTTTCTTTTATTTCGCCCATAAACCTTCTACTTCTGTCTATCGGTCCTGCGCTAACTGTTGGGAAGAATAGTAGGAATTGTACATATTCTACAGCACTGATTTTTTCTTTTATTAAACCATCTGATATTTCTATCATAATTTGTATTGTCTTAAATGACATATATGATATTCCTATAAAGGCTAATAGGTGTAAATGTGTAGTTGCGAATACTTTGTTTATTACTAGTGGTAATATTGATAGTATTACTAATATTTTTAAGTGTTTTTTACTTTCTGTTTTTTGGGCTATTAGTACTAATATGTATTCAAATAGAATAAATCCTACTAGGTAAGATAACATTGTGATACTTTTACCATATATTACTACGGCAAATATTACTGATAATGCCAATATATAATATTCTATTTTTTTACCTAGATAGTTTATTATAAAGCCTATGATTAGTGCTATAGCTAAGAATAAGAAAAATTCATTTCCGTCAAAGTAGTTCATTCTATACTAACTCCTTTAACTTTTTCTTATCTATTTTACCGTTATTGTTTAGTGGCATTTCTTCTAAGAATACTATTTTTTTCGGTATCATATATTCTGGCACTAATTTTTTTAGTTCTTGTTTTATTTGTTTTGTTACTTCGAAGCGTTTTTCTATTTTTTCGTTATATACTACAAATGATGTCAATGCTTTTACTTTTCCATCTTCATAGCTTGGCACTGTCGCTGCTTGACGTATTTTTTTATTTTTTAGTAGATTGTTATCTATGTCTTCGAGTTCTATTCTGTGCCCATGTAGTTTTACTTGGAAGTCTATGCGTCCTTCACAAAATAGCATACCGTCTTTGAAGTACCCCAAGTCTCCTGTTAGGTAACTTCTTTCTTCTTTTCCATCTACCTCTCCTATACCAAATTTTTCATTTGTTATAGCGTCATTTTTAAAGTATCCTTTTGCGACTGTGTTTCCTGTGATTACTATTTCACCTTTATTTTCTTCATCTGGATTTGCTAGGTGTACTTTTGTACCCCATTTTATTTCTCCTACCGGTAGGTTCTCATAGTATTTTTTATTCACTTCTTTTGTTATTTCTACCCATGTGACCATTACTGTTGATTCTGTTGGTCCATATGTATTTATTACCTGTGCATCTTCAAAGTTTTTATGAATTTTTTCTACTGTTGTGCTGAATAGTTTTTCTCCACAAAAGACGAATTGTTTCACCTTCGGCATTAGACTTTGATTGAAGTTTTTATCTATGAAACACATTTCTATAAATGATGGTGTTGAGATCCATATTGTTGCATTTGATTTATTCAGTTCTTCAAACATTACTTTGAAATTCTCTTGGTGTTTTTTATCTATTTGTACTAAAGAGGCTCCTAGATAAATACTCGGCCATAATGACATTACCGATAGATCAAATGAGAACGGTGGATGTCCTAAAAACACTAATTCTTCTTTTTCATCATAGTATCCTGTGTACCAGTGTAAGAAGTTATTTAGGTTGTTGTATGTAATACATACTCCTTTTGGTTTTCCTGTACTTCCTGATGTGAAAATTATATAGAATATATCTTCATCTTTTACGTAGTTTTCTTTTGAAATAGCGTTTTGAGTACTTGAGATTATTTCTTTAGCTGATTTAACATCTAGCATTTCTCTAGATAGTTCTATTTCTTCTGTGACTAGTACTACTTTTGAGTCTGTTGTTTCTACTATTTCTTCTACTCTTTCTTTCGGTGTATTTATATCTACTGGGCAGAATGCTCTTCCTGATTTTACACACGCTAAAAAGTACACTAACATAAATGGATGTTTATGTCCGTACACTACTATAGGATTTTTGTCTTCACCTAGTTTTTCTTCAAAATAAGACGCAAGTCTATCTGAATACTCTATTAAATTTTTATATGTTAAGTTTTCATTCTGATATATATTATTAATATATACTTCTTTAGAACTATTTTTAAACTGTTCTAGTTTTTCAAAAAAAGTTAATTTCATATTTATTTTATCCTTGCCTCTATATCTATTCTTTATCGACTTTTAATTTTACATCACTATATATCAAAAAGTCGACATTATACTCCTTATATTATTATAATATAAAACTTAAAAAATGTGATTAAAAAATAGAAAAAATTATAAAAAAAATTGATTTATTGCTTTTTATTTTCAAAACAACAAATCAATTTTCATAAGATTTTTCTAAAATCGGATTATTTCAGGTCATTAAGTAACTTTTCTTTTAAATCTTTTGGTTTGAGCTCTACCTTCTCTTTATAACTAAGTCGTGTATCACTATTACTTGCAAAGTTAAATAAAGTTCCCTTCTCAGCAGAATATTGATTTTCAACCTCATAGTTAGATAAATCGAAATCAAATACAAAGATTTTTTCTATAAGTATCATTATATTTTCAAGATTTTTATTAACTAATTTTTCAAGTTCAGGACTTGTAAATGCTTTATGACTATCTGCCCCATGAATTTTCTTAGCTTTTGTAGTTCTAATATACATAATTTCGGGAGCTTTTTCATAAAATTCATCATCTAATATTAAATCACTATTTGCTAAACCTCTTAATCTATAGGTCTTTAAATCTTTACCTAACTTGGCTATTTCTCTATAAAATATCCCTAATATATCTTCTGAATTTCTGTCAAACATCAGTTCACATGCCAATGCATAAGTTAAAATCTGAGAAATAAACCCTAATTCTAAACTATCTAAAGAAAAATCATTTTGACTACTCTTATAATCAATTATTGAAATATTCTTTCCATTAACGTCTACTCTGTCAATTACCCCTGTGAATTTAATAGGTGGTATATTGTATTTTTGTTTCAGTTCTTTTTTATTAACTTCCCCAGTTTTGACATTTTCACATGTAATAACATTGTCTACTATTTCCAGAGTAAATGGTCTTTCTAAGAACGTTGGCATAAACTTCGTTAAAGCAAAGTATTTTATTTCTATTGCTATAGCTACTTCAAGTCTCATAATCATATTATTTAAAATATATTTATGAGTATTTAACAATTCTATTAACTTCAATGTTTCTAATATATCTTTATTATTACTAGAATAAATAACCTCATTCAAGATCTCTTTAATATTAAATCTCTTTGTAATATCTTCATCTTTTAGCACGTCTATATCAAACTTGCTTCCGCAATCAGCTATAAAATTAGTAATTTTTTCTTCTGACATTACTGCGTGGAAAAATTTTCCAGTAACAAGATTATCGATATCAATATCTCTTTCCTCTGCTATTCCAAGTACTCGTTTAACAAAGAATTGATATGGATTCCTTTCGAAATCAGAAATTTTAGAGATACTAAACTTAGAAAAACTTTCTTTCTTAATTTCTAAAAATTCATCTATATATTCTGAACTAAGTTGAAACTTATAATCTCTGATTATTTTAGATAAATAATTTTTAATACTAGTATCATTAGTGAAAAATACTCGGTCATTTAATTCATCAAGAATTTCGTAATTCTCATAACTTTCATGTTCTGAAGTAAGGTGATACTGCTCTAAAAACTTAATCATAAGTTCTACTAAAACCTCAACTTCTTTTGTCTTACTATCTTTCACTTCCATAAATCTACGGTAAATTTTTGCAAATAGATAATTAAATTCCTTAGTTGAAACTATCTCTGAAATATTTTCTAAATAGTAATTATAGTCAGCAATAGAAAATTCTAAGATTTTTGAAGTTTTCTTTTCTTCTAATTCTGGGAATAATGATCTCACTGTATTTAAGTACGGAGATGCAAAATTCTCTTTAAAACTTTTATCAAGTAAACTATAACTTATATATGTTTTTTCTTGTGCCCTTGTCATAGCAATATAGGCTACAAACTCTTCATCAATAAGTGCCGCTTCTTTTGTCGGGGATAAAAAGATATCATCGTTAATTAATCTTTCTTTATCTTTATCGTCTACTAATCCTGAACTTTTAGATACTGGCAATGCATCTTTGTTGAATCCCATAACAAAGACAACTTTTTTATTTTCAACTTTTGCTAAATCCATAGTAGACATAATAATAGAATTATTTATTTCTGGTATTGAACGATACTTAATAGATGTTAATCCAGAATTAAATAGAGTTACGAATTTTTTATATTCAAACTTTTCACTACCAAAATTCTCATTAATATCATTAATATATTCAAGAATTTTTTTATAAACTTGCCTATCTATACTATCAATTTTAAGCTCCTCAATATTATCATACTCACCATCTTCTTTATCAAGATACATTTTAATTTTACAATGATCAAAAACATCTACTAATTTTTTTATATATCTCTTAGCTTGAAGATTATTCTTAGCTGAGACTTCTGAAACCTTATTAATAAGTTCTAATAAAACTTGTCTACAAATTTCAAGCTGTTCAGAGTTAAACTTCCCTGTCTTTTCAATAAAGTAATCTTTTAATATATCTCTATGAGTATTTACAAGTTTCTCATTTAGTATATTTTCAAGATCGTCTATTGAAATTGTCCTAACTTTTTCTAATAAATCGCTGTATCCATATTTTCTTCCAAGATTTTTTACTAAATCACTAGTTGCAAATTTATCCTTTATTACTGTTTCATCTAACTCTGCAATATCTTTTTCTAGTTGTTTTTCATCAATATTTGAATCTCCTAGTAAAACATATGCAATAACCTTTTGGCGATATATGTTCTCAAAATTCGTTAATCTAGTTTTTAACAGATTTAATAATCTAGTTTTAAAACTACCTTCATCAAAATATAATGTTTCTTGTATAAACTTAACTAAACGATGATTGCTAGTTTCAATATTTTTATCTAAATGAACATCTAAATTATAGTCTTTAAATATATTCAAATAATTTTCATATGTATTATCACGATAAAGAATTGCTATCTCATTTTGGTTAATATTGTTATGATTTAGTTTCACAATCTCACGAGCGATTTGTTTAACTTCTAACTCCTTATTTTTGGCACAGATAATTTCAATACTATCATCAGTCTCATACTGTGCTGTGAAGTTTTTATAGTATTTATCAGCAAGAATATCATTAGAAACCCCATTAAAACGTCCTTTATGAGTTTCTAATTCTTCATATTCCTCTACTTTATTATCTTTTATTTTAAATTTCAACGTATTTATTTCTTCTTTTTTTACAAAGGCTACTACAGAAAAATTCACATCATTATTATTTTTCACTATTTCATTCATACTAGCAACAATCTCATGAGATTTTCTAAAAATATCAAGCTTATATTTTTCTTTACTATACAAATCAGATAGATAAAAGTCATTATATTTCATCTTTTCTAGTTCATAACCTTGAAGTAGTTGTGATAAATCAAAATTAAAATATCTATTTGCATCACTTATGACACTTATTATTAACTTTTTAGACTTTTGGGCAAGTTTCTCGATGTAATAATACTCCTGTGCTGTAAAGTTATAGTAAGCATCCACATAAAAAATATAATCACTTAAATCAGTGTATTCCATGTACAAAAGTAATTCATTTATATAATCTACTTTATCAAAAGAACCCTGTTCTTTTAATAACCTCGAATATTCAACATATATTTCTAAAATAGATTCCAATTTTTCTCTGTGACTACTATCTAGATTAGTGTTTTTCTCTAAATACTCTTCTAATACATTAATACTTACGTTATACTCTTTTAATTCATTTATAATTTCTTCAACAACTTCTATGAAATTAACATCTTGTATAATTCTTTTAACTAAAAAGTTCTCATTACTTTCTAAATTTTTTGCAGCTTTATAGAAATAAAATGGTTTAATATTATCTCCTAGTCTACTAAGATTATCCATTCCCAATTGTTTCGATAATCTTCTAGTTAGACTTGAGAAGTTCATAACATCGATATTAAAAGTACCACCAAACTTATCGCACAAGATTTTTTCAAAATTAAAACTGTTCTGTTCTGGAGTTAATACGATTATTTTATGGTTATCTCTATTTAACTCGATATCATTTAATATGTAGTTCGTTTTCCCTACACCACTTGGACCAATTAATAATTCTAAGTTCATGTTTTCTCCTTTCTTTTTATATTACTTTATATTCCAGTCATTTTAATCTTCGCATAATTATCTTTAGAATAGACTTCTACCTTCGGTCTAATTCTTTCTTTTAGCTCACTAACATGTGAAATAATACCAATATTTCTTCCGTATGATTGTAAATCTATTAGCGTTGTTAGCGCAATATCTAGTGTTTCTGTATCTAATGATCCAAATCCTTCATCGATAAAGATAGTTTCAAGCGATATTCCACCACTTTCATTTTGAATAACTTCCGCTAACCCTAAAGCGAGAGCTAAAGAAGCTAAGAATAATTCTCCTCCGGAAAGAGAACTAATAATACGAGTACTATTTAAATAAATATCATGTATTTCAATCTCTAAACCTTGAAGACCTCCACCTTTCGATTTTTCATCACGTCTAATAAATCTATATCTATCATTTGTCATCTGTAGTAATCTTTTAGTTCCCGCAACTAGAATCAAGTCTAGATAATATCCTTGAACATAAGTTTCCAACGATTTTCTGTTTTCAGTTTTTCCGCTGACAACATCACTAAATGCTATAATTTCTCTTATCTCTTTAGATGATTCTAATAGTTCAATATACTCACTATGAATTTTTTTATATAATTTTTTATTATTTTCTAATCTTGTATTAAGAATTACAACTTTTTCTATAAAATCATTAACTTGAAATTCAATATTTTGTAGTTTTCGTTGTCCTTCTTCTAAATCTGGTTGTTCTATCTCTTCTAACTCTTCTACGAGTTTTTCTATATTGTTTACTATAATTTTCTTGGCATCTTCAAATTTATTAATTTGAGATTCAAATTCTTCTAATTTAACCAATTCTGCTATGTCTTCTTCTGCCATTTCTAAAGTTATGTAATACTTATTAAGTTTAGAATCGCTGAAACTCTCTATAATATTTTCTATTCTTTTACTAACTTCCAGTAAATTCGTCTTATTATTTTTCTGTTCTGTCTCTAGTTTGGTTTTTCTTATCAATAATTCATTACTATTATTTTGCTGAACGTTACATCTATTATCAAAGTCTTCAACCTGAGATTGTATTTTCTCATAATAATCAGCAAACTCATCTAGCTCAATTTTCACATTTTTTTCAAACTGTTCTATTTTATTTTTCGCTTCTAGATGTTTTTGTTTAATTTCATCTTCATTTTTAAATAACTCTGAAAGTTCCTCTATTTCTTGATTTAGGCCCTTAATTTTATCCTCAGATATTTTGATTGCTTTACTAATATCCGTTAGTTTAAGATTATCTGTCTTTAATTCGTCTTCTAATTGTGATAGTTCTTCCTTAGATTTAAAGTTAATTGTATCCTCTAAATTTTTCAAAAGAGCACTTATTCTTTCTATTTCTTCTTCATCTTTTTTTATAAGAGTTTCTAGTTGAATTGTATCTTTATTAACTTTTTGAAGTGATTTTTCTATACTTTCATCTACTGCCTCTAAAGAGGGAATTTCTGGTAAGTGTTCAATCTTTTGTTTACATAAAGGACATTCATCACCTTCATGCAATTTCAATAGAAAACCATTTAAAACTTCTTGCTCTTTATTCTTATTTAATAATATAACTTCTTGCTCAAGCTTCTTCTTCTCTACTTCGAGTTCTTCTAATTGTTTTTTATCAAGAGTAAGTTTCAAACTCTTATCATTTACTTCAGAAAATTTATTATTATATTCTTCGAGTTTTTCTACATCTTGCTCTTTCTTTAAAATTTCTAATTTTAACTTACCAATACTGCTCTCTAGTATATTTTTCTCCTCAATATCCTCTAAGTGGCCTTCTTTTGAAACTTTCAACCTAGAATCTAACTCTTTATATGTTTCTTTTTTCAAAGCAAGCTCTTCTAATGTTTCACTATAGATTTCAATGTTGGCTTTTGCAGAATTTAATTCATTAAAGTTATTATAGAAAAACTTATAATCAACAGTTTCCTTTCTAAGTTCTTCTATATTATCTTTTTGTGCATTTAATTCTAATTGTAATTTCTTATTATTTTCTAAGTCTAATTTATATTTGTCTGTATCAATTAATAAATTTTTCTCAATTTTTCTTAATTGTAATTGTTTATTTAATAAAGTACTGTACTCTATAATCTTATCTTTATTCTTTTGCAGCTCTTTTAACTTCTCTACTTCTAATCTTAGACTTTTATAATAGTCTTCTTTTTCACTTAGATTAGCTAGTTCTAACTTGTTATTTTTAAGTTGGATAAATTTATCATTGAGCTTACTTAATTCTATAAATTTCTCTTTTTCTTTAGAAAAACTACGTTCTAATTTTAATAATTCTTTTTTTTCATTTTTTATTGTTTCTTCTTGTGAGTGAATAATACTTAGTATTTCTTCAAAATTTTCATCTTTTAAATATTCAAACTTTATAAGTTCTTCCTCAATATCAAACTGCTCAAATCTAGTAATCAATTCTTTTTCTTTCTGTTTATGTGAACTATCTAATTTTTTAGCTTGTTCTTGTAATTGTTCCACGAATTTTTGATAGAAGTAAGTATTAAATAAAGATCTCAAAGTTTCTTTTTTTTCACTTGATTTTGATAATAAGAACTCTTTAAATTTTCCTTGAGGTAAGATAATTATTTGACAAAATTGCTTATCATCTAAACCTATTAACTCTTCTACTTTTTCTTTTACCTCTTGTTCTTTTGTGGCGATTACTTCTAACTTTTCATCATTATATTGCATTAAAGCAACTTTCCCCGATGTTAGATTTTTATTACCAGCTTTCAAATAAGCCAGAGTTCTCTCAATTCTATATTTTTTACCACTCAATTCAAAATCAAAGTTAACCTGTGTTTTATCCTTATCCAAGGCTGTCTTCGTTCTTAGTGAGGCTATATCTTTACCACCAGTTGTCTTATTGTACAATGCATAAGTAATAGCATCAAATAATGTTGACTTCCCTGAACCAGTTTTCCCTGTTATTAGAAATATAGGTTCATTTATTATTTTATCCCATTCTATTATTTCATTCTTATATGGACCAAATTCTTTTAATTCTAATCTAATTGGTTTCATCTTGATTCACCTTATCTATAATATTTACTAGTACTTGTTTTTGACCTTCAGTTAATTCATTACCAGTTTGTTCATTATAGAATCCCTCTATTAACTGAAAAGGACTCTTAGTTAGCATCTCTCTATCTAATTTCACTTCATTATCGATACTAGTATTTCTTTTTTGCTTTAGTATCAGAGTATTAGGATAATATTCTTTAATTCTAGGTAACGGATCAGTAATTCCCTCTAAACCACTCAGTTCCATACTAAAATAATCATTTTTACAATCATAACTTTGTTGAAATTCTTTCGTTAAAACTTCTTCATAAGATGTACTAATATTGTGTAACTTTCTTTTTTGTTTTAATGGAATAAACTCTTCACTATAACTTTCTTTTGTTACTTCTACAAGCCTCATTCCTTTAGTTTGGGAAGCTTCAGAGAATGAGTACGCCATTGGACTTCCACTATATTTCAAACGTTCTTCATTTATTGCATTCGGATTATGAAGATGACCTAGAGCAACATAATCAAACTTATCAAAGACTTCCACAGCCACATTTTCAACAGTTCCTACAGATATTTCTCTTTCAGAATCTGTTTCTAATCCACCAGAAACAAAAGTATGAGCTACTAAAATATTAGTCTTATTCGTATCTAAATTTTTATAAATTTCATCTATTACTCTTTTAGTTGCTGCATTATGGGTTGTTAATGTAGTATTTTCAAAATATTCTCTCGCTTCAAAGGGTTCAAAATATGGTAATAAATATATATCAGCATCTTCATAAGAAAGTTTATCAAAAGCTTGTTCTAATCTTGTATGAAGATAAAACTTATGTTTGCTAAACCAAGCTTCACCAATCGCTAGTCTTTCTCTACTGTCATGATTTCCACTAATGGCAAAAATTGGTATGTTACATTCTATATTAATTTTAACTAAAAGTTCTTGTAGAAGTGTAGTCGCTTCTTTACTAGGAACACTTCTATCATATAAATCCCCTGCAATAATTAAAAAATCAGGATTAATATTCTTAATCTCAGTTATTAAATTCTCAAACACAAACTCCTGATCTACTAATAAATCTAATCCTTGTAATTTTCTTCCAATATGCCAATCAGCAGTATGTAAAAATTTAACCATATTATCACCTTTTCCTATAAATTATCTCTATTATATTATATATTAAAAACACTTAAAATAGTAGTAAATATTAAATCTCCCTAGAACCAATTACTACTGATAAAAATTATAATAACGTATCATGTTTTAAAGCCCATATAAAAAATAACGAGAAGTAAACCAACTTCTCGTTATAATCATTATCTATTTCCCAAATAATCTTTGGATATCATTCCATGTTACTGCTAACATCAACGCAACCATTAATAATCCAAACGCTACAGTTAAGTAATATTGAGCTTTTTTATTAATTGGTTTTTTAAAGATTGCTTCGTAAATTACGAATATGATACGTCCACCATCAAGAACTGGAATAGGAATTAGGTTCATAAGACCTAAGTTAACACTTAAAATTCCTGTCCATTTTAATGTTGTAATTAAACCACTTTGTGCAGCTGCAGAAGACATTTCATAAATCGCTACAGGTCCACCTAGTTGGTTTAAACTAAATCCTCCATTAAACAATGAAGCAAACAGATTAATAATTCCCATGAAAATCGCAGTTCCATAATATAGAGTTTGTTCAAAACCACTCTTAATTGAACCAGCTAAGTTTTTCTCATACGCTTGGTTTATTCCAAGTTTATAAGTTTTAACTTCTTTACCTTTTTCCACAGTTGTTTCTTCTTTTGGTGTAACTTTAATTTCTTGTTGTGAACCATCACGTGAAACTTTTAATGTAAGCTCAGAACCATTAGAACTTACTATCTCATTAGTCATTTCTTTCCATGTTGTAACACTCTTACCATTTACCTGCTCAACTACATCACCTTGTTTTAATCCTGATGAGTAAGCCGGATAGTTAGAAGCTAGTTCACCTAAACGCGTAGTATTAGATGGTACTCCACTATAAATTGAAATACCTAAGAAAATTGCTAGCGCTAATATAAAGTTCATTAATGGTCCTGCAAATAATGTCCAGAATTTTTTCCCCCATGAGTGTGAAGAAAACATTCTTTCTACTGGAGCAATTTGCTCTTCCATTCCACCAAATGCAACACATGCATCTTTTCTTACTTCATAACGTTCTATTTTATCACCAACAAAACCTTCTACGAATAATTTTTCTGTTAGATCAAATTCATTTAATTCTAATGGAAGTAAATCCATATCATTACTTTTATCTAAAACTATTTTTTCGACCTTATCATTTTCATCTAGTTTTAAATTAATTTTCATTCCTTTTTTTAGGTCATATACCGACATATCATTATTAAAATCAAAAACGTTATCCGGCATTTTTACATATCCACCAACAGGAAGAAGTCTAATCGTAAAGTTAGTCTCCCCTATTTTTTTGTGAAATATCTTAGGTCCCATTCCTATTGCAAACTCTTGGCACAATATTCCTGATTTTTTAGCAACTATAAAATGACCGAATTCGTGAATAGTTACTACTACAAAAAATATTAATATAAATGCTATAATACCTTGCATCTAATACCCCTCTCTATATTTTAAAATAAACTTAGTAATATTATTAAACATGGTGCTGATAGAATAACAGAATCGAATCTGTCAAAAATACCACCATGCCCTGGTAATAAATTACTACTATCTTTTACTTGATATTCTCTTTTGTATGCTGATTCAATTAAATCACCAAATTGACCAACGGCACTAACTACCAATGTAATAGCAATCGCAACTAATAGGCTAGAAAATATATTAGTTGTATAGAAGAACAATAACGCTATTACTATTGATGATAGACTACCTATTACTGAACCTTCAATTGATTTGTTAGGACTTATTTTCGGTGAAAGTTTATTTTTCCCAAACTTCATTCCACCAAAATAGGCAAAACTATCAGTAAACCAAATTGTAAGTAATAAATAAGCTACATGCGATAAGCTCAAGTTTCTTATCATAAACAAACAATAAAATCCTATAAAAATATAGGCAGTTAAAAATATAATTGAACCTATTTCAACAAATTTAATCTTATGTCCAGTACTAACAATTGTTCCTAACATAGCAATCATAGCCAAATATACTATAGCATATTGTGATAAACTTGCGATTTGCTCATGTAGAAATAACAGTGCTCCTGCTAATGACGATGAACCTAAAACTACGATGTTAGTCTCTTTAAAAGTCATTCTAACTATTTCATACATAGCCATCACACCAAGTGCAAAAGTTGTAAATTTGAAATAATCTCCACCTAAAAATAGTAATGGTAGGAAAACAATTAATGCCACTATGGCTGTTATTACCCTAGTCTTCATTTAAACCTCCAAACCTTCTATCTCTACTTTGATATTCTAATAATGCCTTGTAAAATTCTTCTTCAGTAAAGTCCGGCCATGCCACTTTAGTAAACAAGAATTCACTATAAGCAATTTGCCAAAGTAAAAAGTTTGAAATTCTTTGTTCTCCCGAAGTTCTTATTAATAAGTCAGGATCTGGAGTATTAGATGTAAATAGATTTTGACTCACATGTTCTTCAGAAATTTCATCTATACTGTATTTATTATTTTGCACGTCTTTAGTAATTTGTTTAATTGCTCTTAACATCTCATCTTTAGAACCATAATTCAATGCAAAGATTAATTTTAATCCAGTATTATTTTTTGTCTGCTCAATTGCATCATTTACTGCTTTTCTAGTATTTTCAGGAAGTTTCTCTACTACACCAATAACCTCAACTTTTACATTATTTTCCATAAGTTCCGGCATAAAACTACTGAACATCTTTTCAGGAAGATCCATTAAATAACTAACTTCTTCTTTAGGTCTCGCCCAGTTTTCTGTAGAAAAAGCATATAATGTTAGATACTCTACACCTAGTTTTGATGCATATTTTGTTATTTTTTTTACAGTTTGCATCCCTTCATAGTGTCCTTTAATTCTAGGCATATTTCTCTTTTTAGCCCAACGTCCATTACCATCCATTATAATAGCAACGTGTGTCGGAATTTTTTTTAACTCTTGTTTGTCATTTTTTTCCACTAATTCATTTTTTCTAAAAAATTTAAACATAATTCCTCCTATGTAACACACTTCATTATATCATAAAAGGCTTAATGCAACAAACTTTTAATAATTTTTATTAATAACTATAGCTATTAATTTTTTATAGAATAAATATATTATATTTAAACAAAACAACCTATACAATTCTTAATATTCATATAATTTATTTTTCTCTTTTATATAAAGTATTTTAGGTTGCTTTCATTTAATATTCATGCTAGAATATACACATTAAACATGATATTAAAAATGCAAATAAACATTTTTGTCATAAGAATTTTTATAAACTGTTTTCATAATATTTTTAAAATAATTCGACTAGCTTTAGCTTAGCCGTTTTTTTAATATTATTATTTTTTAATATCATGCAAATACATATATTGAAAGGATGATTAAATGAACAAAAATACAAGATGGACTGTCTTATTCGCCTCAATGGCAATTTTACTATGTGCAGGTTCACTATATTCATTTAGTGTTTTTGCAAAACCTCTAAGTGTTTCAAAAGGATGGAGTTTGCCAGATGTTATGCTAGCATTTACTATTAACGCAGCTATTGCTCCTATTCCTACTATTCTAGGAGGATTTATTACAGATAAAGGAAAAGCAAATATCTCTATTATTTTAGGGGGAATCTTATTTGCTGTTGGATTTATTCTTACTGGATTTGCTACTACAAAAGGAATGTTATATTTTAGCTATGGCGTATTATCTGGTGTTGGACAAGCATTTGCATATTCTGGAATTATAAGTAATGCACTTAGATTCTTCCCCGATAAAAGAGGATTAGCTGCTGGTTTAATTACAGGAGCAATGGGAGGGGCTAGTGTTATCGCTGCTCCAATCGCACATAGTCTAATAGCTAATTATGGAGTTCATAATGCATTTATCTACTTAGGTAGTGTGTACTTAGTAATCATTATAATAGCTCTATTCTTCATAAAAGTTGCTCCTGCGAATTATCAACCTGAAGGTTGGATTCAACCTGTTGCAGAAATTAAACAAGAGGCTGCTAATAAAGATTGGAAACAAATGTTAATGAGTTTATCATTTTACTTTATTATTTCAATGTTTGCTATTGGAGCATTCTCTGGACTTATGGTAGCATCAAACGCATCAGTAATCAGCCAAACTATGTTCGGATTATCTGCTTCAGTTGCTGCAACTTTTGTTAGTATTTATGCTCTTTCTAACACATTTGGACGTGTTGTATGGGGGGTTGTTTCAGATAAAATAGGACATGAAAAAACACTTATCGCGATTTATTCGGTAATTGCTATTTCATTATTAACTCTAGTTAACATTAGAACTACAGTTGGTCTGACAGTCGGTCTTGTTCTCCTTGGTCTATGTTTTGGTGGAATTATGGGAGTTTTCGCGCCATTAGTAATGAAAACATTCGGTCCTATAAACCAAGGAGTTAACTACGGGATTGTCTTTATAGGATTTTCTACAGCTGCATTCTTCGCACCTAAATACGCTGCTGGAATTGCCGCTAAAAATAATGGAGATTTTACAGAGGCCTTTTATGTAGCTATCTCGATAGTACTTGTTGGATTAGTAATTAGTATTATTTACTCAATCTTTACAAAACGTAGAATTAAATAATAAACAAAAAAATCATCTCAAAAAAATGAGATGATTT
>NZ_KQ959939.1 GCF_001553035.1 Gemella haemolysans
GTGTTTTAATAGCTGTAAACATATATCTAGGTAAAGTAGATTTATCGTTAATTAAAGCTTTAAACCTATCAAAATCATCTTTTTCAAGAGCTTCTCTAAGGTCTTGGATAAGCCAATAACACTTATAAAGCTGAGAATCTTGCTTAATTAGGTAGTTGACAATATCTTGTTCAGTAGTGATGTACTTAAAGTATTTAAACTTCTTATTGGTACCATTATCTAATTCATCATAGCTTGTAAGGAGATTCTTCCAATAACATTTCAATTGTCTGTATAACGCTTTATTTTTATCTTTAATACTGTTCATAAATGAAACTCTATATTTATTAAAAGCTCTATTAACTAGTTGAACAATATGAAATCTATCGATAACTATCTTCGCATTAGGGAAAAGTTCTCTAATAATACTTTTATAACCAGAGTTCATATCAATAACTACGGCTTTGACCTTACAACGTTCTTGATAAGAATAGTATAAGAAGTAGTCTTTAATAATTTTATTAGTTCTACCTTGAAGTATATTTTGTATTTTATGAGTTAATGCGTCTGCATACACGAAGCTCATTTTACTTATGCTATCAGAAGTGGAAGAAATCTCATCAAAGCACATATAATAAGGTAAACTTTTAGGTCTTTCTAAAGTTTTAGATAGATTAGACTGTATTCTTAATACAGTGTTAGTAGAAACAGCACAAGATTCAGCTATTTCCTTTGAAGTATTCTCTTTAGATAACCTTTTAATAATTCCAGCTCGTAGATTTTTAGAAGTATTAGAATACTTTCTAACTTCAGTAGTTTCAGCTGTGAATGATTTACGACAACCTCTACATATAAAACGATGTTTATTTAAATACAAGATAGCTGGTTTATCAGAAATAGCAGGAATTTTAACCTTTACTCTTCTATAACCGTTATTAGTTATCTTACATTCTTTACAATAAGGACAAGAGTTAGATGAATCTTCCAATACTCCGTAATAAACGAGATGCTTACAACCATTTATTTCAATTTCCTCTGTTTT
>NZ_KQ959940.1:0-13477 GCF_001553035.1 Gemella haemolysans
TTTTCCATGCCCCGGATTTAGTATACAACCATATTAAAAAAGCAACTTCAAAATTTTCTTACATTCAATTTTGAAATTGCTTTTTGTATTTATATTTTATTCGTAATCAATCACTCCAAGAGCAATCTTAGCATATCGTGACATTTTATCTTTAGTCCATGCTGGTTCCCAAACTATATTTACATCTACTTTCTCTATCTCATCAACACCTAGCATAGCCGTTTCCACTTGCTCGATAATAATAGGAGCTAAAGGACATCCCATAGATGTTAAAGTCATATCAACGATAGCATGCTTATTATCATCACTCATCTTAACATCATATACTAGTCCTAAGTTCATAATATCGATACCAAGCTCAGGGTCTATTACATTTTCTAATGCTTCTATTACTCTATCTTTTAATGTTTCCATTTCTTCCACCTCTTTACTATAACTCTCCAACAAATTTACCTTTACTTATTTGAATTTTCTATAATTACAGCTCCCTGTTCTGTTCCTTTAATACATAGTTTGCACATGTTTAAAAATAAACCATGTTCTACTACTCCAACTATACTTTCTAATTTTTCTTTTACAGATTTAATATCAAATCCATAACCTAAGTGTAAATCTACAATATAATTATTATTGTCTGTTATAAGAGTAGCTCCATCTTTTAATCTTAACACTGGTTTTAAGCCCGCTTCTTCCATTTTTCTTATAGTATGACTATACCCAAATGGTAATATTTCTACAGGTAGGTTAAAGTTCCCAAGTTTTTCTACATCTTTACTCTCATCATAAATCCAAATTACTTCACGAGCAATATCAGCAACTATTTTTTCTCTAAATAACGCTGCTCCTCCACCTTTTATCGCATTAAAATCCTTGTCAATTTCATCTACTCCATCGACAGCAAGATCAATATGATCAATCTCTTCTAGGTCTTTGATTGAAAGACCAAGGCTTTTAGCTAGTTCAACCGTTTGAATCGATGTTGATACCATTTCAACATTCAATCCTTCTTTTACTCTATCGGCTAGTGCATGAACAAAATAGAATACGGTCGAACCTGTCCCTAAACCAACGATCATACCATCTTTTACATATTCTACAGCTTTTTTACCAACAACTTCTTTTAGATTCATTTCGGTTCCCCTCTTTATGTATATGTTACTTTAAAATTATTTATATTCTACTAATAGATATTTCTTCTTACCGCGTCTAAGTACTGTAAATCCATCTTCTAGTCTATCTTTAGCTTCTACAACATATTCTAAATCTGTAACTTTATCACCGTTCACATAAACAGCACCATTGTTTACATCTTCACGTGCTTGACGTTTTGATTGTACCAGTTTGCTCTCAACTAGGAAATCTACGATATTGTATTCTTTTTTCTCTAATTCAGATTTTGGCATACCTTTAACAGCTGCTTTTAATTCATCGTGAGTTAGTTCTTTAATGTTTCCTGAGAATAATGCTTTTGTAATGTTTAATGCACTTTCTAATGCTTTTTCACCATGAACAATTTTCACCATTTCTTCTGCTAATGCTTTTTGAGCAAGGCGTAAGTGTGGTTCTTTTTCTGAGCTTTCTCTTAACGCTTCAATTTTATCTTTTTCTAAGAATGTAAATTTCTTAAGAGCTGGTACTACTTCTGTATCCGCAGTGTTGAACCAGAATTGGTAGAATTCATACGGTGTCGTTTGTTCTGGATCTAACCATACTGCTCCACCTGTAGATTTACCAAATTTAGTTCCATCAGATTTAAGCATTAATGGAATAGTAAATCCATATGCCTCAACATCTCCACGAAGTTTTCTCATGATTTCTAGACCAGTAGTAATGTTACCCCATTGGTCTGAACCACCAATTTGTAATTTAACATTATGGTGTTCATTTAAGTATGCATAGTCAATACCTTGTAAAATAGTATAACTGAATTCTGTAAATGATAATCCGTTATCTAGACGGCTTGAAATTGAATCCTTCGCTAGTAAGTAGTTGATGTTTACTAATTTCCCATAATCACGTAAAAATTCAATCATAGAAAGTTTTCCTAACCAGTCACGGTTATTTACGAATTCGATATTGTCATCTCCACGGAAAATATTACGAAGTTGCGCTTCAAGACGACGAGCATTATCTTCAATTACCTCAAGGCTTTGTAATTGACGCTCTTCACTTCTTCCTGATGGGTCTCCGATAATACCAGTTCCTCCACCTACTAAAATAACAGGTTTATGCCCATGCTGTTGAAATCTTTTTAATGTTAAAAATGGTAGTAAATGACCAATGTGTAATGAGTTACCCGTTGGATCTGTACCACAGTAAATCGATACACTTTCTTTTTCTAATAATTCTTTTATTCCTTCTTCATCTGTTTGTTGATAAACTAAATCTCTATATTTTAAATCTTCTAATAATTTACTCATTGAAATACCTCCATAAGAATTTTAATACACTTATCTCAATTATATCATATTTTTTACTTTTTCTTTTATCTTTTTCTTATATTTTAAAAACAAACTAATAAATTCTTAAGGGAATTCCTGTAGAAAAAAACTAGATTCTATCATTAAAAACAACTAAATCTTCTGAACTTAACTTATAACTTAAGAATATGGGAGTGACTCTAAAATCGTGATTTCCTAAGAAACAAAATTTTGACAAGTCACTTCCCGCAGTGGTTTATTAGATATCTAAAAAACTTTCATAAAGCGAATTTAAATATCAATAAACCACTGCAATCGTAAGTTCTCATATGAGTTTTTTCTAAAATTTAGAACTTTTTAGGAAATCGTCTTACCCGAAAATTAACTATATATCCTCCACTCTCCTAGCATATAATTTAGTTTTTCCTGTAAAGTTATGGTATAATAGAGCTTATAGTATGCAATCTAAGGAGATTTCAATGAAAAACAAGAAGATACTAACTTCTATAACGCAATCCCTCCTTCTTTCAACTGGACTTCTACTTAGTCTAAGTGCGGGGCTTGCTATTGGTTATGTGGGTGGCTTAGTTAAAGATCAACCTGTCTTAACTCAAAAAGAAATGAAAGATCAAATTAATAATATTAGTAAAAACAGTGAGGTCTACTTCGGAAGTGGAGAAAAATTAGGTACTATTAACTCCGAACTAATTAGGAAAACTGTCTCTTATGAAGAATTAGGAGATAATGTTAAAAATGCGATAATCGCTAGTGAAGATTCAAACTTTTATTCAAACAGTGGTGTTGATATCTTCGCCGTTATACGCGCCTCTCTTAGTGAAGTAACAGGAGAGAAAACAACAGGTGGTAGTACTATAACTCAGCAATTAGTAAAAAACCAGCTTCTTGATAATTCAAGATCTTATGAAAGAAAGGCAAAAGAAATATTACTAGCACTTCGTGTAGATAGTCATTTTTCTAAAAATGAAATCCTTGAAAATTATCTAAATGTTGCCCCATTCGGGAAAAATAGTTTAGGGCAAAACATCAGTGGAATCGAAACTGCAGCACAGGGAGTTTTTGGTGTTCACTCTAAAGATTTAAATATAGCTCAAGCAGCTTATCTTATAGGATTTGTCCAATCACCATACAGATACACACCATTTGATTCAGCTGGAAATATCCGTCCTGATGAAGAACTTCAAACAGGGTTTGAAAGACAGCAATATGTATTAGAACGCATGCTTTCAAATGAGTTTATTACTAAAGAACAATTTGAAGAAGCAAAGAAATTCGATATTAAAGGTGCCTATACTAAACAAAAATATTCAGAATATACTGATTATTCTTATATTCGTGATGAGGTAACAAGTTCAGTTGCAGAGATATTAGCTGAGCAAACTGCTAAAAAAAATAATAGAGAAGAAGAATTTAAAAATAATTCTGACTACAGAAATGAACTAATTGAAAAAAGTAGAATTAAATTCATAACTGGTGGTTATAAAGTAAAAACTACACTTGATAAAAAACTTTACGATACTCTTCAAGAAACGAAAAAACAATTCGCTTCTTACCCAACATATAGTCAAGGTGGGCGCGTTTATCCATTAGAAATTGGAGCATCGGTTATCGAAAATAGTACTGGTAAAGTATTAGCGTTTATTGGCGGTATGGATTACAAAAAACAACAACTTAACCACGCAACAAGAACTCGTCGTTCACCAGGTTCTACAATCAAACCACTACTAGTTTATGGACCAGCTATCGATAAAGGTTACATTACTCCTAACTCGACAGTTTTAGATAAGAGATTTAACCACTATGGTTGGAAACCTGAGAACTATGACATGTCTGAGCGTGGATACCTACCTGCTAGAGAAGCTTTAGCTAGATCTCTTAACTTACCTACTGTAAGGCTATACTCTGCATTTTATAAAGAGGATCCTGTCACAAATTATCTAGAGAAAATGGGTGCTGAAGGTCTTACAGAAAGTGATAAAACTAACTTAGCTACTGCTATCGGTGGTATGACTTATGGTCTATCTGTTACTGAGAATACTAGTGCCTTCTCTACTTTCGCAAATAAAGGTGAGCACAAGAAAGCACATATTATCGAAGAAATAGAAAATAATGATGGAGAACTAGTTTATAAAGCTGATTTCTCTCCAGTCAAAGTATTCGAAGAATCTACAAGTTATCTAATCGTCAATATGCTTGGGGATGTAATCAATAAGAGTTACGGTACATCTCATGATATGCCAAGTAAACTTAAATTCAATTCTAAAAACTTATTTGTAAAAACAGGGACTTCTGAGTACTATAAAGACCTATGGGTTGTTGGTGGTTCCACAAAAATAACTGTTGGTCTATGGAATGGATACGATAGTCCGGCAAAAGTTCCAAGTTATGACTATGCTCAAAGAAGCTGGATTGCAGTTATGAATGCTATTTATGCACTTGATAAAAACTTAATCGCACCAGATACTGCCTTTAGTCGACCTAAATCAGTCGTTGATGCAAGTATCAACGGTTATAACAATGCAAAAGGTGGTACAAAAGATATAGTACCAAATGGCTTTAAAGAACTATCTAAAGAAAAAACATTGGCAAAATTTGGTTATAATATAGATAAAGGTATTTCATTTAGCGATCCTTCAAAAGTCGTTGTAACAAAACCTGTTCAAAAAGAAGAGAAGAAAGAAGATAAAGACAAAAAAGATAAAAAAGATAAAAAAGAAGAGAGAGAAGAACGTACAGTAACAATTACTGAAACTTCTCCTCCACCAACTGTTATAACAGAAGAAGATGACGAGTAATATAAAAAGAGGATTGGGTATTTTGCTCAATCCTCTTTTTTATTATTTAAGCGTGTCTTACTCTCTTAACGCATCATATAAAGCTGGAAGATCGTGTGCTTTTGCTATTTTTCCCCAATTTCCTACATCATCTAAACCATTTGCATGAGTTACAGTATAAATAACTTTAGTTAACGTGTAAAACTCCTGTAATGGTTTTAATAAATTCTTAAGATTTGATTTATTTACATCGCACATAAGCTTCTCATAAAGAGTTGTAGCTGCTTTACTATCAGTACAATTTATTACATCATCAGGTATAATACCCGCATGGGCTAAGTACAATAAGTAATTATAAACAGCCTTAAATGTTCTATATGAATCTGTAATTCCTACTTCACTAGATGCTTTTATTCCTTTCTTATAAGAGAAATTACTGATTTGTTGTTGAATTGGATTTTTAATTTTTTCAATCAGTAATCCTATAAATTCATCTGTTACCTGTTTTTGATTCTCTACAACATTATCAGGAGTAATATTTTTCTCCAATAATCTATTATAAAAATCACAGAAAATTTTATCTAATTCATACGTATCTTCTTCTGTTAAAAATTCTTCAGGTGCAACAAAGTTTTTTATTATCGCTGGAAATTCTATAGTCTTCCCTACATGAAATGTTCCTACAGTCATATTTAACGATTGTATGAAATCATTTTTTCTTACAAAATTATATATATGATGAGCATTTTTTGCATAGTAATTAGAAGTGAATTCTTGGAGTTTATTAGTCGCCTCTAAATCTTTTTCTAAAAAATACTCTTCTAATTTTTTATTATATTTTTTATCATATTTTCTTAATTGTTTTAACTGTGGTAATGCTGTATTGAATGTATAAACTCGCTGGTATATTTTCTTAAGTAATTCTACGGTGATAGCTAAATGACCACCAAGAGAATGTCCAGCTGCGACTTTATAGCATACATCAAAGTCCGGAATCTTTCTTTTTAAAAATCTATTAAATAAACATGCTGAGTCTATCTGACTAGTGTTTTCTCCTGAAACTATTCCTGTATAATTGTAAAACCAATCGCTAATATCTTCACTCTCACTACCTCTATAAATAATAAGAAGTTCTTTAAGTTCTGGTATATAGATTGCTGTAGCTTGAAATCCATTTTTCGTAATCTTTGGAATTGATATTCCACTATTATACACTTCAATATCTTCAAATGTTTCTCCGGTTATATCTTTTATAATTCTTTTTATTTTATATTCTGCTGTACTCTGTTTCTTATTTCCTTTAATTAAATAATCATACTCCGCTAATTTTGCAATAAGCAAAGGATTATGGAAAAATCTTAACATCGTCGAATCACCTCTTTTATATAAAAACAATTATAACATATTTTATAGCGAATATAAAAATTCTATATCTTCCCATGTAATGAGAAAATATAGAATTTTATTAAATATTATACGTTAAATCTAAATAACATGATGTCGCCGTCTTTTACTTCGTATTCTTTTCCTTCAAGACGAACACGACCAGCTTCTTTAGCTTTTGGCATACTTCCGTATTCAACTAAATCATCATAACTTACTGTTTCAGCACGTATAAATCCTCGTTCGAAATCAGAGTGGATAATTCCAGCACATTCAGGAGCTAACATACCTTTTTTGAATGTCCATGCACGTACTTCTTGGACACCAGCTGTGAAATATGTTGCTAATCCTAGAAGGCTGTAACTTGCTTTGATTAATTTATCTAATCCACTTTCATCGATTCCTAACTCTTCAAGGAACATTGCTTTTTCTTCATCTTCTAGTGAAGCCATTTCTTCTTCGATTTTTGCACAAACTACGATTACTTGGCTTCCTTCGCCTGCAGCAAACTCACGTACACTTGCTACGTGTTTGTTAGAATCAACATCTAGTAAATCATCTTCACTTACATTAGCAACATAAAGCATAGGTTTCATTGTTAATAAATGTAATCCTTTTGCGATTTTTTGCTCTTCTTTATCTAATTCTAAAAGTCTAGCTGGTTTTTCTTCTTTAAGAATATCACGTACTTTAGCAAGTACTGCAAATTCTGCAACAGCATCTTTATCTTTTTGTTTAGCTTGTTTTTCAACACGTCCGATACGTTTTTCAACACTTTCTAAGTCTGCTAAGATTAACTCTAAGTTAATAACTTCAATATCGTATAATGGATCTACTCCACCAGCAACGTGAGTAATGTTTTCATCTTCAAAACATCTAACAACTTGACAAATTGCATCTACTTCACGAATGTGACTTAAGAATTTGTTTCCTAGTCCTTCTCCTTTAGATGCACCTTTTACGATACCAGCAATATCTGTAAATTCGAATGATGTTGGTACTGTTTTTTTAGGTTCTACTAATTCTGTTAATTTATTTAGTCTGTGGTCTGGTACTTCTACAATTCCTACGTTTGGATCAATTGTTGCGAAAGGATAGTTCGCTGCTAATGCTCCTGCTTTTGTAATTGCGTTAAAAAGTGTACTTTTTCCTACGTTTGGTAATCCTACTATTCCGGCTGTTAATGCCATAGTATTAATCACTCCTTTTCTTCATTAATTTCTTATATTACTTAGGCCTTGCCTACTCAACTTATCTATTATAACATAAAACACGAAACTTATCATTTATTATTATGCTATTTAAAAATATTTTGTTAATAATCATTAATCTTATTCGTTAGTATACTAAAAGATACTAACTATTATAAAAGTACGTACTTTACAAAATGTATTTTGGTATGTAAAATATATTACAAGATATAAATTTCTGTGAAAAAAATTAAAAGGATAATAATTAACTATGAAAAAATATAACTCAAATATTAAACTTGGAACTGCAACACTTAATGTTGTAAACTTTGAAAGACAGCTTAAATTCTACACAGAAGCTATGGGTATGACTATAATTTCAAAAAACGAAACGGAAGCTACTTTAGGTACTACTGATAATACTCCGCTTCTCCACATGAAAAAAGTCGATGGACCTCTTGTACGTTCTTACGGACTGTATCACATAGCCTATCTAGTTCCAGATGAGCAAAGTCTAGCAAACATACTGCGCCACTTTATAGATTCTAATATACCTTTAGATGGTGGATCTGATCACGGTTATAGTAATGCACTTTATCTAAGTGATATCGAAGGCAATGGAATAGAAGTATATTATGATAAAGATGAAAGTACTTGGGATATAAAAGAAGATGGTAGAATTATAGGAGTAACAGAACCTATTGATGCTACTCACCTACTTAATATTTCAAAATCTGTAGTGCCTTATACTTTACCAGTAGGAACTATTATTGGTCATGTTCATCTAAGTGTTCAAAACTCTACCATTTCTTCTAAGTTCTATCAAGAAGTACTAGGATTTAGTGATAAATTCACCGTGGCTAGTGCTAGTTGGATTGCTTACGGCAATTACCACCACCATCTAGCTGTTAATCAATGGGGAGGTCCTAATCTAAACCTTAGAGAAAAAGGAACTCCAGGTTTAGATCATTTTGAAATTCTATTTATTGATGATGTTGCTTACAATAAAGTTGTGGAAAATATAAAAAATAACAACACTAAAATCATCTCTGAATATGATAATAAGATTATTATTAATGATCCTAATGGAATTGAAATTCATTTAATAAAAGAAGTATAATATTTAAAAATCTTTATGTGGGTAACTCATCAAAACCAATTTCCTTGAAATCACAATTTTCGAGTCACTCACTTTTAGTTTTTATTCGCTTATTTCCCTATCTTTATGATATAATAAGAATATTATTTTAGCAGAAGGAGGAACTATGCAAGATTTTATAGCACAATTTGGTAGCTTTGCATCTATAGTATTTTTAATACTAGCATCTGTATTACCAATATTTTTATTCCCACCAGGGATATTCTCTGCAATTGGTGGTTATTTATTTGGTTTTACTCATGGTTTTATCCTTTCAATAATTTCTGCAATGATATATACTAGTGTGATGTTTCTTATCTCAAGATACTTCGCAAGTGACTACGTTGAAAAATACTTAGCTAAAAAACTATCGAAAAAACAATATGATACAATTTTCGGTATAAGTGAAAATAAACTAACAATGTTTCTAATAATCTATAGATTAATCCCAGTTCTTCCAAACAGTGTTATCTGTTACTCATATGGTTTAACTAGGATATCTTTTAAAAAATATTTTATCGGTAACATTATAGGGCTGATCCCTGGAAAAATGATCTGGTTACACTTTGGTACTACTCTAAATAATATTGGAAGTATGGAATTTTTATATGGAATAATTATTGTTTTGGCCTTTATGTTTATAAGCTCAAAAGTATCAAAAAGATTCAATAAATAAGTATAAAAGCTAGTGATTCTATTTAAAGATTCACTAGCTTTTTTATTTTATGAATTTTTTTCAACTATTTTTTTTATTTTTTTGTTAAACTCACGTCTTGGCATCATTATGTTATTATCACACTTTAGGCACTTTATCTTTATGTCAGCCCCCATACGTGTAATTTGCCATCTATTTGTACCACAAGGGTGTTGTTTTTTCATTTCAACTATGTCATTTAATTCATATTCCATAATCCAACCTCCTATTTTTCTTCATTTGATGTTAATAATGATTCAAACTCTTTATAGAAATCACGTCGTAATCTCGTTTCAATTTCATTTTTCTTTCCTACTTTAGCTTTTCCAATAACATGTATCGTAACAACATTATCTGCAATTTTTTCTATATAATCGATGTGTAATTTATCATTTTTATATAATAAATCATGATATTCTTTAGAGTTATTAGCATTACCTATTACTTTATTAACTCTCTCTTCAATTTTTTCAATAGACTCATCAATCTTAATTGGTAGTTCTACTAGTGCTAAGTTATACATTAAAGAATAGTTTACTACTTGATTAATAGTCCCATTAGGTATGAAGTATACTTCACCATCTTTAGAACGAATTTTCGTAGATCGTAATCCAAGTGACATTACATAACCCCCGGCAATAAAGGCTGCTTGATTATAAATTTTAACATTATCACCAACATCAAATTGTCCTTCAAGAATGATAAAAAATCCAGATATAATGTCTTTAACTAAACTCTGTGCACCAAAACCAATCGCAACAGATGCTATCCCTGCACTCGCCACAATACTTGTTGTATTAACTCCTAAGATTGATAAAACTTGAAAAAATGCAATAAAGTAGATTGTATAACGAACTGCACTTTTAACAAGTTTGTGTAACGTTTCTGATCTTTTCTCATTAAACTTTATATTAAATTTCTTATTAGCATTATCACTCGTTGTCATCACATAATCAATAATTTTATTAAAGATACGAACTAGAATTGATGCAATAATAAAAATTCCAATTATAAGTAATAGTTTTTCTAAAACTGCAATAAATAAATCAGTGTTGCTTAATGAAGTTTTGACTTTTTCAATAATGTTCATAATTATTCATCCTTGAATAACGAAATAATACGTTCAAATTCATCATTATCTTTGAACTCAATTTCAATCTTACCTTTTTTATTACGACTTTGTTTAATTGTTACAGAAGTTCCAAGACGCTTTTTAAGAATATTTTCTTGCTCTTCTATAAAAATATCCTTAGCTTTTGTTTTCCTAACTTCTCTTGGTTTTAATAACTTCGCTACATATTCTTCTAACTCACGAACAGACATTTTTCTTTTAACTACCAAAACGCAAACTTCTTCCATAGCTTTTTTTGTTTTTAATGAAAGTAGCGTTCGGGCATGAGCCGTACTTATAACCCCTTGCTCAAGTTTATTTTTAATTTCTGTAGGCAACTTTAATAAACGTAAACTATTTGCTATATACGGTCTACTTTTCCCAAGTTTCTTAGCTAATTCCTCTTGAGTTAGTGACATCTTATCCATCAGATTTTTATAACTTTCTGATTCTTCTAAAGCAGATAAATCTTCCCGTTGTAAGTTTTCTAGTACAGCAAAGACCATCATTTCTTCATCTGTCATCTCTTTAATAATAGCTGGAATTTCTTTTCTATCTAGTAGTTCAAACGCTCTATAACGACGCTCACCTGCTATAATGTAATACCCTTTTACAGCTTTTTTTACAATAATAGGTTGTAATAAACCATTTTTTTCGATAGATTCTTTTAATTCATTTAATTTTTCTTCATTAAAATAAGTACGTGGTTGATATGGGTTCTTTTTGATCTCATCAAGTGCAATTTCCACTATCTTATCATTATCCGTAACTATCTCAACATTTTCTGTAGCGAAAATAGCTTCAAGTCCACGTCCTAAACCTTTACCTAATTTCTTAGCCACGCTCAATCACCTCTTTAGCTAATGATAAATATTGTTTTGCTCCATTAGAATTTTTCGCATATTCAATAATTGGTTCTCCAAAACTTGGGGCTTCACTTAAACGTACAGTTCTTGCGATAACTGTTTCAAATGCTTTATCTTTGAAATGCTCTCTTACCTGCTCTGCTACTTGATTAGATATATTTGTTCTACTATCAGTCATAGTAAGTAATACCCCAAAAATATCCAATTTAGAGTTAAGATGCTTTCTTACTATATTAAATGTATTCATAAGCTGACTAAGGCCCTCTAAAGCATAATATTCTGTCTGTACAGGGATAATTACACCATCAGCTGCAGTTAATGAATTTAATGTAATAAGTCCTAAAGATGGAGGGCAATCGATTACCACATAATCATACTCATCTTTAATTTCAGATATTGCATTTTTCATGCGTTGCTCACGGCTAATTGCTGAAACAAGCTCAACTTCTGCTCCCGCCAATGCAATACTAGACGGAACAATATCAAGATTTTCATATGCAGTTTTTATAATAGTATCATTAATATTAACCTCATCTACAAGTATATTATAAATTGATTGGTTTATAGCTGCCTTATCTACACCAACACCACTAGTTGCATTAGCCTGTGGATCAGTATCAATTAATAAAACTTTATTTTTAAGATGCGCCAATGAAGCTGCTAAATTTATTGAAGTAGTTGTTTTTCCTACTCCACCTTTTTGATTACATATCGCTAATATTTTCATCATTTACCTCTTTTTTGACAAAGCGCGGCACAGTAACTTTAATAACCACACTTTCCATAGTTTCTTCTTCTTCTTTGTTTAAATTTATATTATATTTCTCTTCTAATTTAGCTATTTCTTTTATAAGCTTAGATATAATTTTTTGTCCATCATAATTTACAGTTGGATTAAAAACTTTTGTGTCTTTTTTGATTTTTAAATATGTATCAATTTTTTCTTCAGTTTGAGATACATTTAGATTTTGTGATAAAATTTGAATCAATAATTTCTCTTGGGCAGAAGAATCTAACTTAACCATAGCACGGCCGTGACGTTCAGTAATCTTCTTAGTATTTATCGCATCAATAACCTTTTTACTTAATTTTAATAATCGTAATTTATTAGCTACAGTGGCTTGAGTTTTCCCTAAAGACTTAGCAAGCTCATCTTGAGTAAGTTTATTAATTCTAAGTAACTCTTGATATGCATGTGCCTCTTCAATTGGTGTTAACTCTTCTCTTTGTATATTTTCAATTAAAGCTAATGTAGCCATCTGTTCATCGGTTAGTTCTTTAACAATCGCTTTTGTCTTTGGATACTGTAAATATTTAATAGCTCTAAGACGCCGTTCACCGGCAATAAGCTCATAGAATCCATCCCCTATATCACGTACAGTAATAGATTGAAGTAATCCATTCTGTTTAATCGATTCAGCAAGTTCTTTAATCTTCTCTTCTGTAAATTCTCTTCTCGGTTGATATTTATTTGGTACAATCTTTTCTACTAAAATTTCTCTAAGTACATCATCATCCGAAATACCCACTTTCTCAGCTCTTTGTGTTAAATCATATAGTTTACTAAATGGTTTTACACTTTCAGTCATATTTTACCTCCTGTAACCCTTTATACATTACTACAATATCATATTTAAAACCTTTTGTCAAAAATATTTCCCGATATATACTATCTAATAAAGCTTATAAAACAATACTTTAAAAGAATATTTCCTAAGTTAAGTAAACAATTTTTTAAAGACAATAAAAAAAAGTGTAATCATAAATGATTACACCTTGTACAGGGACGGCAGGAATCGAACCCACACCAAAGGTTTTGGAGACCTTTGTTCTACCGTTAAACTACGTCCCTAAGAATGGTGGGAAGAAGTGGATTCGAACCA
>NZ_KQ959940.1:13577-14801 GCF_001553035.1 Gemella haemolysans
CTTCAATCCATTGCTCTACCAACTGAGCTATCGAGGCATTATTTAATTTTGACATAAAAAAATGGCGGTCCCGACGGGAATCGAACCCGCGATCTCCTGCGTGACAGGCAGGCGTGATAACCGCTACACCACGGGACCTAGTATTAAAAATTGCGGGAGATGGATTTGAACCATCGACCTTTGGGTTATGAGCCCAACGAGCTGCCAGACTGCTCCATCCCGCGATAATAAAAATGGAGGAGGAAAGGGGATTCGAACCCCTGCGAGCTTTTACACTCCTGTCGGTTTTCAAGACCGATCCCTTCAGCCGGACTTGGGTATTCCTCCTTGATTAATGGTGGACTCTGCAGGACTCGAACCTGCGACCGATCGGTTATGAGCCGATAGCTCTAACCAACTGAGCTAAGAGTCCGTGTTCCTGTGAATTCACTAACTATTATTGGTGGCGGCAGAGGGGATCGAACCCCCGACCTTACGGGTATGAACCGTACGCTCTAGCCAGCTGAGCTACGCCGCCAATAAAGGCTAAATTCATTATTTAAAATGGTGGAGCCTAGCGGGATCGAACCGCTGACCTCCTGCGTGCAAAGCAGGCGCTCTCCCAGCTGAGCTAAGGCCCCAAATTAATAATGTTTATATATATTTTCAATGGTCGGGAAGACAGGATTCGAACCTGCGACCCCTTGGTCCCAAACCAAGTGCTCTACCAAGCTGAGCTACTTCCCGTGATTCTAAATGGCGCGCCCAAGAGGAGTCGAACCCCTAACCTTTTGATCCGTAGTCAAACGCTCTATCCAATTGAGCTATGGGCGCTAATATAATGGTGCCGAGGACCGGAATCGAACCGGTACGGTATTGCTACCGCAGGATTTTAAGTCCTGTGCGTCTGCCAGTTCCGCCACCCCGGCACTATATTAACTATTGGAGCGAAAGACGGGATTTGAACCCGCGACCCTCACCTTGGCAAGGTGATGTTCTACCCCTGAACTACTTTCGCGAATACTTAGAAATGGTGCGGGTGAAGGGAGTCGAACCCCCACGCCGTGAGGCGCTAGATCCTAAGTCTAGTGCGTCTGCCAATTCCGCCACACCCGCAAAAGAATGGTGAGCCATGAAGGACTCGAACCTTCGACCCTTTGATTAAAAGTCAAATGCTCTACCAACTGAGCTAATGGCTCTAAATTCTAAATGGTGCCGGCCAGAGGACTTGAACCCCCGACCTAC
>NZ_KQ959941.1 GCF_001553035.1 Gemella haemolysans
CAAAACTGTACATTCTTATTTTATCATTCTCAAAAAGAAGGAATGGAGGAAGATAAAATGTCAAAACAAATTGTACCATTAAACGTTGACTATTCATCAAAAAAAGAAGGGAAATCTAATATGATTTTAATGAAACTCTGTAAGGGGAAAATGGAATGGGTGTTTTACGATTTCCTTGATAAAGAACAATTAAAATTGATATTGGATGCTTACCATCTAAAAATTATATTATAAAAGTTAAATATATAGTACATTTATGTTTTATATGGTAAACTAGAATAAATAAATTTGAGAGGTGTAATATGTTAAAAAATATATTAGAAAATGTTTTATCTTCAGGAAGTAATGGAGCAGATGATAAAATTAAACAATTAATTAATAATATTATTGGTGATAATCAAGTTCCATCGTTTGTCAGTGATATATTAAACAAAGCATTAGAACAACTAAATCAAGGTGCAGGATCAGCGCTTGTGGCACCGATGATTAATAAAGTATTAGAATCATATTCTAAGGATAATTCATTAAGTAGTGATATGAGTGAGTTGTTTAATATTACTAGTAATAGTGGAAGTGGTCTTAGTGATATTGCTGGAAATATTATTAATACACTAATCAAAAAATAGTTTATGAAAAAGAAGCCGTGTTAATGGCTTCTTTTTGTATATTATTAGCATAACCTATGCTAGCAAGTCTCTCCACCTCAAGAAGAACCAGCTCCTGCAGTGCATCCGTAACAATGCATACCAGTAACAATTCTACGTATACCTGTGTGATTATCTACAAGTTGACTTACATGGTTAACTTCACCAGAGATTTTAAGTTTTTCAATATAGTTGAAATCACAATCATATAGTGAACCATCAGGTCCAACAGAAATCATATTTCTACACATAAGCCCTGGCAATGTTGCAGGATTGTATGCTTTATAGAGTTTGTTCATATAACCTTCGTATAAATCTTCTCTATGTAAAAATTCAGAGAATCTTCCTATAGGATTGTTTGTTATTGCGAATAGGTTATTAAAGACAATTTCAAAATTGTCATATAGTTTTTTCTTATACGTTTTTTCTAGTGCTTCTTGTTTAGGAGGTAAGAATGCTCCATTTGGATTATAGACTAGGTTTAAGATAAGGTCTTCTTCTTTACCATAACCTAGTTCATTTAGTCTTCTTAGTACTTCTATTGACTTAGGAAAAACACCTTTTCCACGTTGCTTAGCTACGACTTTTTCGTTGTAGTAGGGTAGAGATGCCACTACTTGAACTTTTAAGTCACGATATAGTTCTGGTATGTCTCTATAAGCTGGAACATCAAGGATGATTAGATTTGTCCTTACAATTATGGTCTTTGCATACTGAGCGATTTCTTTTAAAAACCATCTAAAGTTTGGATTCATCTCAGGAGCGCCACCTGTAATATCTATTGTTTTATATTTACCAACCTTAAATGCTTCAATTATCTGTTCAAAAGTTTCTCGAACCATATTATTTTTTCTTGTAGGTCCACCGTCAACGTGACAGTGACTGCATGTAATATTGCACAAACTACCTACGTTGATTTGCATAACTTCAGGAAATTCTTCAGTTAATAAATATTGTTTTTCCTCAACTTGGTCAAAAAATTTAGGAATATTTAATTCTGTCATAATAATACTAGTTTGTTAATTTATCAGATAATTCTTTACTTTGAAGACCGTGTACAAGGGTAATACCAGCTTTCATTGCTGCTGCAACGTGGATAGCTTCTGCGATTTGATCTTGATCGCAGCCTTCTTCTAAACAAGTACTAGTATAAGCATCAATACAATAAGGACAAGCTTCAGCATGGGCTACAGCAAGTGCGATAAGAGCTTTTTCACGAGTTGTTAGTTCACCTTCAGCCATGACATTACCGTAGTAATTCATAAAGTTTTTCCAATAATCAGGTGCATCTTCACCAAATTTTCCTTCACCAAATTCTATTAAATGTTTCTTTTTAAAATAATCTGCCATATTTATTCTCTCCTTTAAAAAATTGTATATAATTTTATTATAAGTTAGTTTGCATAAATAATCAATGAAATTGTTCTATTTATATAATACATAAAATTAGTAAAAATGATTTTAAAATGTCATTCAAAACGTATAAATTCGGTTATCTTACATCTTTATACATTTTTGCTATTTCTTCCACAGGTACTCCACGACGGTACATTTTTTGATATTGCTGCATCTGCCACATTGTTTTTACAGTATGATTTTTATATCTTCTCGTAGATGTCGTGATAGGGGAGTCAATTACTGTAATTTTATAGCTAAGTGCACTTAAATCTTCAGAGAGCTTATAATCTTCCATTAAAGGCATATCTTTATATCCTCCAACTTCTTCAAATACTTTCTTTGATATAAATATCGCTTGATCTCCAAAGGCAAGGTTAGTAATACTTGCACGCATATTAGAAACAAGAGAATTTACCCACATAGGAAAGCTACTTGGATAGAATCTAATCTTTAGACAGCCAACTTCAGTAGGGCAGGCAAGTACTTTTTCTATTACATCTTTTTGAAGTACACTATCACAATGAACAAACCACAGAATATCCCCTTTAGCAATTTTCGCACCATAATTCATCTGATTTGCACGACCTTTTTTATCCGATAAGTGATATGTGTAACCGAAATAAGAAAGTTCATCTAGGATTTCTTTTGTCTTATCTGTCGAACCTCCATCAACAAAAAGCACCTCATGTTCCTTTATATTATGTAAACAATATAGATTATAGACAAAATCACGTATTGTTTTTTCTTCGTTATAAATTGGCACAATAATAGTAATCATAAATACACTCCTAAAATAATAATTAATATAATTATAACATGTAACAAAGTATTTCAAAATGATATTTACCTTTAAACTTAGGATTTAAAGTATTTTTAATAAAAAATATAAGAAATTACAAAATATATATTGACAAAGCAACTGTATCTATCGTATAATCACAGTAGATACAAGAAAACGTTTTTAATATCTAATTGAATTATACAAATTAATCTTAAAAGAATTAATAAGGAGGAGTATGATGGATATAAAAATTTCTAATATGTCATCTGTTCCGATTTATCAACAGGTGGCTACACAAATAAAGAATAGTATTCTTAATGGTAGTTTAAAATGCAATGATCAATTACCTTCTATCAGAAGCTTATCTAAAGAGCTAGAAGTAGGTATAATAACAGTAAAAAAATCATATGAAGTATTATTACAAGAAGAACTTATATATTCCAAAGGAGCTGTGGGATATTTTGTAAATGATATAGATTTAGCTACTGTATTATCTATAAAAAAAGAAGAGTATTTAGTTGAACTAAAGGTAATAATTGATAATGCTATTAATGATGGACTTAATATAGAAGATATTAAGGATATAGTTGATAAAGTATTGGAGGAAAAAATTTATGATAAAAGTGAATAATTTACAGATTAATAAAAAGTCATTTCAACTAGGTCCTATAGATTTGGAGTTAGAAGATGGATATGTCTATGCAATTACAGGTAATAGTGGGAGTGGTAAAACACTATTTCTTCAAACACTATTAGGAGCAATCTCATCGGATAAAAATGCAATTAGCTATAATAATTTGAACTTTCAACAAAATGCAGTAGAAATTAAGAAACTATATTCATATGTTGCTGACAAACCATTGTTTTCAGATACTTTACAAGTAAATGAAGTTTTATATAAAATATCTAAATTAGATGAAAGATTTAATATAGATAAATGTTTTGAATTTCTAAATAAACAAAAAATTGTTCTTCATAGTAAAATATATGAATTATCTCAAGGGGAGAAAAAAATATTGTTATTTGCAATAGGATATTTTACTAAGTCTAGTATATTAGTGTTAGATAATCCATTTTCTGGAGTAGGACTAATAGCAAAAAAAGAAATATTAAATCTTCTAAGAGATTATATAGATGAAAATAAAATGATTATTCTTGTAACTGAAGATCCTTTAGTGATAAAGAGTTTAGCAGATTATATAATTGTTTTAGAAAATGGAAGAATTAATACTAAAGAAGATATAGTAGAGCTACAAGAAAGATTTAACACTACAGATATAGAAAATATTTTGCTTTCTATTATGAAGGGAGAGAACTCAAATGATTAAACAAAAATACGATACAAACTTTGGCGCAATTTGGAATTTAATTTCAAATAGAAATTATACGAAACCTTTATTATATAAGAGTTTATATTTACTATATTATTTTATTACCATCACTGTAGTACTTGAGTTATTATTTCATAAAACTTATATTATTTTAGCTGTTATTAGTTCAATAATTATTGTGATAAATGGAAGAAAATATGATGATCCTGAACATCAATTTATTGAATATCTACCGATTTCATTAAAAGATAAAGTAAGATATATTTACTATACAACTTATATAACTTTATTCTTTGGGGGAATAATATCTTTTGTATTAGATTATATTTATCGTAAAGTTAATCCTATTGAATACCTATATGCAATAATAGTAGTTATAGCATTATCAAATTTTGCTGTAATCCAAATGATTAAGACAAAAATAACACTAATATACTTCTTTATATATGATATTATTATTTATCAATTTATAGTAGGAATCTTTCGATTTTCTTTAGTGCCTTTTAGTGGATATATAGGTCCAAAATATGATAATACGCAATTTAGTTTAATAAAATTAGCACTATTAATAGTAATCACATTGTTATATTACTTTGTTAGCGTAAATATTTTATTAGCTCATAATAGAGAAAATAAACGAGTAGATAAAAAGTATAAAGGAAAACTTGTTTTAATTCTGTTCCTTTTAATAAGTACAAGTGTCTTAAAAATTTATACATTTGAAGCTAATATGTTCTTTGAAGGAATTAAAGAAGGAACTAAAGATGCAACTAGAGTTGAATTAATAAATACTTATAATGAAACCAAGTAAGGTTAAGCAAGCATAAATCGAAAATAAAAGAATATAAGAAAGCTAGTGATTTAGTACAGAAAATAGTGTTAGTCATAGCTTTTTTATTTATGTTATAGTGAGGTAGGGAAAGAACAAAAAAGAAGACTTGGTTAACCAAATCTTCTTTGTATTAATAATTCTTATTTGAATTCTGCTGTGTTAACACGTACTCCAGGACCCATAGTTGTAGTTACAGCTACAGATTTGAAGTAAGTTCCTTTAGCAGCAGCTGGTTTAGCTTTAGCTAAAGCGTCTTGAACAGCGTTGAAGTTTTCAACTAAGTCTTCAGTTGAGAATGAAACTTTACCGATTGGAGTGTGAACAACACCAGCTTTTTCAGCACGGTATTCAACTTTACCAGCTTTGATTTCATTAACAGCTTTAGTAACGTCCATAGTTACAGTACCAGTTTTAGGGTTTGGCATTAATCCTTTAGGTCCTAATACACGACCGATTTTACCAACTTCTCCCATCATGTCTGGAGTAGCTACGATTACGTCAAAATCAAACCAACCTTGTTGGATTTTAGTGATGTATTCACCTTGTCCTACGTAGTCAGCTCCTGCTGCTTCAGCTTCTGCTGCTTTATCACCTTTAGCAAAAACTAAAACTTTAGCAGTTTTACCAGTTCCTTTAGGAAGAACTACTGCTCCACGAACTTGTTGGTCGTTTTTACGAGTGTCAACTCCTAAACGGAATGCAACTTCTACAGTTGCGTCAAAATTAACTGTGCTTGTTTTTTTAGCTAATTCGATTGCTTCTACTACAGAGTATAGACTAGAAGAATCTACTAATTTAGCTGCTTCAAGATATTTTTTACCTTTTTTTGCCATTATAATTATCCTCCTATTCTCCTATTAAGATACCCATACTTCTTGCAGTACCTTCGATCATACGCATTGCTGCTTCTACAGAAGCTGCGTTTAAGTCAGCCATTTTAAGTTCAGCGATTTCTTGAACTTGAGCTTTTGAAACTGTAGCAACTTTGTCACGGTTAGGAACAGAAGATGCTTTTTCAATTTTAGCTGCTTTTTTAAGTAATACTGGTGCAGGTGGTGTTTTAGTAATGAAAGTAAATGAACGGTCTTCATATACTGAGATTACTACTGGAATGATTAATCCTGCTTGGTCTTGTGTACGAGCATTGAATTCTTTACAGAATCCCATGATGTTTACACCAGCTTGACCTAACGCTGGACCAACTGGTGGAGCTGGGTTAGCTTTACCTGCTGGTACTTGTAATTTAACAACTTTTATAACTTTTTTAGCCACGATAAAACCTCCTATATATTTTTCGTGATGTGGTCATTTGAACGTCTTTGAATTTTTCGTTCTCCCACTCAATCAAGTTTTGTATTTTTACATACTTGAATATAATATCACACTGGATAAGTAATTGCAAGTATTTTAATAAGTTTTTTTAAAAAAACTTATGTTTAGTAAAAATAATTCTACTTTTATTGAGTAGATATTAAAATAATACAACTAAGTCGGCTAAAATTCAAGTATAAAATCAAAATAATAGATAAATAGAAGTTATAATTTAAAAAGAAATTTATAAACTATATTATATAGAAGAAAAGATTTTATAAACTGGGATTTTCCCTGAGTGAACTATTGACTTTTTACTATAGGTAGTGTAGAATTGTAATTATGGTATGTGACAATTTATTCGAATTTTAATTGTCGAATAGTTGTTATATCATAATAAAAATTTTTCAAAATAGAAAGAGGTTGCAAAATGATTTATGGAATAATCAGTGTTGCAGCTTTACTTGTTGGACTTTTATTTGGATATATTATTTCAAAAAATTCTATTCAAAAGAAATTAGAATTATCTAAGCAAGATGCTGATCATATTATTGGAGAAGCAAGAAAAGAAGCTAGATATATAGTTGAAAAAGAAACTACTATCGCTAAAAAAGAAGCTGAAGAGATAATTAACATAGCTAATAAAGAAGCAGAATTTAAAAAGCAAGATATTCAAAGACAAGAAGATAGAATTGTTCAAAAAGAATCTTCATTAGAACGCCAAACAGAACTTCTAAATAAAAAAGATGAGTTGTTAAGTTCTAGAGAGATGAAATTGGAAGAGAAATCTCAACTTCTTGAAGAGAAAAGTAGTGAAGTTAATCAACTTAAGATTCAACAAGAAACAGAGTTGCAAAGAATTGCAAACTTAACAGAAGAACAAGCTCGTGAAGAGATTATGGCCGCAGTTGAGACTGATATGGCTAAAGACATGGCAATATATATAAGAAATAAAGAACTAGAGGCGAAAAACGTTGCTGATAAACGTGCAAAAGAACTTATTGTTCAATCATTACAACGTTTTGCTACAGATGTAGTTAGTGAAACTACTGTATCTGTTGTAGATCTTCCAAGTGATGATATGAAAGGTCGTATTATCGGTCGTGAAGGAAGAAACATTCGTACTTTAGAAACATTAACAGGGGTAGATTTAATTATTGATGATACTCCAGAAGCAGTTATCCTTTCTGGATATGATCCAATACGTCGTGAGATTGCAAAAACTGCAATTAAATCACTTATTGATGATGGTCGTATCCATCCTTCGAAAATTGAGGAAGCTGTTGATAAAGCACGTAAAAACATTGATCAAGTTATTCGTGATGCAGGGGAGCAAGCTACATTCGACCTTGGAATCCACAATATGCATCCAGATTTAGTGAAAATCGTTGGTAAGTTAAAATATAGAACAAGTTACGGTCAAAATGGACTACAACACTCTATGGAAGTAGCATATATTTCTGGACTTATCGCAGCTGAGCTAGACTTAGATGTCGCAACAGCTCGTCGTGCAGGTTTATTACATGACATCGGTAAAGCACTTGATCATGAGGTTGAAGGTTCGCACGTTGAAATTGGTGTAGCTTTAGCTCTTAAATATAAAGAGAATGCAATTGTTGTTAATGCAATTGCTTCACACCACGGTGATACTGAACCAACACATCCGATTTCTGTCATTGTTGCCACAGCGGATGCACTTTCTGCATCACGTCCAGGGGCTCGAAGAGAGTCATTAGAAAACTATATTAAACGTCTACAAAAACTTGAAGAAATTGCAAATGAACACAAAGGTGTGGAAAAAACATTTGCTATTCAAGCAGGTCGTGAGATTCGTGTAATCGTAAATCCAGAAGAGGTAGATGATACAAAAACTTACAAAATTGCCAAAGAAGTTAAAAATAAAATCGAAGAAACGATGCAATACCCAGGAAACATTAAAGTTAATGTTATTCGTGAGGTTAGAGCAGTTAAGGTTGCAAGATAGTAAATTAAGCGATTGGAAATTATCCAATCGCTTTTTTATGTGTACGAAATTTCTAAATTCAAATAAAGATAAGGAGTTATATTGTATAATTGGTAAAATTGATTTGAAGAAATTAATAAAGTACTAAATTCTTTAGGAATATTGTAATTTAGCTATAATGATTTTAAATTGAGAATTATTATTATAACAGGATAAATTTTAGTATGTTTCAAGATTCTTGTAAATCCGTTTTTGAAATATTATTGAAAATATGAGAAAAATATATTTGAAATTTCAGTAATTTTTCTATTTATGAATTTATAATATTTAAATTTTTATTTTCGAAGAATTTATATTTATTATTTTTAAGAATTATTTTAGGTTGAAAGCTTCAAATGCTGTTATTATAGAGTGTAGTAAGAAAAAAGAATAATTCAAATATTAAAAAATATAACATTCATAGAAAACGTTTTATTAGCTGTTGTTTTATTAATTTACGATTTAACAAATACTAATATATTTGATAATATTAATAAAAAACAATGAAGAGTACCTTGTTAAATTATCTATATTTTAATAAAAACTGTATTAAAACAGTATTGAAAAAATATCCTTGTTATAGTATAATCTTTACTGTAGATGTAGAAAAATTATTATCTATGTAATTATTATAAATTTTTAAGGAGAGTGTTATCATGACAAACACTGTAGAATCTAAAGCATTTTTAGAGCCTCAAGAAGTTTATGAACTAACTATTAAAAAAGGTACTGCTAAAGCAACTGCAAGCCTTAAATATATGTTAAGTTTAGGTTTCTTGGGTGGGGCATTCATCGGAGTAGGATTTTTAGCCTTACTTCGTGTATCAGGATCAATTCCTAAAGAATTTGGTGGTATTGGTGCATTACTTGGAGCATCTGTTTTCCCAATTGGACTTATTTGTATTCTAGTTGGTGGTGGAGAATTAGTTACAGGTAATATGATGGCTGTAACTGTTGCATGGTTTAATAAGAAGATTAGTTTTAAACTGTTGGCTAAAAACATGGTTGTTATTACATTTGCAAACCTTGTTGGTTCTCTAGTTATTGCTTATTTCTTAGGACATTTAACTGGGTTAACTGGTGGTTCTATTGCAGCTAAAACTATCTCAGCTGGTGAATCAAAAGTGTATTTAACATTCTGGCAAGTGTTCTTCTCAGCTGTAGGGTGTAACTGGTTAGTAGGTATGGCAGTATGGTTAAACTTTGCTGCTAAAGATGTAGGAAGTAAAATGTTTGGTGTATGGTTCCCAATTATGACATTCGTTGCTATTGGATTCCAACACTTGGTTGCGAACATGTTCGCAATCCCAGCTGCAATGTTTGAAGGTGCAAATATCTCAGTTTTACAATTTATCCAAAACATGGGAACAGTATTTTTAGGTAACTTTGTAGGGGCTGTTACATTAGTTTCTGCACTTTATACATTTGCTTATAAAAAATAAAATATAGAGAAAATTAAAATTCTTTAAATAATAAAAAAATGAAGTAGGAGATAATTCCCTACTTCATTTTTTATTTTCTTAAAAGTGATATCTGTTAGTATCAATTATATATAACAGATTTAAAATAAAAGTATATAAAACTAACTATAAGATAATATAAAAGGGTCTCCAAAATTTAGGACTGACGAGAGG
>NZ_KQ959943.1 GCF_001553035.1 Gemella haemolysans
AATAAGTGGTAAGGAATTACTTGGTTTACTCCAGCTGTGAATGGTCCAGGGAAATTTGCTTTATCTAAGTATTTAGCTGGTACATCAATTATATCTTTAGTATTATCCATAACAGCTTTTTTAACTTCGTTAACAGTTGTTAATCCATTTAGATTTACATTTACATCTTTTGTAGCTACTAAGTTTGTTAAATCTGCTTTTCCGTCTTTTTCACCGTATACTTTGATTGTTGCTTTGTAGCTTTGTGTTCCATTTGCTTTAAGTAAATCTAATAATTCTTTATCTTGTTTTCCTTGTGTTCCTGCTAAGTCTACTTCATAGAAGTATAATCCTTCTGTTAAATTTTTCACTGGTGGAAGAGCTGGATTTTTCGCTGATCCGTTATCTGACCATGGTGCATTATCTGATGATTTTAAGATTAATCGAGTTAACATTCCGTCACCTGCGAATAAGTGATAAGGAATTACTTGATTTACTCCGGCTGTGAATGGTCCAGGGAAGTTTGCTTTATCTAAGTATTTAGCTGGTACGTTAACTTCATCTTTAGTATTATCCATTACTGCTTTTTTAACTTCAACTGGAGTTGTTTGTGGTTCTGCTACATCTTTAGCAAGTTTTAATAAATTATTCGCATCAACTTCTTTTGCATCAACGCTTGGTTCTGATTTTACTTCAGGTTGTTTCTCAGCCGTAACATCATTTTTCACTTCAACTGTTTGTTTCTCAACAGGTGTTGTTACTTTTTCCACAGTATTTGTTTTATTTTCAGGTGCTTTAGATTCAACAACTGTATCAGTTTGTTTATTATCTACATTTTGAACTACAGGTGCTTTATCTAATTGTTTATCACTTGCGTGTGCTTCTCCACCTCCTACAATTACAAAAATACCACTTGCAATAGCTGCTGATACTACTCCAACACTAACTTTTCTTATTGCCCATTTTGTAAAATTTTCTGATTTCATAAAGTTATTTTTCATTTGTATTTTTCTCCTCTTATTAATACTTTATTACCAAAACTTTTTGTTTGATGAATACAGTATATCTTATAGATATTAACTAACTATTAGTAAATGTTTAAATACTTCTTAAATAGATATTATAAAATAATTATTTTAAAAATATACTAATATATATGGTTTAAATTAGATTTCTGACAATTTCGAAAAAAGTTTTTAATTTTTTTACTAAAAAGTGTTGACAAAGAAAATATCTTATGTTAATATTTCTTTAACAGTTTTAAAAAGCGAAGAAGTGAAGAGCAATATTTCTTAATTATTAGAGACCTTTTGGTTGGTGAAAAAAAGGATTTGAGTGTATTGTAAATGGTCACAGAGCTGAACTAATGAGTATATATAAGTTAGTTCCGGTTGATAACCGTTAATAATCATTGAGGTAAGATTAAAATTTATTTTAAGATTATAAAATTGGGTGGTAACACGGTCATTTCGTCCCTTGTGTTACTACCCTTTTGTCGTATTTAAGACTGAATAAAAAAATATTTTTACAAATTAATATATTATAACATAGATAAGATGAGTAGAAAAAAGGATTTACACCAGAGAGTCTCGGTAGCTGAAAAGAGATTAATGAGTTTTTTTGAAGATGGTCTTTGAGTTTTAATTATCGAGCGAAAGTTAGATAATTACGCAGAAAATAGCGTTAAAATTTTAATGAGGTGGAAAACTAAAAAATACAATTTATCATTTTAGATTTTCCATAAAATAAGGTGGTACCACGTATGAAACGCACGTCCTTAGACAATATTAGATATTGTTTAAGGGCGTTTTTTATTTTTATAATTCAATATACACAAAAAGAGAAAATCTCAGGAGGAAAGAATAATGACAAAAATTTCAAGTTTAGGATACCCACGTTTAGGGGAAAAAAGAGAATGGAAAAAATTAATTGAAGGATATTGGGCTCGTACAGTTCGTCAAAACGAGTTATTTGAAGAAGCAGGAAAACTTCGTCGTCTTTATATCGAGAAACAATTAAATGCTGGATTAGATTTTATCCCAGTTGGTGATTTCTCACTTTATGATCACATTTTAGATTTATCAGTTCAATTCAACGTTATTCCACAACGTTTCGAAGGAAGAGAAGTTGATGTAGACTTATTCTTCGATATCGCTCGTGGTAACAAAGATAATGTTGCATCTGCACTTAAAAAATGGTTTAACACTAACTACCACTACATCGTACCAGAATGGGAAAATGTTAACCCTAAATTAAACAATACTCGTCTATTAGACTTATATAAAGAAGCAAAAGAAATCGTAGGAGATAAAGCTAAACCAGTAATCACTGGACCAATTACATATGTTGCTTTATCTAGTGGTCTAGCTGAAGGAGAATTTGAAAAAGCTGTAGATAAATTAGTTCCACTTTACACTCAAGTATTCAAAGAATTAGCTGAAGCTGGTGCTTCTTACATCCAAGTAGATGAGCCAATCTTTGTTACTGATGAAGGTAGAAACTATGTAGAATTAGCTCACAAAGTATACAACCACTTCAACAATGAAGTAGATGCTAAATTCATCTTCCAAACTTACTTTGAAGCTTTAGTAGAAGCTGAAAAACTTGCTGATTTACCAGTAGCTTTCGGTTTAGACTTCGTTCACGGAAGAGAAGAAAACTTAACTAATGTAAAAGCTGGTTTATTCAAAGATAAAGAAGTATTTGCTGGGATTGTTGATGGGCGTAACGTATGGAGCAATGATTTCGAAGATAGTTCTGCATTATTAGAAGAAATTAAAGCTAATGTTGCTGAATTAGTAATTCAACCTTCATGTTCATTACTACATGTACCAGTAACAACTAAAAACGAAACTGAATTAGAAGAAACATTATTAAACGGTTTAGCATTTGCTGATCAGAAATTAGTAGAGCTTAACTTACTAGCTAGCAAATTAGATGGTAAAGAAGATGCAGCATACCAAAAACACGTTGAAGATTTCAACAAACTACAAAATGCTGACTTCAGAAACCTTGAATTAGAATCAAGTGAAAATGTTCGTTCTACTCGTCCATCTGATTACAAAGTTCGTCGTGAAGTTCAAAATAAAAAATACAACTTACCATTATTACCAACTACTACAATCGGATCATTCCCTCAATCTAAACAAGTACGTCTACAACGTGCTCTATGGAAAAAAGGTGAATTATCTAATGAAGCATATGAAAAATTTATTGAAGAAGAAATCGCTCGTTGGATTAAAATCCAAGAAGATCTTGATATTGACGTATTAGTTCACGGTGAGTTCGAACGTACAGACATGGTTGAATTCTTCGGGCAACGTTTCGCTGGATTTGCATCTACTAAATTTGGTTGGGTTCAATCATACGGTTCTCGTGGGGTTAAACCACCAATTATTTACGGAGATGTAAAACACGTAGAAGCTGTTACAGTTAAAGAAACTGCCTATGCTCAAAGCTTAACTAACCGTCCTGTTAAAGGTATGTTAACTGGACCAGTTACAATTCTAAACTGGTCATTCGAAAGAACTGATATTTCTAAAGCAGAAATCTTCAACCAAATCGCTATAGCACTTAAAAATGAAATTGAACTTTTAGAAAAAGCTGGAATTACAATTATCCAAGTTGATGAACCAGCTATCCGTGAAGGATTACCTCTAAGAGATAACAAAAAAGAAAAATATCTTGAAGAAGCAGTATTCTCATTCCGTTTAGCTACTTCATCAGTTCAAGATGATACACAAATTCACACACATATGTGTTATTCTAACTTCGATGAAATTATCGATTCTATCCGTGCATTAGACGCTGACGTTATTTCTATCGAAACTAGTAGAAGTCACGGAGAATTAATCTCTGCATTCGAAACTGCAATCTATCCTTTAGGTATTGGTCTAGGAGTTTACGACATCCACTCTCCTCGTGTACCTTCTAAAGAAGAAGTTCGTACAAATATCTTACGTCCACTTCAAAAACTATCTACTGAGCAATTCTGGATTAACCCTGACTGTGGATTAAAAACTCGTGCTGAAAAAGAAACTATTGAAGCATTAGAAGTTTTAGTTGAGGTAACTAAAGAAATTAGAAATGAACTTGCCGCTAAATAGGAGGTTCATATGAGAAACTTACTAGAGAGATTAGAACAAAATGTACTCGTAGCTGATGGAGCTATGGGTACAGCTCTCTATAGTAATGGATTGGAAAGTTGTCATGAATATAATAATATCTCTAATCCGGATTCTGTAGAGAAAATTCATAAGGCTTATATTGAAGCTGGAGCAGATATAATTCAAACAAATACTTATGCTGCAAAAAAATGTCAGCTAAAAACTTATGGTTATGAAGACAAGTTTGAAGAAATTAATATTCGCGCTGCTGAAATAGCTCGTAAAGCTGCTGGAGAAAATACTTTTGTTTTCGGTACTATTGGAGCTATTCGAGGTCTTCGTGAATGTGAACTATCATTAGAAACAATCGTTAACGAAACACTTGATCAAGTAAAAGTATTATTATCAACAAATAAAATTGATGCATTACTTTTTGAAACTTATTATGATCAAGAAGAAATTCGTGCTGTATTGACTGAAGCTAGAAAATTAACTGACTTACCTATTATTACTAATATTTCATTATTAGAGGCAGGTATAACTCAAAATGGGGAAAAAGTAACTGATGCTCTAAGTACCCTTGTTAACTTAGGTGCTGATATCGTTGGTTTAAACTGTCATCTTGGTCCTTATCATATGATAAAAAGTTTAAAACAAGTTCCATTATTTGCACAAAGCTACCTATCAGCTTATCCTAATGCCAGCTTATTACAGTTAACACAAACTATTAATGGTAATGAATACCGTTTTAGAAAAAATTCAGCTTACTTCGAACAAAGTGCTAAGTTACTTGTAGAAGAAGGTGTAAGATTAATCGGTGGTTGCTGTGGAACTACTCCTGAGCATATTCGTGCTATTAAAAAAGGAATTAAAGATCTTAAACCTGTTAAAAGAAAAATTATCACACCTTTACCAGCTGAGGAAGAACTTGTAAGAGTAGCAAATAATAAACCAACAATTGTTGATAAAGTCAAAAAACAAGTAACAATAATAGCTGAACTAGATCCACCAAAACACTTAAATGTAGATAAATTTATCGAAGGTGCAAAAGCAATAGATAAAAAGAATATCGAAGCTATAACTTTAGCAGATAATTCTTTAGCTAGCACTCGAATTTGCAATTTAGCTGCTGCTACGTTACTTAAAGAGCACATTTCTACCCCTACACTTCTACATTTAACGTGTCGCGATCACAACCTTATCGGACTACAATCTCGCTTAATGGGATTTGATATTCTTGGAATTAATAATGTCCTTGCTCTTACTGGAGATCCAAGTAAACTTGGTGACTTCCCTGGAGCTACTAGTGTCTATGACATGACTAGCCTTAAGTTAATTCCTTTTATTAAACAACTTAACGAAGGACTTGGATATAACGGAGCTTCTCTTAAAAAGACTACAAACTTCACAGTAGCTGCTGCTTACAATCCAAATGTTCGCGACTTAAGTAAAACAAAACGTCTAGTTGAGAAAAAAATTAAAGCAGGTACTGATTACTTTATTACACAACCTGTCTTTGAAGCTGAAAAAATTGAGCAATTAGCAGAATTTGCTGCTGATTATCCAGATACTCCGTTCTTCGTTGGTATAATGCCAATTACTAGCTATAACAACGCTGTATTCTTACACAATGAGGTGCCTGGTATCAAGTTATCAGAAGAATTCTTAGCTAAATTAGAAGAAGTAAAAGATGACAAAGAACTTTGCCAAAAAATTGCTTTAGAAGAAAGTAAAAAGTTACTTGATATTGCTTTAAAACACTTTAAAGGAATTTACCTAATAACACCATTCTTTAGATATGATCTTACTTTAGAATTAATAGATTATGTTGAAGAAAACAAAGATAAATAAAAGTTAAATGTATATAGAAAATCCAGGTATTAGAATCATTCTAACACCTGGATTTATTGTATTTCTATTATTTATTTCCGTATTTTTCGAAAAGTTCATCTAAAGGTTTGTACATTATTTTATTTAAATCTTCAATTAAAAATTGTAGTTTTTGTTGAGTTTGTACAAACTCTAAGAATTTAGCATTTTCTAATAGCTTTTGTTGAATTTCTTCAAATACTGATAATTCTTCTTCAGTAGGTTCATTTCCTGCTTGAGCTGCTTCCATCAAATCTTTTTGTTTTGATACAAATTCTGTATATAAAGCGTTAGCTTCTTCATCTGCATATAATTCTTCAGATGCTGCTAATGATGCTTTATACTCATCAGACTCTCTTAATGCTCTTTCAAATTCATTTGCTTTATCATAAATATTTACCATAATTATTTGCTCCTTCTATGTTGTAGTTTAATTATAACATAGTTTTACCTTATTTGACAATAAATCGTTTGCACATCTAACAATCTATTTTGTTACTATTGATATCATCCTGGCGGCTATTTTACTATTTTTAGCTACTCTTTCTTTTCCCGACACTTCCAAGAATATCTATTGTTTCTCACATCTCTCGCTGATTCAAAGTCATATAATTATTACTCTATCTTCTTCTTTTTCTTGAATAATGCTTTTGCTGCTTTTCAACTACCTTGCGATTCTTATATCTTTTTTCAAATCGTATCAAACTTGAAGGTTTTTTAATTTCTACTTTTGGTTTAGTCCCTCTTATTATTATTGTATCAACAGCTTTAGTTGTTACTGTTTCTCTACCTATCTCTTCTAAAATATTTGTTTTCTTATTTAATCTTGATTTTATAGTTGTTACAACTCGTCCTTCAGTTCCCGCTATCGTATTAACATATCCTATATTCTTTGTATTGTCTTCTCTATAAATTACCTTCAATGGGATTGTTTTTACTTCCGTTTTTGTTGTTACCTCTCCGTATAGTGCTTTAATATCTATGTTCACATTTACTAAATCAAAACTACCATCTCTATACACTACCCTTACTGTTGCTTTTTTAGTCCCGAATTTAGAAGTTTCTGGGGTTCCTTCCCAAATTATACTTTTTATAGGTAAATTATTCTTTTCAATAACCAACTCTGCATTAGGTGTATCACCTTCATATACTTCATAAATTTTCACAATTGGTTCATAATAATCTTTTTGCTGTTTATTTAAAACAGATAGGGCTGATGCGATATCTTTTTCTAAATTAGCTAACTTATCTTTTTCTTTCACTAATTTATCATAAGTTTCTATTGTATCTAGCTCACCTTTTACTTTTTTTAATAGACTGTTATAGTCATTTAATAATTCACCTTTTCGAATATTAAACTCATTCATCGCCTCAGACGAGCTTAATGCAGTATTTGTGTTTTTGAATACTTCCAGTTTTTTTGTTGCTTTCATTATCGCATCTGTTAATAACGTTTTGTCTAATCTCAAATCACGAACTACTGTTTTATACTCTTCTAGTGCTGTTTCTAGTTCCTTAGTTAAAGTTCTTATATCAGTTTGCTTAGCATTGCTATTTTTCAATAATTCTTCTGCTTTTTGTAATTTTATTTTTAATTCTTCTTTTTTAGCACTATAATTAGATTTTATTTTTGAAGTTTTATTATCTGTATTTATTTTCTTTTCGCTTTCTAGAAAAGCTTCTTGTTTGATTGATTTCAACTCTTCGAAATTAGGTAGTACTTTTACCAATACACCTACATTCGTATTTATAGTTTTCCCTAAATAATTTACTGCTACATTTAAAGTATACGTCGTTGCTGTAGGTTGTATTCCTTCAGGAATATCTATGTTTAATGTTGCAGTTTTAGGTAAATTATCTAAATTTAATTTTTCTAAAACTTTTTCTCTAGAAATTTTATTTAATGCTAATATTTCTAGTGGATTTTTATCTTTTAATGAAATTTTCATGTTTTCATTTACTATTTTTCTTACTTGTTCAGTTGTCGGTTCTACTATTTTCAGAGTTTTCAACACTGAGTTTTGTTTTCCTTTACCAGTAACTCCAGTTCTTTCTCCAACATTAAAGTTATCATCATCATTTAATATTGATGAGAAGTACGCATTAGAACTATGTTCTCCTTTTTCTATATAGGTCATAACATCTTTATCATTATATAATAATCTTGCAACATTATCCCCGCTCATTCCATAATGCTTTATTTTCCCTTCTTTAGCTAACTGTTTGCTTAAAATACTCTTGTTATATAGATCTCTATTCAAAATAGATGCAACAATTTTAGGAGCATTAAACGTTGTAGCTTTTTTGAAAGCATTATGATAAAAATCTCTATACTTCTTAGCAGCAGGTTCTATCAAATACCCATTTTCTTCATTTGCTAATTTATGTAACTTCACTACTGCACGTTGAGTTAGGTATCCTCCTAATGAATGTCCCGTAATATAAAAGTTCTTTATATCTTCTCTTAATCCAATATCTTTTATAATTTCTTCAATTTCTTTACCTTGTTGTGGATTTTGGCCAAACGCAACAACTACATCATTACTTATATCTTTTCCACCTTTAGTTCCGCGTATAGCTAAAACATGAACCAATCCATCCGGAACAATTGATAGTGCACTTTTAGTTTTAAATAATACTGCATCAAGCCCACTGTCATAATGATAAGTTTTGTCGATTTCCCAATATTGAGACAATTCATTATGCATAAGTTCATATTTATTTTCAGGTTTCGAGTCGCCTTTGATGAGAATGATAAAATAAGAATGTACAGTTT